>NZ_JBICRM010000073.1:0-13738 GCF_043197025.1 Nonomuraea marmarensis
AAGACCCTGACCGTGCCGTCCAAGACGAAGGCCGGCGACAAGACCGTGAGCGTCACGGTCGGCAGCAAGGTCGCCGAGGCCTCGTTCACCGTCGTGAGCAACCGCCGGCGGTAGCGCGGTGACCGCCACTAAGGTGAGGTGACAGTTGACGGGGGCGCACCAGCGTGCGCCCCCGTACCGTGTGGGGCTCAAGAACTCGAATCGCTTCCAGGGTAGAGGCTTTCGTCCCGTGGGACAGACGAGGTGAGGGCGCCGAGCGGCGGGTTCGGGCCACCTGGGATCATATTTCGTGATCTTGTCCACCGTGTACGCCGTCACCCGACGCCTGCTGTCGTTGCCCGCGCTGCTGCTACGGAGGAGCGTCTCCAAGGAGGCGGAACTGCTGGTCCTACGCCATCAGAACGCGGTCCTACGCCGACAGGTCCCGCGGGTGCGGTACGAACCAGCTGACCGCCTGTGGCTTGCGGCACTTTCGCACTTGATACCCCGTCAACCGATCACCTGCGGTCGGTCGTGAAGTATCTGGGATGGGTGCATGCCTCGCCGGGCAGCGCGGCGTTCAAGGAGCTGGAGCAGTTCCTACTGGACCGGGCGATGGAGCACGACTCGCCGACGCTGTTGTTCAACCTGGCGCGTGAGTACCTGATCGCGGCGAAAGTGATCCGGCCGGGTGTGGTCACCCTCATGGAGATGGTCGGGACGGCGCGTAAGGCGGCCACCGACCTCACCCATGAGACGGTGGCCGATCTGTTGACCGAGCAGGTCTGTAGCGATCTGGATCGGATGCTGGCGGTGGATGTCGGGCGGGGCATGACACCGCTGGCCTGGCTGACGACCCCGGCGGTGGAGGCGACGGCCAAGTCGGTGAAGGCGACCATCGAGAAGCTGGAGTGGCTGCGCGGCATGGACGCGCATCTGCTGGATTTGTCGGCGTTGCCGACGGAGCGGCGCCGGTTCCTGGCGACGGTGGGCCGCCGGTCCACCAACCAGGCGCTGGAGCGCCGCGATCCAGAGCGTCGGTATCCGATCCTGTTGGCGGTGGCGGCGCAGTCGGCGGTGGACCTGCTGGATGAGGTCGTCGCGTTGTTCGACCAGGCGGTGTCGGCGCGGGAGTCGCGGGCCAAGACCAAGACCGATGAGGCGCTGGTCGAGTGGGCGAAGAAGGGTGAGACCCGCCAGCTGCTGATGGATGTGATCCTTCCGGTGCTGGCCGACCCGTCGATTCCCGACGAACAGGTCAGTGGCCTGCTGCGGGAGCGGATCGGGATGAGCAGGCTACGGGAGACGGTGGCGGGCGAGTGGCGGCCGCTCCCCAGGACCACGGCCACCTGTCGGCAATGCACGCCTCTTATTCCTACCTGCGGCAGTTCACCCCGAACGTGCTAGCGACGATCGATTTCCAGGGCGGCCCAGGCACCGCCGATCTGATGGCCGCGGTGGCCATCTTGAAGAAGCTGAACGCCGGCGGCGGCCGGAAGGTGCCTGCGGACGCGCCGACCTCATTCGTTCCGGCCAGGTACGCCGATAGAGGGCGCTAAATCGGACTCGGGGGTCCGGTTGAGGATGATAGCGGACCCATGGGTCCGATACCAAACGTCCGACTCTGTCCGACCGGGCGCACCGGTGACGCGGCGTGCCCGTTCACCCCGGGCTACTGGTGGTTCATGACCCGTAACGAGCTGAGGGCGAGCACGTACGTGCTCGCCCTCGCCGCTTCGCGTCAGACCGCCCAGCGGCCGATCCGCGGCGGCTGCGTGCCGGTGTTGGTGACGGTCACTTTCTGCCGCGTACGACCTGGATGGTCTTCGAGGTCGTGATCGGCGCGAGCGAGCTGTCGTCGGTGTAGGCGCGCATCGACTCGTTCGTCACCGATACGGTCACCGAGCCACGATTCAGCGCGGTGAGCGTCCGGGTCTGCGGGTCGAGGATCGCGACCTTGCCCTTGTGGCGGGCCGCGTCGATGGCGGCCTTGCCGCTGCCGATCGCCAGGTTGGACGAGCCGCTCCAGTCGACCGACATCGGGTACCGCAGCGGCACCACACGCGTGCCCGTCGACACGCCCTCCGGCTGCACGATGCTGCCCGAGACCTGCGCCGTCTCACTCACTTCAAGCGAGTCCGGGGTGTTGAGCGTGATGGACTGCGCGAAGGCGCGCACCTCGGCCTCGAGCCACTGCTGGTCCGCGTTCCGCCGCGGGTCCACAGACCAGTCGACCCACCCGGTGAAACCGCCGCGGTCCGGCGTGCCGTACGGGTCCTTGCCCGACGACGGCAACACCATGTACGGGACGCCCTCGAGGCGGTGGACGTTGGCGATCTGGGCGTGGGATCCGACCATCGCGGCGCCCTTGCCCGAGGAGTCACGGAAGTCCGTGAGCAGGTTCTCGATGAGCGCGACCTCGTCGCGGTCGCCGAGCTGACTGGACTTCGCCTCGGCGGGGTCGTCCACCGGGTGGTGGGCGAACACCATGACGTTGTCCACCGACCGGTCCTTCTTGGCGTCGGCAAGCGCTTGCTGCACCATCGGGAGCTGGTCCCACGCCGTCCCGCGCAGCGACCCGATCGAGCTGGCGAGCAGGATGAACCGCGTGCCCTTGTGGTCGAACGTCCGGTACGGCCGGCCGAACTCGTTGATGAAGTTCGTCAGGTCGGACTGGGTGTTGTTGAGGCCGTAGGACTCGTGGTTGCCCGGCACGTAGTAGCACGGGATCGAGCCGGCCTTCGGGTCCGGCGTGCTGTTCTCCGACGGCTCCTGGCCGACCGGGATGAGGTCGCACCCGGCGTCGGTGAGCACCTGGCGGGCAAGCGCGAGGTCCTGCGGCAGGCCGCGGTCGGTGACGTCACCGTTGAGGACGATCAGGTCGGGCTTGGTCTGGCGGATCCGCTTGATGGCGGCCGTCGCGACCTGGGTCAGCGCCGGGTTGTCGGCCGTGAACTGCACGTCCGACAGTGTGGCGAACTGCCACGTGTCGTGGCCTTCGATCAGCGAGCCGTTGTCGGAGATGAGCGAGTCGGGCTGCAGGTCGGGCTGGGCAGGCAGGTCGATCGACGTCGGGACGTCGGCCTCGATGCGGTCCAGAACGAACGTGCCCGCCTTCTGCTGGGCGACGCTCGTGTTGATGCCCTGGAAGCCCGAGATCGAGATCGGGAACGCCGCGTTCGCCGGCAGCGTGAAGGTCGCGTCCTGCCAGTCGGCGCTCGCGGCCAGGGCGGTGCCGTAGACGCCGGTGCTCTTACCGGTCGCGTCGTAGTAGGCCAGGTAGGTCAGGCCGTTCGGCACGCTGATGCTCGACTTGATCCGCACCCTCACGCGCAGCGGCTGGCCGGGCACCTGGATGCGCCGGGCCGCCGATGCCGCCACGATGCCCACGTTGCGCATCGCGTTGAAGTCGATCTTCAGACCGTCGGGGTCCACCGAGAACGTCGTGGCCGCGGTGCTGTTGTTGCGCCAGTGGGCGAGCACGTCGTCGTCGAAGTCGTAGACCGTCGTGGTCTGAACGCCGACCGTGATCGGGAGCTGGACCGACTTGCCGCCGACCGAGACCGTGAGGACCGTGCCCGCGGCGGTGAGCGGGGTGATCTTCAGCTTGCCGTCCACGGGCTGGATGTCGACGACGTTGTGGTCGTAGTCGAGTGAGAGGTCCTGCGGGTCGATCGGGGCCGTGTAGCCCTGGTCGTCACGACCCGTCACGGAGACGGTGACCGCGTTGGCGGGCGTCGCGTCGGCGATCGACAGGCGCTGGGACGACAACTCGACGCTGTTGACCGGGTTGAGGACGGTGACCTCCTCGTGCGCCTTCTCGTGACCCACCCGCGCCTCGACCTTGACGGAGCCATGTTCCTTGGCCGGGGCCTCGATCGTGCCGCCGCTGACGGACGCTCCCCGAGCGGACCACCGTACGGACTTCGGGTCGACCTCCACCGGCGTCTGGTGGTCGTCGACGCCCTCCGCGACGAGCGTACGGTGCAGCCCAGGGAAGACCTTCACGCCGCCGTCGGCCGACGCCGCACCCGGCGCGAGCTTGACGAGGAGCTCGTGCAGCTTGCCGTCGCCCTTCGCGACGAACACCCCCACGCCGTTCGGGTCGTTGCGCTCGTGGCCGTCGGACGGGAGGTTGCGGACGGTCGCGTCATTCTCGCCGAGCGCGCGGGCGACCATCGTGGTCGAGCCGCCGCCGTCGAGGTTGACCGCGGTCTCCACGCCCATCGCGACGAGGTCGCGCGCCTCCTTGTCGATCCCGACGCCGCCCTTGCCGGTGCCGCCCGGGCCGTCCCACGTGGCGAGCACGAGCGTGCGGCCGCCGTCCTTGAAGCCGAGCGCGGTACGCGGGGCGATCGAGGTGTCGAGGCCGCCGACGACCTGGCCGCCGGAGACAGTGGTGCCGCCGTGGCCGAGCGCGAACTTCATCGTCTTGGCGACGTTGTCGGCGAGCTCGTAGCTGAGCGTCACCGGGTTGCCGGGCTGCAGCGCGCGGATGGCGGTCGCCGCGGCGCCGCGCCCGACGAGTACGAAGCCGTCGTCCGGGATCGCCCCCGAGCCCGCGGGACCGTTCGGCGTGACCGACACGACCGAGCCGTTCTCGACCAGCACCTCGGCGATCTGGTCGTTGCCCACGCCCCCCAGGCCGCGGTTGCGGCTGTAGTCGCCCCACGCGGACGTGAACGCGATCAGGCCGTCCGCGGGGACCCCGCCGCCGTTCGCGGCATTGATCGACAGGACCGCGTGGTCCGCGCCCGCGAAGTTCGCGGTCGCCTTGACCGTGAGGTCCACGAGCTGGGCGATGCCGTCGTTGCTGACACCGACGTGCTGGCGACCGCCGATGTCGGCGCTCTTGATGAGCTGCCCGTTCTGGACCTCGCCACCGAGCGCCGCGTTGGAGTTGCCGATGTCGAAGAACTCGCCATTGACGCCCGCGACGGCGCCGGCCTTGTTGGCGGCCACGCTGAGCGGTCCGCCGAACGCGACCGGTCCGGCGGTCAGCAGGTCTGTGCCGACCGCGCTGTTGGACAGGTCCACTGTCAAGAAGTGGGCGTCGTACCAGCCCTTCTGGTCGAGCGCCTTCATGTGCTGCAGGTTGATCCCCGGACCGATCTTCTCGGTCGTGTCGATCAAGGGAATTCCGCCGGTGACCGGCGCAGGCTGGCTGCCGTCCGCGTACGCGGCGGCAGGTGAGACCGCCAGCGTGGTCGCCGCGGCGAGCGCCACCATCAGTGGCGTCATATGCCGATGGTTCAAGACCATCAATTTCATTGGAACCTCGGGTCAACAAAGAAGACGCGGAGGCAACGCCCCCGCCTGTGCCCAGTTCGATCAAGGGCAGCACATGATTCAAGAGATCGTCCGAGAAGCGCCGATGACGCCACCACGAGCATGCGATGAACCCTGGCGGAAGAGGCGTCGGTATGGGCGTCGCTGGAGATGGCCGCGGCCCACCAGGCCGGCTTGCGCGGCCACCTTGTCCACGCGGCGCCCTTCGCTACACGCCTAGTCCTGGGTCTCCGGTATGTCGTCGTACCGGACGGGATCGATCTGGTTCACCGCACCGGTGCCCACGGCCTCGATGATGGCGTCGAGTCCGTTCGCGACCGTCTGAACCAGTTGCCCGCGCTGTTTGGCGCCCCAGGTCTGGGTCTGTCCTCGCACCTCGAACAGCACGGTGCCGGAGCCGTTGAGCGCGAACGAGCCGAGCCCGGTACCGGGCAGGTCGATGTCCTGCGGGTAGAGGGTCAACGATCCGAACGGCGACTGCCCGCGGAGCGACAGGGCGTCGTACGCCGCCAGGGTGAGCTGCTTGGAGTAGTCGAGCCGGTAGCCGCGGTTGTACTCCTGGTGGTTCTCCACGTCGACGAACTTGCCCGACAACGACATGGTCACCTGGTTCTCGCCGCTTTCATCGAGGTCGCAGGGGCCCTGATGGTGCAGGTCGAGGTAGGTGTCGACGGCGCCGAACTCTGCCTTCAGCGACTTGTACAGGTCCCTGACGGCCCGGGACTCCGGATGGACGTACCAGCCCGGCTCGGACGAGGAGCCGGGGAAGTCCTCAGCTCGCGGCACGTAGTTCAGGTCCGGGTGGTAGTCCCGGTTGACGTCGAAGCCCGGGCGCGTCGCGTAGTCGTCTCCCGTCCGCGGCTGGGTGTAGTAGTTCCACGCCGGCTGCGCTCCCGCCAGTTGCGGGAAGTCCGCGACGACCTCGGCCCAGGTGCGGTCGTTGCCACGCCGGTCGAGCTCTGCGCCGTCCGGGTTCATCTTGGGCACGGCGACCAGGGTGACCAGCGAGCGCAGGCGCTTGGCCGCCGGCGTGTCGACGGTCAGGTCACGCAGCAGGGAGAGCACGGCCTCGGTGCCGGTCTTCTCGTTGCCGTGGATCTCGCTGGTGATCAGCACGACCTTGGGGCCGGTGCCGGTGCGCGCGGCCCAGATCTCACGTCCGCGGTTCGACGCGCCGATCTGTGTCACGTCGAGGACGTCGGCGCGCTGCGACTCGAGCCTCTGGAGCTCTTCGCGCAGCTCGGCGTGGCTGGTCCACGCGGATGCGCCGGTGTCCCCGGTGGAGGTGCCGCAGTGCGCGTTCGCGGGCTGGGCGGCGGCGGGCGGCGCGAACGGCAGGGACGCGCCCACCAGGGCCGCCACTGCCAGGCTCACGCTGGCCAGCTTCGGAGCCACGACGCCGTACGTGATTCGATTCTTCGTCACTCTTCGCCGTCCTGGTCGATCGGCTCGCCGCGGTCCGGAATGGTGTCGGCGACCGCCGGGTCGACGGCGGCGAGGCTGCCGTCCGCGGCGGCCTGGAGCAGCGCGGCCATGGAGGCGTAGGCGGTGCGGATCAGGTAGCCGCCGGACTTCTGGCCGAGGTCACCGCGCAGCTCGACCAGCAGGCTCGCGCTGCCCTGCAGGCCGAAGGAGTTGCGCGCGATGCCCGGGAGGGAGTCGCCGGGGTAGAGGCTGACGTTGGCGAAGCCGTACTGCTGCAGCGAGGTGTACACCAGGCCCGCGACCCGCTTGCTGTCGGCGAGGACCTGTGGTGCCACCCCGGCGTTGGTGGGCCACAGGATCGACGCGGTCGCCAGGGACCCGTCGGGCTGGCGGTAGCTGCCCTGGTGGTGGTAGTCCACGGTGATGTCCGGCCGCCACGAGCGCACCATCCGCTGGATCGCGGCCGACTCCGGCACCGGATTGGCCTCGGGGGACATCGCGGGGTCGTGGTAGCGGTTGATGTCGAATCCCACCCCGGGCGCGCAGAAGGGGCCAGAGCAGTCCGGGTCGACGTTCTGCCGCTGGAACCGTTCGGTGCCGTCAGGGTTCGCGCGTACGACGACCCGAAGCGTCACGTCGTCGAGCACGTCAGCCGCCCACTTGGCCTGCGACGCGCCGATTCGCTGCAGGAGTTGCAGGGCCGCCTCCGTGCCCAGCGGCTCGTTGCCGTGCTGCTGCGTGATGTAGAGAACCTTGGTCGGTCCGGTGCCCACCGTCGCGGACCAGATGTCGCGGCCCTCGTGCGTCTTCCCGATCGACTCCACGTCGACCGCGCCCTTGGAGCGCTGCTCCAGTTGTTGCAGCGCGGCGGTGAGCTCGTCGTAGGTATGCAGGCGCTGGAGAGAGACCTGCTGCGCGTCCTGGACCCAGGGACCTCCCGGCGTGGTGCGATCAGCGGACGCCGTGGCGGCCGTCCCCCAGATCGTGAGGCCCAAGACGATGGCCAGAACAACTGGTTTTGTGAACAAGAGCAGTCTCCTTATCGGTGTACGTCTGCGGAGGCGAAAACTGTTTCAGGGCGCACTCCACCACCACTTGAGGTCACGAAATTCCGGCGCGACGCGCCAACTGGAAATCGCCCTCACGGAGGGCGGGGAAGGATTAGCGAACGAACACTGCCTGGTCCTCGCGCCGGTGCCGTGGGCGTCGGGGCACCCCGGCAAGGCGACGCAGAATAAATCGTCCTTCCTTCGTACTTGCAACAACGCGACCGGCGCGGGTCAACATGACTCTTGTAACAAACCTAACCGAGCATGACAAGTGTCACACTCAGTGTCCAAATAGGGCCATACCGTCATTTTTCACCGGGGCCCAGGGACGTCAGCACAGATCAAAGACGCCGTCTCCCCCGTGGCCGACCTCCGCTCCCCCCACGCTGCGACGCCCATGAGCTCGGCAAACGACGATAACGGTCCTGACCATAACGATAATTCGGACATACCTTTATGAACGCTCCACGCGGCGACGAACACTCAGGAAACTGACAGCATTCCAGTCTTGTTCTGGGCGGATCACCATGGAAACGTCACTGATGACTTTTCCGTCAGGGGTTTCGCTATCCCTTGGCGGGCCTGGCTGATCTATGCGAGGAGCAGTAGTGCAGCTGCGCAAATGGTTTCCAGGAAAAGCCGAAGGGAACATGGGAAGCCCGTCACCGAGATTCTTCAGCGGCCGGACGAGCATGATGGCCGCCACAATGGCGATGGCTTTGACCGCGTCGATCGTCACCATCCCGCCCGCGAGCGCGCTGGACGCGGAAGGACCGGGAAACTGCAGGACCCAAGAGGACCCCTCCTGGTCCGGCTGGTCCAGCCACGAGCAGGTCGCCGACGCGCTGGCGCAGATAGAGCGAACCAGCGGTGGACGCGTCGACGTGGAGGTCGTGGGCCACTCCTCACAAGGCCGGCCGCTGTGGGCGGCCCGCGTCGGGACCGGTGACCGTGTCCTGATGGTGACGTCGGCGATCCACGGCAACGAGCGCACCGGGACCGAGGCACTGCTGGCGATCCTCAAGGACCTCGGCAGCGGCGGCGACGCGCGTACGAGGCAGCTGCTCGAGGACATCACGCTGGTCGCGATGCCGATGGTCAACCCCGACGGCGGCGAGCTCAACCGGCGCATCAACGTGTTGTCGTGGGCCGACACGGTGGTCGAGTTCCCGCAGCTGCAAGGCGCTCCCGCGGCCTGGTACCACAGCGTGCGCGGTGACGGCATCGACCTCCCGGGCTACGACCTCAACCGGGACTTCAACCCCGATCTCGACTACGTGCCGCGGGCCGCGGATCTGCCCGGCGAGGACACCGACGCGGGATTCTTCCTGGCTCCGGAGTCGCGCGCGATCCGCGATGTGTACGTCGGCCTGCGCCAGGAGAAGGGCGCCGTGGACGCCTACATCGACCTGCACCACATGGGACCGTGCGATCGCCTGACCGGCGGACCCCAGGACGGCGACCTCATCACCTTCTCACTGGACTACCCGCCCCTCGGCGTACAGGACGGCGCCGCCTACAAGGCGGAATGGCCGGCGCTGGATCAGGACAAGTCACGCCGTTACGCGCTTTCGGTCTACAACGGGCTGATCGAAAAGTACGGCGCGCAGTCGCCCCTCGCTGCCGTCGGCCGCTACTTCCACCCGGACACCCGAGAGTACGCCGGCCAGGGCCGATCGGCGTTCGCCCTGAACGGCACCGGCACCGTCCTGTTCGAAGTACGCGGCCAGCAGGACGATCTGGGCCAGAACCACAAGGGCATGTTCGTCAACTCGGTGCGAGCCGGGGTCGAGTCACTGATGAACGGACTGGCCATCGGCAGCGCCGACACTCTGGACGGTGACGACTTCTTCGACCTGCCCGACTACGGCTGGGACACCACCGCCGACTGAGTCGGTCACTCGTCCGGTGCGACACCACGCGGCCGCAGGACGCAGCGTTCTGCGGCGCGATGTTCACGCACGCTGTCCGTCGGAAGTCTCGGCCCAGTGGGTCGCCGGTGGGCCCAGGGTGCGGCGCCAACCTACGCCGCACCAGGGCCGAGCCTCATGGCATCCGATCATGTGTCCCAGCGGTCGCGCCGCGGTGCCCCCGGATGAGTGCGACCACAGCGTCGGCGGTGCGGTCGAGGTGGCTGCGTCCATCGGGCAACTGCGCCTCCGGGCTGATGTAGCTGCGCTGCCCCATGTGGGTGGCGGGGTCGAGCCCATGTGCAGTGATCTTTCCGGCGCGGAGGGCGTGGTTCCATGCACTGCGGCGGAACAGCCGCCATCGTTGAGGGAAGATCCAGGTGCCGAGCCGCTCTATCACGTCGCTGTCGCTGGTGAGCTGGTACAGGTGATGGGCGTGCGTGAGATCGTTGGCACCGTTGTGGAACCCACCGAGAGTGATCAGCAGGAGCGGGGCACGCAGCTGGGTGTGCAGTTCTTCGACCGCGCCGGTGGCGACCTGGGCGCCGCCGCTGTAGCTGAGCAGCACCACGGGTACGCCGCTGTCGGGCTGGTAACCGGCCAACCGCAGCTGCTTGGCGATCTGGGCACCCACGGCGCGGTTGTACAGGGGACGGTAGCGGCGGTCGGCGGCGACGAAGATCTGCATGACGTTGTGCAGGAACAGCAAGAGCCCGATGTGGTGGCGAAGCCATTCCCATACGGCCGCCGCGGCCTGCGTGGCCATCGCCGGAGTCGGGCAGGCTGTCGCCGTCGACGCTGTCCGGCGTCTGGTCGTGAAGATCAGTGGCACCGGGACACGGGAGCTGATCGCGTGATGGAATTCCCGCTCCTTGTCCTGGTGCTCGGCCCGGTCCTGCTCGCCGAGGCACTGCTCGCCCGCTACGAGGTGATGGCCTACACGGCCGGTTGGCGTACTCCCACCACCGAGCTCCCGCACGGCATGCCCTACGCCCGAGGCGCGGACCCCGACCGTCCTCCGGACGCCTTCCTGGTCTATCTGGACGGCATCGGGAAACGCCGCTTCACCGACACCCGCGACGGGGGCCAACTGGTCAAGGCCCTGATCGCCGAAGCGCCCGAGCTGCGGGTGCTGGGCCAGGTGCAGCCCTACTCCCCGCTGGCCGACCCGCTCGTCAACCGGCCCCACCAGCCCACCCCCCTACCTGGACAAGGCCCGCAAGACCGGGGACGACACCTCATTCCGCCACTACTGGGAGCTGTGCGTGATCTTGGGCCTGCGGGACGGGCTCCGGTCCGGGGACATCTTCGTGTCGGGATCGCGCCGGTACGCCGACCCGTCGACCTACCTGTACACGCCGCAGCAGTAGCAGCCCAGGCAGGCCGCGTTCTGCACGCTGGTCGGCAATCCCGCCGACGCCGGTGACGCGATCGCCCAAGGTAAGGAGGAGCTGCACACCGCGCTGGCGGAGCTGGAGAAGACCCTGGCCGGCGCGGCGCCGGACGACACCGGCGCGGTCCGGTTGGACGGTGATGACAATTTGGTGATCCCCAAGCTCACGGCCGAGGACGTCCCTGCCGAGGCCGGGGAGCTGAAGGACGAGCTGGCCGGGATGCTGCCGTTCGCGCCGATCGCCTCGTTGCTGATCGAGCTGGACGTACGCACGGGCTTCCGAGACTGCTTCACCCACGCCGGGGGCCGTAAACAGGCCAAGTCCGCCGAGCTGAAACGCAACATTCTGGCCGTGTTGATCGCGATGGCCACCAACCTGGGGCTGGTGCGCATGTCGGAGGCGTGCGGCGTCCCCTACGACGTGCTGGCCTGGACCGCCGAGTGGTACGTGCGTGAGGACACGCTGCGGGAGGCCAACACCTGCATCGTCAACCACCATCACGGTCTGGAGCTGGCAGGAGTGTTCGGCGGCGGCACCATGTGCTCCTCCGACGGGCAGCGCTTCCCGGTGCGCGGCAAGTCGACCACCGCCCGACAGATGCCCATCCACGGCGGGAAGGTGCTGTCCACCTACACCCACGTGTCCGACCAGCACTCCACCTACGGCACCAAGATCCTCATCCCGACCCAGCGCGAAGCCCAGTTCGTACTCGATGAGCTGCTGGGAAACGCCACCGACCTCCCCATCGACGAGCACGCGACCGACACCCACGGAACCACGCTCATCAACTTCGCCCTGTTCGACCTGGTGGGGAAGCTACTGTCGCCACGGATCCGGGACCTGGGGAAGATCACCCTGATACAGGACGACACCCCCACCGAGATCGCCAAGAAGCACCCGCACGCCGGCCCGCTGCTGGGCGCCCGCTGGAACGAAGCGCTGGTCGCCGACTGCTGGCCCGACCTGCTGCGCATGGCCGGATCGCTCAAGTACGGGCAGGCGACCGCGTCGCTGGTGGTCGGCAAATGATCGGCCGCCTCCCGGCAGAACACCCTGGCGGCCGCGCTGAAGGAATGGGGCACCTTGCGCCCGGCCGCTGTTGAGCCAGCCTGCGCCCATGACGGGTTTTCTTGGGGGGCTGGGTAAGGTTCCGGGTCTGGCCGAACGCCGAGCCGCCATGTGCGTGGGCTTGGAGGAGCGAGGCGCGGACAGGAGTGGGCCCGCATTCAACTGCCGAGGGCGCGCTTTTGTGGGTGGATCGCCTCGCCGCGGGCGAGCATGTCAACGAACTGGGTGATACGGCGGGCTCGAGTCTCGGCGCGTTTGGCGTTCGCGATTCGATAGAGAATGGCGTAGCGGTTTTGGGAGGTGAGGATGTCGAACATCGCTTGTGCCTGGGGTTTCGCGGCCAATGCGGCGGCCAGGTCGGCTGGTACCTCGATGCCGGCTTGTCCCGCGTAGGCCGTGTCCCAGCGGCCGTCGGCCTTGGCGCGTTCGACCTCGGTCATTCCGGCCGGATGCATCCGGCCCTCGCTGATCAGACGGGTGACGATGGAAACGTTCCGCGCTGACCAGGGACTTTGCCTTCCGCGAGGGGTGAAGCGCCGGCAGAAGGTGATCTCATCCCGCCGTCGTAGCCGACCATCGATCCAGCCGTAGCACAGGGCTTCGTCGAGCGCCTGGTCATAGGTCAGGCTGGTGGGCCGGGTCGTGTTCTGCTTGGCGAGGACCAGCCACACCCCTGCCGAGCTGTCGTGGTGCCTGCTGAGCCACTCCCGCCAGGCTCGGGCATCGGTAACGGTCAGTTCCAGTAGTTCGTCGCTCATCGTCATGTGCCCCTGATGATCATCAAAGGGATGGTTGTCGGCGGTCACCCGAAGGTGGGAGCCCAGGACGGGGGCCTGCCGAAAGTGGCGCTGGATCGGTCAGCGGTGGAGCTGGCCGATCACGTCCTTCGCCACGTCGCCACCGCGGCCTCTGGACGGATGACGCCCGCCCGCCTTCACCAGGTCTTGCCAGCCTGCTCCCGGATCGTGTGGTTGATCCGGTTGAAGAAGTTGGTGATTGCGATGTTCAGGATGATCGCGGACATCTGGTTCTCGTCGAAGTGGGTGGCAGCACCGTCCCAGATCTCGTCGGTCACGCCCGGCGCGCCGTCCTGGATCCGGGTGGCGGCCTCGGTCAGCGCGAGCGCTGCCCGCTCCTCCTCGGTGAAGAACGGGGTCTCGCGCCAGGTGACCACGTTGTGCAGCCGTTCCTCGGTCTCTCCATGCTTCTTCGCCGACTGGACGCCGGCGAACACACACGGGCTGCAGCCGTTGATCTGGCTGGCCCGCAGATGGACCAGCTCGAGCACGAGCGGGTCGACGCCACCGGCGTGAATCGCCTTGTGGAGATGCTGGATCGCTGTGATCACGTCGGGATTCGCCACGCTCTTCATGCGTGCTTCCATGGGTCCTGCCCCTCGTCGGTTACGTGCGCCCATCCGGGCCCGTCATCTAACGCACCTTGGCGGAGGTCATCGTCGTCGTAATGGACTTTTCGGCCGAGGAGTTCTCGGTCATGCCGGTACTGACTCGAAGATCGGTCGGTCACTGGGCAGGCGGCAGCGAACCTCGACCTGGTGATCATGGTCGGGCTTATGGGGTGCGATATGAGTCAGGTGCTCTGGTTCGGTTCCACGGTGACCTTG
>NZ_JBICRM010000074.1:0-13226 GCF_043197025.1 Nonomuraea marmarensis
ACGTACTTAACGACTTCGGCCCGCAATTCGGGAGAGTAATGCCTCGGCCTCTTCGCCACTACCTTGCCTTCCGGGTGTCACGTAAACCCTACTTGGGTCCGTGTCCGGAAAGATCGGGGCACCCCACTGGCGCCGATCTCCGACGTGGCCGTGGCGACCGGGCCGCCGGGCAGCGGGAAAACGTTGCTGCTCGCCGCCCGGGCACGGGAACTGCGCCGGGTTCATCCGGACTGGGAGATCGCCGTGCTGGTGTACAACCGTGCGCTGGTGCCGTATGTGACGCGACTGGTGAACGACCCGTCGGTGCTGGTGACCACAGTCGGCAAGTTCG
This sequence comes from Nonomuraea marmarensis, assembly GCF_043197025.1. Lineage (NCBI taxonomy): Bacteria > Bacillati > Actinomycetota > Actinomycetes > Streptosporangiales > Streptosporangiaceae > Nonomuraea > Nonomuraea marmarensis. The sequence goes on from NZ_JBICRM010000074.1 coordinate 332, forward strand.
CCCACCGGCTTGGTTTCCGGATGGATCTCAACGGCGGCGACGGCGCTTCCAAGGATCTGACCAAGGCCAGGGCACGCGGGATTCCGCAGGCCTTCGACGCATTGCTTGTCGACGAGTTACAGGATTTCGACCCGGCTTGGCTACAGTTCGCGCTCGACACCGTCCGGCCCGGCCGTGGCGGCGCGTTGCTCGTCGGTGACCAGGCGCAGGGGCTGTACCGAGACGTCGATCTGACCTCGGCGCTAACTGGCCGCGACGTCGTCCGCCACACGCTGGCTCGGCCGTACCGCAGCACGAAACAAGTGCTGCGCGCCGCAAGCGTGCTGACCGGGCAACATGTGGCCGGGATCGACGGTGCGCCGGACGGGCAACCGGTCGATCTGATCTGGGCGGACTCAAAGAACGCGCAACTCGACTGCGTCGTTTGGGAAATCGCCGCTCTGCTCGCCGACGGACGGCGGCAGCCAGGCGAGATCGCCGTCCTGCTCACGCAATGGCGCGGCCTTACAAAATTGCGTGCCGCGTTGACCTCGGCCGATATTCCGTTCCAAGTGTTCGACCGGAACGACCCGTCCGGATTCGACACCAACACGTCGACGGTGAAGGTAATCACCGTGCATTCCGGGAAGGGCTACGAGTTCCCGATAGTGTTCCTGGTCGGGTTGGAAACCTTACCGGCGGGAATCGACGAGCCGACCAGGCAACGCGAACGTGTCGGGTTCGTCGGCGCCACCCGCGCCACGGACCAGTTGCTTATCACTTACACGAAGTCCACGGCCCACGTCGACCGGCTGGCGGCGCTGAACCCCGACGTCCGGCGCTGGACCTGGCCTGACGACTACAAGATCGACAATCGCAAAGAGGTGAAGTGACGTGGCGCGGCTGCACGTGCTCAGCGACTGGCACGGCCCAGGCGAAGAAAAAACGGCCCGCCGGCTCGCGGCCGAGCTACCGGACGACTGGGACGTCATCGCCGGCCGCCAGATTCCGACGCACACCGACCCGGTCGATTTCGACCTGATCGTGGTCGGCGTCAACGGCATCTACGTTTGCGAGGAGAAATCTTGGGGCCCACACGTGGTCGCGGGCGAAGTAGCCTGGTACGTCAACGGCGAGCAACGGCCCGATCCCGTCGGCCAGGTGGCGCACCCGGCCCGGGTGCTGGCCGGCCGACTGCGCGCGAAGGTCAGCGGATGGACGGCGGCGCAGGCCAACTTGCCCCGAGGGGTTCGCCCGGTCACCGGCCACGTGGTCATGTCCCACCCGTCGATCGACCTATCTGGGACCGGCGATCTCGGCGAGGACAAGGTGGTCACGCTGGACGCTGCGGCTGCCATGCTGACCGCCCGGGACGCCGCCCTGCCGGACACGAGGTCCGCACTGCGCCCGAAAGCGATGAGCTACCTGCTCGGTCTCGGTCCGCGAAACCCGGCCGAGACCCCGAAGCAGATAATGCAGTACGAGGTCGACGGGCTGCTTGGGGCCGAAGGCAACGCCCAGGTCTACGCCGGTCGCAACCCGGCGGGCGAACTGGTGTTCCTGCACTGCGTTCCGGTGGCCAACGCCACCGACCGGCCCGCTGCGGAACTCCTTGCCAAACGCGAGCATGACGCGCTTGCCTTGTTGGCCAAGGAAGATCGTACCTGGCATGTACGCGACTGGTTCGACTGGGAGGGATACCGGGTCACCCCGATCGTGCCCGACCTGAGCGGCACCAGTCTGTGGAAGCTCAGCGGTGACCCTCCGACGCCGACCGACCAGGAAAACCGGATTCCGCCGGAGATCGCCAAACCCGTCGTGCATGACGCGTTCGCGGCGTTGACCTCGGTGCACGCCAAGGAGATCATGCATCGAGCGCTCCGGCCGCGCTACATCGAGATCACCGGCGACGACCGGGTCCGCTTCCGCGACTTCAGCCGGGCGCGGATTCCCAGCACGGAAACCATCGCCCCCAGCCTGTTCGACGACCATCCGTCGACGCCGTTCCGCGCGCCGGGCTCTACCATGGAATTCTTCGGCACCAAAGATGACGTCTACAGCCTGGCGCTGAGCCTGGTGCAGTGGATCCACGGCGACCAGGATGAGACGCCGGACCACGACAAGGCCCGGGAACGCGCGGCGACCTATCCGGAGATAGGTGAACTGCTGGCCCGCTGTCTCGCGCCGGGCTACGACGACCGACCGGAAGCCGCGGAAGTGGCCTCGGCGACCGCGCCGGACAAGGCGACGGCAATGGCGATCACCGAGGACGCGTCGACACCGATGGCAGGCCACTTGGTCGCCGACCGATACCGGCTGAAGCGCCAACTCGGCGAGGGCGCATGGGCCGTCACCTGGCTCGCCACCGACGAACAGCTGCAGGGCGAGCTGCGCACGCTCAAATACCTGAAACCGGATCGCGTGTCCTGGGCACAGGCATTCGACGAATATCAGAACACCGACAAGCTGCGCAGCCGCTACTGCGCCCGGGTGTATGACCTGCAGCGCGAACCGCAACCGGGCGTGCTGGTCCAGGAATACGTACCGGGCACTACGCTCAAAGAACTCGTCACGCGCGAAACGCCGACCGGGGACGAGTTCCGGCGTATCGCGCTGGACGTGCTCGCTGGCCTCGGCGACGCGCACCAGCAGGGCCTCTACCACAGGGACGTCAGCCCCGCCAACATCATAGTGCGGGACGACGGCGCCGCCCGGCTGATCGACTTCGGGCTGGCCGCACACGTCGACAACGCCCATTCCGCGGTCGGTTCGCCACCGTTTACCGCGCCGGAGGTGTGGGAGCGCCGCGCTTGGTCCCCCGCCGCCGACCTGTATGCCGCCGCCGCGTCGATCCTGCACGCCATGCTCGGCCGCTATCCCTATGCCAGCACCGATCTGTCAGGCCGCAGGACGTTGGTGCAGCCGTCCGACGAGGACCGGCTACGGTTCGGCGGCACCCTTTTGGACACGCTCTACCAGGGCGTGACGTACGACCCGGCTGGCCGACCGCAGAGCGCCGCAGATTTCGCGCGACTGCTCACCGAGCCGAGCACTCCGTCTACTACGGACAAACGCAAGGTGAATCCCACGGTGGCCGCGCTGCGTGGGCTGTACCGGGAAAGCGGCATCGGCAACGCCGGAAACCGCGGCCTAGACGACGTTTTCGCGCACGACACTTACGCGAAAACCCGGCTGGACACCGAACTGCTGCCAGCAATTCTCAACAAGAAGCTCGACGTCGTGGTGCTGAGCGGTAATCCCGGTGACGGCAAGACCTCGTTCCTTGTCAAGGTGGGTGACGCACTGGACGCTCGGCAGGCGGAAAAGGTGCACGAAGACAAGGCTGGCTGGGTCAAACGGCTCGACGGCCACACGTTCGTCGCGGTCTACGACGCCTCGGAGTCCAACGGCGCGCTGTCCTCGGACGAGATGCTGTATCGGGCGCTCGACTTAGCCGACGGCGAGGACCGGAACCGGTGCACGGTGCTGATCGCCGCGAACGATGGCCGAGTCACCCAGTTCTTCACCGACAACGACGACCTGTACCCGGACGTCGCTGCGGAACTGGCCAAGCAACGCCGAGGCGGCGCATCCCCGGACTCCCGGGTGGCACTTGTCGACCTCAAGCAACGGGCGTTGGCGATGCCGGAAAAAGCCGACGCCAATGGCGAAGCGCCCCATCTCGCGGAAGCCATTCTCGATCTGTTCACCACCGACTTCCGCTGGTCGGACTGCGCCGACTGCGTGTCTCGAGGCGTCTGCCCGATTCTCCGCAACGCCACGGACCTGCGGGCACCGGCCACCAAGGCGGCGGTCATGGAGCTCGTACTCACCAGCCACCTGCGCCGCCGTCGGCGGGCGACCGTACGGGACGTCCGGTCCGCATTCGCCTGGCTGATCACCGGTGACCTGTCCTGCGACGAAGTCCACTCCGAACGCGAGGCGGACGAAAACCCGGCCACCGACGCCCGGTTACTGCCCGGTCTGACCTTCGCCGGCGACAGCAGCGACAACCTGCTCCAGGAATGGGCCGAACTCGACCCGGCCGGACTCCCAGCGCCCGGTGCCATCCGAGCCGCGAGGGCCAGAGAAGACCTCATCCCCGACCTGCACACCATCCTCGACGCGGACATACGTCGGCTGAAGCGGGCATTGTTCCTCGGCCAGTGGGGCACCGTATCCGGGCGGTTGGAGGTGCGTGGTTACCGGCATCTCGATGAATACCTCGATGCCCTGGACACGCCAGAGCAGGCGCTGCCACGGTTCATCGCGGGACTGTCCAGAGTGCTGGGCTTCGTCGGCTACGACGGCGTCCGTCTCGCATTGCGGGACCAGATGTACGACGCGCCCGCGGTACGCGCCATCGTGGTAATTAAGGAGCTGGATCCGACCGAGTTCGTGCTGGCCACAAGCGGAGCACGCTCCCGCTACATCGAGTCGTTCCCGGACCTGTTGGTGCTGCGGCATTCCTCCGGTGCGGAACTCCGGATCACCTTGGACACTGCGGAGTTGCTACTGCGCGCCGCCGACGGGGAGATCCTCGGTGACCTGGCTTCGGAGGCGATCCGCCAGGAAGTCACCGGCTTCGGCAACCGGCTGCGCCGGGAACCGGCACACGCGGTATGGATCATCGACGGCTCCGGCCGTTCGCTGCGGGCAAAGGCCGTCGGCGGCCAGATCGTGCGGGAGGACGCGCCATGACCATCAAATTGACCAAGGCGATGAGCACGTATCTATATCGGCCGCTGACGATTTTCAGCACACTGGACACGGATGTGGACCGCGTGCTGCCCCATCTGTTCGAGGCGTGTGTCAAGGGCGGCCGATCGGCCAGGTTCCTGACCAACGAACGGGACTACGCTGGATATCGGGACCGGCTGCTCGACAGCGAGCACATGACTGGCTTCGATTCACCGGACGCCCGAGATCTGATGGACGGCTGGCTGCGCTCCTGCATCGTCGACATGGGCACTGTCGGCAAGGCGCACAATGACGAACAGATGTTGTCGGTTGCTCCCCTCACCCTGGCAGCCTATCGGGCAGGCGTACCCCGGACACGAACCCGGCACCGCTATATTGACGACTTCGCCTATCAACTTCTGCGCACCCGGGTAGCCCACCGAACCGCGGGCAACCCGACTGGTGAACTCCGCAGGCTCATCGCGGAGAATATTGGCCATGGTCTGGGGATCGGACACGAGCCGAAATGGCAACCCGAACTGACCGACCCGAGCAAGCTGGATATCAGCGCACTCCTCGAGTTTCGTTTCCTCGAAGGATTCGAGATGGGCGATGCGCGGGAATTCAAGCAAGAATCGCAAGTGCCGAACCCGCTCCCCGGCGTAACGGATCGTCTGGGAGAAATGCTTCTCGCGCACCTCCTTGCCTATGCCAACCGGTTGCCGACAGCTGCGTTGATGTCCACCTTTGCCGGACTGCTCGCGCTTGATGTCTTCACTCTCACACTTCGGGTCAACGCGGCGGGCCGCGAACTGTTGCGCACCGGTACCCCGCCCGCGGACATGGTCGAGGACCATCCGAAATCACCGATCGAACTGTACTGCGACTTCACCGGCGGAATAAACGACGATTCGGACAGGCTGTCCCGGTTGTGCGTGGAGCGCGATCTCAATCAGATCAGGCTCACTTTTCGTGACCGCATGACACTCATGATCGTCGAGCAGGCGATCCAGCGAATCCCGGACGAGCGAGAGCGACGTGAAGCGCTTTCCGATCCAGAGAAGCTGGCTCAACTTGCCGAACTACGCGAACACGACGTCGTTAAATTTTTTGCGATGAGCCAACTCTATGAAATCGCGGCAACCAACCAGCGCAGCGATGAACACATCACGGAAGATGAGGCCGACTTCCTGGAGAGAACACAACGCGCCGACAAAAGCGAACTTGACAAACTGCTAGACGTTCTCGAATTTGTCAACCAAGATCGCGCAACGAAAAACGCGGTAAGCTGGTTCAGCTCGGTCGGCGGGCTGCGTAAGCCGTACGGGATTCTCACCGGCTCGTCCAATAGCCGCCGGTCGTGGCGATACGCGCCGACAGACGAACTACTGCAGATTCTGCTGATGACGGTGTTCGTCCGGTCCGACATGTCGGTCCGGCCGACCATACCGCTCAAGGGCCTGTTGCGGGAGCTTCGCGACCGGTTCGGCATTCTCGTCGACCTGCCACCGGCGTTTCTGGACGGCGCGGAGGCACGCGCCGCCGCGGCGGCCAACCTGGCGGCATTCAAGCGCAGGCTGCAACTGCTCGGATGTTTCGACAGCCTGTCCGACGACTTTTCCGAACAGATCGTTCGCCACCCACTGGGGGATCGTGATGCCTGAGCCGACCGACACCACGCTGCCGGATCTGGTCACTGACCGGATCGCAACCATACTGACCAAGCGGATAGATCACCACGAACCCGGCCACTGTGTCCGGGTGGACAACCTACGCCACGCCGACGCCGAGCGCCTTGCCGACGCGGTGCGTCGAGCCCTCGCGCCCGACAAGGCTGACGTACACGTCCTGGTCGACGCCCGCGCCCAAGCCGACGACGAGCTGCTGATCCTGGCCGAGCGTGCGGTCGAACTACGCAACCGCAAGGAGCGTCAACTGCTGCTGATGGTGCCGGTGGGTGCCGGCGTGGCGGCCAGTTCGCTGGACAACAGCTTCGAGCGCCAGGATGTGGTCGGCCTGCTGCGTACAGCCAGTGCCACGATGGTTGACGAACTGCCGGACGACGAAATTCGGGTCGGCGTGGACAAGGTCGCCAGCGTACTCGGCAGGAACCGGCCGGCCGAGGCATGGGCCCGCTACGTCGCCGCAGTCACAGCCGAACCGACCTGGCACACCGTCGGCGCATCGTTGCCGGTGGTCGGCCTCATCCCGGATCTCGGCGGCCCGGACCTCGTAGACCGGCTCGCCCGCAATAGTGAGTCCGTCAAGGCCATCTCCCGGCCGCCCAGAGCGGTGTCCTCGGTGTCCGACCGGCTCAGCAATGCCCAGCTGAAGGATGGTCCGGTACGCGTTGACCTTGCCGCGTTCCTGTCCGGCTCGTACCGAGATCTGTCCAATCCCGCTGAGTGGACCGCAGAACTGGCCGCCGTGCCCGGCCTCGACTTCAGCCAATGGCCGCTGACCGAACCGGAAACCGTTGCGGTGGATCAGGTTCGGGTCGACCCGTTCCTCCGGGAGAACGGCGCGGTGGTGAAAAGCTCGCGGCTCAAGCAAGACAACCCGGGCGACCTGCCCTATACCGAGGCAGGCGAGGAGTCTCCTGCCGTGGTGCGAGTGACGTGGAAGACCGTGCCAGCCAAGAGCGACGCGATCTACCGGTGGCTGGTCGAGGTGCTCCCACCGGAGGACCTGCGCGACGGCGACGACTCCGGGCCGAAGGCCAAGGTGACCGTTGCCGGTTCCCGGCGTACTGCCACCGTCGAGATCAAGCTCGACGAGTCCGACCTCGAACAGGGCTCACTGTTCGTGGTGCGAGTGACCGGGCTGGACACCGCAGGCCAGCCGGTGTTGCTGCAGGGAAGGGAGGGTGAGCTCGCTCAGGACGAGAGCCAGCAGTTCACCGTGCGCTGGGAGGCCGACCTGATCACCGGGGAGACCCGGCGTGCCTCGGCATGGGCGCTCGCGCTTGGCAGGCTGGACGCGGTTCTCGCCGGACAGGATGACCTGACCGAGGACGCCTACAGCCTGGACGACGCGCATACCGCAGTGTCGCTGCGCCTCGGCAGCCGGCGCACGGTGCTGCTCGGCGTCAGCCCGGTGCTGGTCAACCTGCAACACCAGTTGTTCAAGGGCGCAAGCACAGCCACCGCGTTTCGCGCCAACGGACGCATGGGTGTGGTGCTGCAGGCCGAAGACACGGAGCACGTCGAAGACCCGTTGCCGACGGCACTGTCAAAACAGCGCAAAGAGATCCACGCACTACTCGGCGCGCATCAAGCCCGTTGGCTCGTGGAGTCGCTCGACTGGACCGAGGAGCTCCGGGACAGGGTCCGGTCCTACTGCCAGAGCTACAAGAACGCGCTCGACCGCGCGGCGACTGACGCGACGCACCGGGACGCGTTGCTGGCGATGGACACGTTGACACTGGACATTACGATCGCCGGCGGCCGGCCGATCCGGGCGGTCGTCGTGCTGCCGTTCCATCCGCTCCGACTGACCTGGTTGGCCGAATATGACAAGGCCATCACCGGCTGGGCAAAAGAACTGGCCGACAGCGAACCGAACAAGGCGAAACGGCGCGCGATGGTGGACGCCGACCTGGTTCGCCGGGTAACCCCGGCCAACCTGCCGTTCGCCGTGCCCCGTACGACGTCCGGTGACATCTTCGTGCACTCCAGGGAGGCAACGGTCGGCACCGGGATCTATCTCGCCCCCGACGAGCAGGAACCGGGCATCGCCATCCAGGCGGCGTTCGACGTGCTTGGCATCGACTGGCGGGACGTCGCCACTGACGTGCCGCCGGCGATGCTCGCCGAGCGCATTGAGCACTACCGGGAGACCCACTCGAAGCCGGACGCAGTCCGGCTTCTGGCGATCAACCCCGGCTCCGGCGAACTGCTGGCCCAGGCGCTGCGCCGAGCGGTGCTGACCGACCGGGCCGCAGACTCCGACGTCACTAGACTAGCCGGGCGCGCAGAGGTCACCGCCTACAGCACCCGGCCTGGCAATACCGATCCGCTGCCCGCGCTGACCGACCTGCAGCGGGCCGTCGGAAGATACCGGGTGGGGAGCACACGATCGTACTTGAAGCCGCCGCTCGGGCTGAGCGTGCGGCCGTTCGACCGGCTGGCCAAGGACGACACGCCAGCGCATATAAGTGTGGTCAACGACTTGGCCGTGGTCGAGGCAGGTGGCGGCTCGACGGCCCCGGCGGCCACCACGTCGTTCCGCAACCTGCTGACCCCGACCAGCAACAGGCTGGTAGACACCCCGGACGGCCGGCACTGGGAAGCCATGCCAGCGGTACAACTCCGGGAATACCGGGGCGAAAAGCGCCGGGATGGCGCGGCGGACGCGGTCGACGCGCACCGGGCGCACCAGGCCGCACTCGCTGCGGCGCGTGGACTGGCGCCGGAACACGGCATCGCGTTGCGCGTCTCGCTCGGCGAGCCGGAACGCCGGGCGCTGACCGCGGCGCATGACCGGGCCGACTGGGTTATGTCGATCGACCGCAACCTCGGACCGGAACTGTATTCGTCGAGCCCGAAGCAAAACCAGCCGTACGTCTTAGACTACGCGCCCGATTTCCTGGAAGGAATCGGGCCTCGGCTCACCGTGACCACGAAACATCAGGCCGAGATCGAACGCCTGCTTGCCACCGCGATGCGCGGCCTGGGATTCGCCGACGACACCCAGTCGGTGCGCGGCACCCTGCGGGCCATGCAACTCGTGTCCGGGCGGTTGGCGCTGCGTCTCATCGGTCAGTCGGACCTGGCCGCTGAGGCGGTGAGCCTCGCGGCGCTGGTGTCCTGGTTGGAGAGCCGGGGCGACCTGAAGGACACGATCGTCGTACCGGTCGATATGCACCAGGAAATGTTCGGCATCACGCGCAAGAAATCGCAGGACAAGGAGTCTCCGGAGGAAAAGGCACGGTTCTGCGACCTGATTCTGGTCCGCGCCACCCGGCAGGCGATCAGGTTCGAGTGCGTCGAGGTCAAGCCGCTGAAGGAAGACGCGTCGCCAGATCAACTCGCCGAGAACATCGTCGACAACCTCAATGCCACTGTGACCATGTTGGAGGACGGTTTCCTCGGCAACGACCAACCCCGCCTGGATGCCGACCTGCAGCGGGCCCGGCTGGCGGGAATCCTGCGCTACCACGCGAACCGGGCCTTCGAGGCGGATCTGCTCAGTGCCGAGCGGCTGGCCGCAGCAGAACGCCAGTTCGCCCGGATCGAGGACGGCACGCGCCCGGAGATCTCTAAACAGGGATACGTGGTCAGCCTGACCGGCGAGCCGGACCTGCCGAGCGAGCATCGCGGGATATCGATCGAGGCATTGACCGCTCCGAAACTGCGCACAGCAGGCATCGCCACATTGACCCCGAGCCGGGCCCCGGTGTCCACCGTGGACATTACGGAACCCGTTGCCCAGCTGGCCGTGGACACGCCGTCCGAGCCGGTCCTGGCTACCACGCAATCAGAGCCAGCATCCACCACGGAAACACCGGCGACACAGTCGGTTCAGAAACGGCCCGATGAGGTGCGGGTAGTGCTCGGGAAGGACGCGAACTCCGCCGATCTAACGTGGCGGATCAGCACGTCGGGCAGTCCGCATATGTTCGTTCTCGGCATTCCCGGGCAGGGCAAGTCGGTGACCACCCGGCGTATTCTCAACTCGTTCGCCGAGCAAGGTTTGCCAGCGCTGGTCATCGATTTCCACGGCGACATGGCGGCCGACCCCGCGGCCGACGCAACGGTCGTGGACGCGGGCGACGGGCTGGACTTCTCCCCATTCGAGCTCCGGACCGACGTCAGCCACGAGAAATATAATCAGACGGCGTGGGAGCTGGCCGAGGTCGTTGGCTATGTGAGCGCGCTGGGGGAGATCCAACGGAACGTGGTCTACGAGGTTCTCCGCGAGCTGTACCAGCGACACGGCTTCGGTTCGGCCAACGGCCCGACGGGGCTGCCGACTATGACTGAGTTCGCCAAGCTCCTAGAACAGAAGGAAAGTGCCGGGCACGGCCGCAACGTGGCGGCGCGGACTCGCCCGCTGAGCGAGTTCGGCCTGTTCCGAAACAACGCGGGCGAGGGTCGGTTCGGCGAACTGCTCACCAGTGGTGTGGTGCTTGACGTGCACACGCTGATGGAACAGGTACAACTGGCCGCCGCCGCGTTCGTGCTGCGCAAGGTCTACCGGGAGATGTTCCACTGGGGAAAGACCAGCGAGCTGCGCCTGGCCGTGGTGCTGGACGAGGCGCACCGGCTGGCCAAGGACGTCACTCTGCCGAAGATCATGAAGGAAGGCCGCAAATACGGCGTCGCCGTGGTGGTGGCCAGTCAGGGAGTGGACGACTTCCACAAGGACGTGCTCGGCAACGCCGGCACTAAGGTGGCGTTCCGCTGCAACTACCCGCAAAGCAAGACAGTCGCCGGTTTCTTGCGCGGCCGAGCTGGCCAGGACATGGCCCAGGCCTTGGAAAAACTGTCCGTCGGCCAAGCTTACGTCTCGACCCCCGACTCCCCCGAAGCCAAGAAGGTCTTCATGGCCCGATGATCTGTCGGGTAGCTCGACCCCGACGCAGGACCTCGCTGACCACGGCCTTCAGTCGGTTCGAAGCGGCGACGGTGTCGGCGAGAACTCGTCGCGGTCGGCCACCAGGGGGCGCGAGGGTGAGTTTGCTGACACCGGTCTCGATCACCGTCCGTAGGAGGACGGGCCATGCCATGCCACGGCCGGATCGGTGTCGGCGACGAACGCGTGGGCCCGGTCGGTGAGCTGCTCGAAATGCCGCAGCAGGGCCACCTCGATCAACTCCCGCTTGGTTCGGGCGGTGGCTTCGCCAGCGCAATCGCTGCTGCGGATCACGCCGACCCGATGGGGCTCGGTGGCTACCGGCGGCATCCTGAGCCGACCTAACCGGTGATCAGTTCGGACTCGTAGGCGAAGATCACCGCCCTGGATGCGGTCGCGCAGGCCCAGCTTGGTGAGGACGTGGCTCACGTGGGTCTTGGCCGTGGAGTGGCCGACGCCCCGGGGCGGGCGGGCGGCTTACGTTTGCCAGCCGCGAGACCGACACCCACACCCGCGTCCGCCACGACCGCATCGACCAGGTCGGCGTCGTCACCCTCCGCCTGGCCGGAGGCCTGCACAACATCGGCGTCGGCCGGACCTACGCCCGAACCTGCGTCATGCTCCTGATCGAAGATCTCGACGTCCGCATCATCGACGCCGTCACCGGCGAACTCCTGCGGGAGCTGACCGTCGACCCGACCCGCGACTACCAGCCACAACAGCCCAGAAAGTAAAGAAAACCCTCGAACCTGCGGTCCTGCCGCAGGTTCGAGGGTTTCCGATGTCTCGCGACATCACAGAGTGCCCCCTTCGAACCTGCGGCACCCGCTGTAGGAGAGCGGAGGCGCCATTGCGGGCCCTAGCGCCTTGACCTGCATAAACAGCCCTCTCGGCACATGGGGCCTACAAGATCATCCCCAGCATGTCCCACTGCCGAAATGGCCGTCCAAGGGCTTCAAGCGGGTAGACGCCGTACTGGACGGATGGAGGACAGATAGATCGGGATGACCGCAGCGGGCTCGCGGGCTACACCCTCAATTTCCTGCGTGAGCAGGGTGGCGTCCGATGTACTGATCTCAAGCAGGGGGCGCCGGAGGCGGATGGACCAGGTGTTCTTGCTGGGGAAGGCGTCCAGTCGTGGAACGAGAGGCGCCAGGTCGAGACCCACGAGATACGGCGCGAGCGCTCTCACGGTGATGTCGCAGCCGCGAGTGAAATCACGGCCCGCGATGGCGACAGGCTTCTCGTAAGGCACGACCTCTGAGGCGACCACGGCTGTGCCGATGACCCGAGTGCGGTCGCGGTTTGGGTTGTGCCAGCACCCCCGGGTGGTAACGACGAAGAGATCGTCTCCGATCTTAAGCCGGTTCACTTCGCTGCGACTGGTCCGTGGGAAGGCCATCCGCGACTCACGCAGCACCCACGCGACAGCTTCGCGCTCACCGAGGATTAATAGGTACGCACCCACGACCTGCACGATATCCCATACCGCGACCCGGAACTGCGGGCACCGATCGTCACGGCCCCAGCACTCAGGGCCGAAGGAGTTCTCACTATGTGAGACCGAGGGCGATGAGCGGGTGACGGAAGTCGTCGCGTGCCCACCGGGCGCCTTCGGCGATGTTGGTGAAGTTGAGCAGGCGTAGCGCGCCGATCGCGT
>NZ_JBICRM010000075.1:0-13135 GCF_043197025.1 Nonomuraea marmarensis
AGTCCTTCCGGATGAAACAGGCACGAACCAGGACACCAGCACGCCTGATCAAGAAGTAGTCAACTACGAAGAGGCGGGGACTTCTACATGGCCACCAGCGGCGACACGCACTTGGCCGTTGACAGTAGTCGATGCGGAAGAGCTCCTTGATCAGTGTGGTGACGCGTGCCAGGGTCCAGCGTTGGTCGTCCCAGCCATGCGTGCCTGGTCCGCGGTCGAGCTCGGCCTCCAGTGTGACGATCTGCTCTTGGCTCAGGCGGCAGAGCGAGCCGCCCGGCCCTTTGGAGGCCAGGGCCTGTTTGCCGCCCTGCTTCCAGAGGCGGTGCCAGGTGCTGGCGGAGCTGGGGGTGACGCGCAGCGCCCGGGCGACCTGCGGCGGGGTCAGGCCGCGGGCGAACATGTCCGCCGCCTTGAAGCGGACCTGCTCACGATTAGCGCGCGCCACGGCGGACAGTCCGCCACCGTCGGGATATCGCACAGGAGAGTTGTACTGCTGAAATACAGGCATGTAACGCACCTATAGCGTTACGTATCCGTTCCGTCGCTGATTGCTAGCCCTTCAAGGTCTGTAGCTGTGGGGGAAACTCTATCCCGAGCTGAAGCCGCTCAGCAGAAACGCGCTCCGGCTGCATCCGCGTGCGGGAATCCCATCGTACGAGGACAGCTCCATCGGAGGCCCGCTGAGATGGCCGGCCGATGAGCCCTGGCCGTTGTGCGCCGAGGAACACTACAACGACGACGGTCTGTGTCCCCCGCTTCTCACGGTGAGGACGTGAATGCTCTTGAACGCTTCTGATCATGGAGACGGTAGGAGAGCCGGGGTTGCGGAGTGAGAGGGGTTCGCCTCCGCTGCCGGTGTGGGGATGTTTTCTACTGGAAGGCGGTGACCCGCCCGCCACGATCTGTTGAAACGGGCGGGTCCCCTCGGTGCGAAACGGGCACCTGATGGTGACGGTACGGGGCGACCGAGACAGCTGGATCGGCGGCTCGTGGCGGGTGTGCTGCGTTGTCCGGACTGCGGCGGAGTTTTGACTGGATGGGGGCATGCTCGGGCAGAACCCCGGTGTGCACGAGAGGCTCTGTCAAGTAAATGCATGTTACCGGCCAGTTTTTCCATTGTTCCCGAGGCCGGGTCCCCTCGGGAGGATCTGATGGCGCATCAGCGCTTTCGCCCCACCCCGCAGATCGCCGCCATCCCCGTCATCCGATCCAGCGCCGGAACTGACCCATCCGGACGCCACTCCGGCAGCGGCACCACTCCCGGGGGCACCAGTTCCAGCCCGTCCAGGAACTCGGCGATCCGCTCGGGCGATCGAAGCACCGCCCCCGTCCCCGAGGCGCTGTAGAAGCTCGCCGCCTTCCGGAGTTGCGGGGTGTCGCCGATGTGGCTGATGACCAGATACGACTCCGGCGGCAGTGCGTCCATCACCGTGCGGACGATCCGGTGGGCGTCCTTGTCCGGCATGAAGTGCAGCATCGCCAGCATCATCACCGCGATGGGCTGATCGAGGCCCATCAGGGCGTCCGCCTCCGCCAGGATCCGCTCCGGCTCGTACAGGTCGCCGTCCACCACATGCGTGTTGCCGGTCGTGGCCAGCAGCGCCCGCGCGTGTGTCAGCGCCACCGGGTCGTTGTCGACGTAGACGACTTCGGCCTCCGGACGCGCCTTTTGCGCCACCTCGTGGACGTTCTCCATCGGCGGCAGCCCTGCTCCCAGGTCCAGGAACCGCCCGATGCCTGCTTCACCGGCCAGGAACCACACCACCCGGCGAAGGAACAACCGGTTGTGATACGCCATCAACGGCATCTCGGGCACGGCGGCCTTGACCCGGTCGCCCATCTCCCGGTCGGCCGCGAAATTGTCCTTTCCACCCAGCCAATAGTCATAGACGCGAGCGATACTTGGAACGTTCGGATCGATACCTGTGGGGGCCTTCTCATCGTGGTCCATGGTCATGACGTTAACAACCCTGGCCCCCAGCCGTGGCCGTTGAGGGTCTGTCCCATGGATCATCACATCGGCGAGTCGGGCCACCTCGGAGGAGGGCTCCGACGCCGGGGTTGCCGCCTGCTTCAGCGCACACGGCATCGAGCCCTACGGCAACTCCAACTACGGCCGCGCGCTGGGACTGTTCAGCAAGCTGGCCCAGATCACCGACGCTGCCGGGCGTCCGGTCAAGCTCAGCCACACCCACCGGTTCCGGCACACCAAGCTGACCAAACTCACCGAGCTGGGCCTGCCAGTCCACGTCCTGCAACACTACGCGGGCCACTTCACCTCGACCATGTCCATGCATTACGTCGCCCGCCGCGACGAGCACGCCGAACAGGCATTCCTGGCCACTCGCAAGTTCAAGGCCGATGGCACCCGCGTGCTCTTCTCCACCGACGACCACGACGCCCTACACCTGCTGGATCGAGCCGATCGGTTCCTCACGGCTACTGCCTGCTGCCCCTGCAGACCTGCCAGAAGGGCAACGCCCTGCCTGACCTGCGGCGTCTTCGTCACCGATGACAGCCACCTGGATACACTCCAACGGCAGCTGGCCGAGACGACCGCGCTGATCGAGCGAACCAGGGCCCGGTTCCACAACCGGCACGGCCACCCCATGCCCGACGACAACGTCTTGCTCGTCCAACGCCAGGCCGAACGCGACGCGCTGGTCAAGCTCCTGGCGGCGATGCAGGCCAGCCCCGGCCGGGCCGTCCAGGGCGCGGGCACCCCCAGCAGCCCGGTCCCCGTGTCCGTCGACCTCACCCGCCACCGGAAGCAGCACTCATGACCGACCAGCGCCAACGCCGCATCAACACCTCAACCAGGCCGCCCGCCGCAAATCCGAAATCAAGACGAAAGCGGCCGAGGCCGCCATCCGCACGTTGATCAAGCGCGGCGAGCCGATCACTTTCCAAGCCGTCCAGGGCGAAGCCGGTGTCTCCCACTCCTTCTTCTACACTCACCCCACCCTGCGCCAACGCATCGAAACCTCCGACGGCAGAACCCGGCCGCACCCCCACCCGCTGCCGATCCCGCTGATGAGAACAACATCGTCCTCGCACTCACCGCGGAGGTCGCGAGGCTGAAGAAGCGACTCCGCGACCCGGACAAGGACCTACGAGAGGCACTCGCCCAGGCCCACGGCGAGAACCTCGAGCTGCGCCGGGAACTGGCCCGCCGCGGTGGCCCCGCCCCTCACGCGCAAACCAAAATCATCGGACCCTGCTGAGTACGTCGCAGCAATCGCAACAACGACACGACCAGGTGAATCGCTCCGCATTCAAGATCAAACCGGAGTTAACTACAGTACGTCTGGAAGCCGCCTGGTGCCTGCACGCCAACGGCGACCCGGCCCTCAGCGCTTTCGCCCCACCCCGCAGATCGCCGCCATCCCCGTCATCCGATCCAGCGCCGGAACCGACTCATCCGGACGCCACTCCGGCAGCGGCACCACTCCCGGGGGCACCAGTTCCAGCCCGTCCAGGAACTCGGCGATCCGCTCGGGCGATCGAAGCACCGCCCCCGTCCCCGAGGCGCTGTAGAAGCTCGCCGCCTTCCGGAGTTGCGGGGTGTCGCCGATGTGGCTGATGACCAGATACGACTCCGGCGGCAGTGCGTCCATCACCGTGCGGACGATCCGGTGGGCGTCCTTGTCCGGCATGAAGTGCAGCATCGCCAGCATCATCACCGCGATGGGCTGATCGAGGCCCATCAGGGCGTCCGCCTCCGCCAGGATCCGCTCCGGCTCGTACAGGTCGCCGTCCACCACATGCGTGTTGCCGGTCGTGGCCAGCAGCGCCCGCGCGTGTGTCAGCGCCACCGGGTCGTTGTCGACGTAGACGACTTCGGCCTCCGGACGCGCCTTTTGCGCCACCTCGTGGACGTTCTCCATCGTCGGCAGCCCTGCTCCCAGGTCCAGGAACCGCCCGATGCCTGCTTCGCCGGCCAGGAACCGCACCACCCGGCGAAGGAACAACCGGTTGTGATGCGCCATTAACGGCATCTCGGGCACGGCGGCCTTGACCCGGTCGCCCATCTCCCGGTCGGCCGCGAAATTGTCCTTTCCACCCAGCCAATAGTCATAGACGCGAGCGATACTTGGAACGTTCGGATTGACACCTTTGGGGGGATTCTCATCGTGGTCCATGGTCATGACGTTAACAACTCTGACGCCCAGCCGTGGCCGTGGAGGGGCTGTCCCATGGATCATCGAATCGGTGAGTCGCGAGGTTGAAGAAGCGACTCCGCGACCGGGACAAGGAACTACTAGGGGAATCGCTCCGCATTCAAGATCAAACCGGGGTTGACTCCAGTACGTCTGGAAGCCGCCTGGTGCCTGCACGCCAACGGCGACCCGGCCGCCGAAGCCTGGGTCGCCGCCCACCTGCACACCATCCTCCAAGGCCGCCCCGGCGAGGTGATCGGCGACCTCGACCGGCAAGCGACCTAGGTCGGGCTCGACCCCGAACGGCGCAAGGGCATCAACACGGCCATCGGCTACCTGACCGCCAAGCAGCCCTACCTCGCCTACGACACCGCGCTCGCTCCGGCTGGCAAATCGCCACCGGCGTCATCGAGGGCGCTGCCGCCACCTGATCGGTGACCGCCCGCGGAGCCCGCTGAAGCCTGCACGGAGCAGAGGCCATCTTGAAACTGCGCGCCCTGGTCAGCAACGGTGACTTCTCCGACTACTGGACCTACCACCTCGCACGCGAGCACCAACGCATCTACCAGACCCGCTACCAGCGCAAATACGACCTCACCGCGTGATCAGACCAGTCCCTTCAACACAGCCACACCCATCGAGGAACGAACGCCGCAGCACATCCAGCCCGTCCAGCATCGGCACCCACAATCACAAAGGCATGTTCAGATTAGCTTCGGGGCTGCGCGGGCGGATCCTGCTGACCGTACGGGGCGGGCGGCGACCCAGGGCCGACGGGCGGGTTCTGCCGAGGCCCGAAGCCTGGACGCCCGCTCCGCGGCGGGACCGGAGGTACGTCCTGTTGCGGAGGTTGGCCCGGCCTGCCGTACGGCCGTGGCTGACCGTGACCTGGGTAGCCCGGCATGAGGCCAGCCGCAGCGGCGCGCTTGTTGCGCGACATGAGGAACATCAAAAGCAGACCGGCGAGCAACAAGACTGCGATGACCAGCCCCGCGAATGCGAGCAGTCCGCCCACCTCGGACTTCTTGTGCTGCGCCGGCGGCTTGTGCTGCGCCAACGGCGCTCCCGAGCCCACCTTCTTTCCGTTGGCGGCCACCCATTTGTCGTAGGCCGCGAATACCGGGTTCGGTGTGTCTCGCGGGACCTCGGCTGTGGTGAGCGCCTGGTTCGGACGGACCGCACCATAACCGGTCTGGTCGTCCCTACCGTTCGGGCCGGCATCGCGGAGCCCAGCCATGATCCGCTGCACCACATCACGCGCAGATAGGTTCGGGAACTTCGACCGCACCAACGCCACCACTGCCGACGTCAACGCCGTCGCAGAGCTCGTCCCACCCTCCGACGTGTGGTATTTCCCGTCTCTGAGTACTCCGCCAACGCCTGTGGCAGGCGCCGCCGCCGCGACATAGGGTTGGCGCTGCGTCCTGACGTACGGCCGCAGCCGCGCGTCCAACCCACCGATCGCGAAGACGCCCGCACAATTCGCCGGAGTGTTCGAGAAATTCAACGAGTCGCCCTGGTTGCCGGCGCCCGCCACTATGACGACGTCGTGCTGGATCGCGTAGCTGACCGCCTCCTGGATGTCCTCCGGGCACGCCTGGGGCGCCACCTGGGAGATATTCACGACCTTGGCACGATGATCGGCGGCGTACCGGATCGCGGGTGCCATATCGGAGACGTGATTCGCCACGATGGGGAGAATCTTGGCTTTGGGTGCGACGCCAACGAAACCGGTCCCGCGCCCCTGTGAGGCAATCAATCCGGCCATCGCGGTGCCGTGACCCGGCGGGGCGTCGGTGTCGACATCGGTGCGTCCGTCGCCGCTACCGCTGTCAAGGTTCGTACCGGGCAACACCACGCCGGTCAGGTCGGGAATGCTCGCTTCCACCCCGGTGTCGATGACCGCCACCGTGATGCCCTGACCTTGGGTGATCGGCCATACCTTGTTCTGTACGGCCCAGGCAGTAAACCACCACTGCTCTGCACGCGGTCCCGGGACCGCCGCACCGCTACCAGCCGCAGTCGCTCCCACCAAGAACAGAGCCAGCGCCGTCGCGATGGCCGTGCGGGTCAACCGGCGCATCGAAACCCCTCGCCTCCGTGTGTCCAGATCACGCCAGCCGGGCCACGCCCGGCATGTCGGCAACACGTTGTCTGATCCTTTTCTTTATGGGGTCAACCGAATCACTGACGGCACGGTGATGTGGTGGCTCGGCGCGCTCTGTCCTGGGCCAGTCGCCGGCGTCCTCGTCGGCGGCATTTCCGCTGGGTGCGGTCTCCGTAGGTCACCATGCTTAGGCAGAACCGCGACGCCGTAAGCGTCCGAACACCCCAGCCGTATGTAATCCATCACAATCCTCCGACAGACAACAGCCGTTGCTTACTGGCCTAGCCTGGCCGACTAGTGCGGTGACCACCTCGCCGGTCACCCGCGCACCCACCTCATGACCGTCCCGGCGGCCAGCGGGGCCCTGGAAACCGATGGGATGAGCGCAGCCGACACAGGCCCTGCCACCTGCCGAGCCGCGCACCCCACAACCCCATACCGTCCCGGCGATCACTAGCATCCGCCGACCTACGAGGCCGCCTCCAGGTCCTACGTCCTCGGCTCCGCCTCCGGGCGCTCCACCTGAACCCAGCCTCTCTCCGGCGTGCCCGTCACCTACCCCGGAACGCCAGAAAAAAAAGATACTCAGCCACGAAACCCCGCGCTTGACCGGCCCTCGCTTCTTCAGGGATGAATGGATACGACGATACGTGTGTCTCGCCAGCGAGACACACGTATCGTTCCCGATCCATCGTCGCCCAAGTTAAGCGCATTACGCTCGGCTCTTGAGTTCCCCTTCGATTTGCGTTGCAAGAGCGTTGCACTGTGGCAGGCACAACGATGTCCTCATCCTCCGTCGTCCGCCGAACTAGTTCGATAGCGCTGCACTGTCCAGGACCGATCTAGCCAAATCGTTAAGGCGAGCAGGATCCGGCAACGTCCCGGGCCGGCGGCCAGCGCACCGATCGCGGAAATGTCGGTGTCTCCGCCGACCAGAGCCGGCGCGGATTCGGTTCGCGTAGAATATGGCTAAACCTGCATCGATTGTCTAGTACGGCAGCCGCCATTTGTTAGCTGACCTGGACATATGCGGTGGCCAGGCGAGCTCGGTGATGGAACCAGCGGGCACGTGCTTGATGACGGCGTCTCCAGGCTGACCAATGTGCGGCGTGTTCCAGCGACGATCTGCGGGTGGTGGCGGTGTTGAACAGGTGCTTGATCTCGGCGACCGTCAGCGGGATCAGGCCGAGATCCTCGGGCGGCTGTTCATCGGGGTGGCTGGGCACCTCGGCCTGGGTGTCGGTGCGGCGCCGGGCAGCTGCGGCGCTGATCGCGCAGACGGCCAGGGCGGCCATGACCAGCACGAGGTGCCGTAGGAGAGCCTCATAGAGGCGGACCTGGGCTTCATCCAGGCCGAACAGGCTCTTGCCGGCCTCGAAACTCTCCTCCACCGGCCATCTCAGCCCTGCGGCGGCGATCAGGCGGGGCAGGGTGACTGGTTGGCCGTCGGGGACGAAGCAGTAGTGGAAGGCGAGTTCGCCGGTGGTGCGGTGCTTGCGGACCAGCAGGAAGTGGGCGGGGCTGGCGGTGGCGATCCAGGCCCAGGCGTAGGTGCGCTCGCCCTTAGAGCCGTCACCGGCCGAGCGGATGGTCCACTTGCGCTTCTGCTTCAAGTACTTGGCCACGACTTGTTCGCAGGTCAGGCAGGTGCCGCCGCCGAGGGTGAGGGTGAAGGTGGTGCGGATGCGCAGGACGTAGGCCTGGGCGCGTTCTTCCAGGAAGGTGCGTAGCTTGGTGCAGGCGCCGTAGACCTCGTCCCCGGCCACGAAGTCCAGGCGCACGTCGTCGGCGTAGGCCTCGCGGAGCAGGTCGATGGCCAGTTCGCCCTTGGTGGCGAAGGCCAGGTCCAGCGGCAGGCCGGTGGTGATGGCGGTAATGGGGTCGCTGATCTGCTCGGCGGGGATCCATTGCCGTGCGCCGATCAGAGCCGCCTGGTGCTAACGGCGCATCCGTTGGAGCGGGTGGGTGCCTACGCGCTCGCTCATCTCGGGGAAAGCGTCCTCACGGGGTTCGCTACTGGCGTTCGTTGGTGCCGTGGGAAAGGTGACGGGCGATGCCGTCCGTGCCGCCTTGGTACGGAACACCAAGAGCGGGGAGGGTTTCTGGCTCAAGGCGAGCATGTCGTTCTTCCCAAACTCCAAGATGAATCATCACAGCAACGTGAAAAGGGACGACGACACGATCGGCGACGCGATCTGGCCGTCGGCGACCGCGACGTCGCCGGGCTGCACCTTGCCGGTGACGTCGAGGCCGAGGTCCTCCTGCCAGTCCTCGACCGCTTCCCTGGTGGTCCAGGTGAACTCCTTGTCCACGTCGAAGCCGGTGTAGCCGAGCTTGTCCAGGTTGCGTTCGAGCAGCTCAACGTCCCTGCCTTCGACGCCGTCCTCCAGGGTGCGGTAGAGGGGCATGGTGCCGTACAGGAGGGGGCGGCGGTCGGCGTCCACGCTGTAGACGCCGTGACCCCTGGTGATGGTGGAGCCCTCTCCGGGGAGCCAGGTGATCGTGCCCTGGGATTTGCCGGTGACGGTCAAGGTGTCGCCGTAGCCGAGGGTGCCGTCCACGGTCTTGGTCGCGGTGAGGGTCGTGCGGGTCACCTTCGCGGTGGCGGGGGGTGTGCGGGTGGCGACGGCCGTACCCGTGCCGTTGCCGCCGAAGCCCACGGCGGCGGCCGCGACAGCGGCGGCGAGCAGCGCGGCACCGCCCGTCCACGCGAGGGCCCGCAGCGGACGGCGGGGGCGCGGGGTAGGGCCCGGATCGCCCGCTGGCTCTTCTCTCCCACTTGTGTCACTTGGTCGCCCCTGGCTTGGGGATCCTCTTGTTGCAGGTTTCGAGCGCCTTCTCGAACTTGGCGTCTCTCCGGTTGACCTTGCTCATGGTGCCGCTAGGGAAGGTGCCGTCGGGGTTGGGGTCGGGCATGTCCACGCCGTTCTCGCGCATGCACTGCGCGAGCTGGCGCAACTGCTCGACGTCCTCCCCGTTGATGCCCCCTCGCAGCTTCGACGGCGCGTATTCGCGGCAGGCCTCTAGGGCCTTCCTGAGCTTGGTCTTGTCGGTCTCTCCGGCGATCTCCTTGAGGCCGCCGCCTCCGTTGGGGTCGGGGTCGTCCATGGCGACGCCGTTCTCGCGCATGCACTGGGCGAACTTCCTGCCTTGCTCCTCCTGATCGGCCGTGGCGGTCGGCGAGGCGCTCGCGGCGGCCCCTGACGGGTTGCCGACCGCTACGGAGGCGACTCCGGTGTCGCTCTGCTGGCCGCCGCAGCCCGCGAGGGCGAACGCGGATAGCAGAGCCGTGGCGATGAGTGTCCTTCTCATGCTCCCGAATGTGCCGAGCGCCCTTCAAAGCGGGCTGGGAGCCGCCTGGGAGCCAGGTAGGAGCACGCGGAAGGTGGCGCCCTCACCGCGTGCGGTGTCCACCTCGACACGGCCGCCGTGCGCGCGGACGATGGCCAGGCCGAGCCCGGCGCCGCCGTCGGCCCTGGATCTGCCCTGGCTGACCCGGGCGCGGGCGCGAACGAGGTGCTGGCCTTGCGGGCGTTGCGTCTGCATGAGGAACGGCTCATGGCGGGGTCGAGCCGCTGGTGGTTCTACGCAACAACAACCGTGGCCAGACGCTGGAGGTCCAGTCGTTGGAGCAGCCGCTCGCCGAGTGGTTGCGGCGCTCTTCACGCCCACCGCGCTGGCGTGGCTTCGCGGCGTTGGTGCGCGCCCATGCGACAGCGGATAGAGCCGGCATCGTTGGCTGGCGCGTAACGCCTTCCGTTCGCCGGATCGGATCGTCGGAGCCTGCATCCGATATCTGACGGGCGTATCTCGACATGGGTGTGATCCGTGAGGACTCCAGCGACCTGGCCGAGTTGTGCCTGTCCTTCGTGAACGAGGTGACGCGAATGAACCAGAACGAGATCGACGAGATCAAAGCGGCGGGAGCGCAGGTGGCGGCCTGAT
Organism: Nonomuraea marmarensis; assembly: GCF_043197025.1. NCBI lineage: Bacteria > Bacillati > Actinomycetota > Actinomycetes > Streptosporangiales > Streptosporangiaceae > Nonomuraea > Nonomuraea marmarensis. Next base: position 10,213 of record NZ_JBICRM010000075.1, read on the forward strand.
TGAAGGCGGAGAACTCCGCTGGCCAGTTGCGGAAAACGCTTCCTGGCCAGCAAAGACACGATCTGGATACGCGTGGCATCGGCGAGCGCCTTGAACCAGTTCGCGTACTCTTCGGCCTCGACCCTGTCCAATAATTCCATCGATAATCGTCGATAGACGATATTCAAGTCCTCGTCTAGCTACGCCACCGTCCGTCACCGCGGTGGCGAGACCAGGGCGTCCATGCGGGTGCTGTCATTCGTGCGAGCCCGACGGTGTTCGCCGTCATCTGGGATGGAGAGAAGCCTCAGGCAGCTTTCAGACGAGCGAGTGACCGTTCTCGCAATAGACGGTGAGCCTCGCTGGAAGGGCGTAGAGTGCGGCGCGTACTCGGCGCCATACATATGGTCGCAGCAGTTCAGACAGCTCGGCGGGATTGGCCAGTCGGAGGCTGCATAGCTCGGGGTCCACGATCTTCAGTTGTGAAAGTTGCTGGTGGCTTCGGATTCCGCCGTCGAAGATGAACATCAGGGAGTCGTCCCAGGGTCCGTGGGGTGATACCCAGTCCACCACGAGTGGGCGGCCGATCTCGATGTCGAGACCGAGTTCTTCTTTGAGCTCGCGTCGGGCGGCTGCGGCGGGGGACTCGTTGGCTTCGGCCATGCCGCCGGGTAGATCCCAGTCGGGTTTGTAGGCCGGGTCTACGAGTAGGACGTGGTCGTGTTCGTCGCGGATGAGTACGTCGGCGCCTACGCGTTTGCGGGCCTGCCGGGCGTTGCCTTCGGCGAGGTAGGCGTTCCATGCTTCGGGATCGCGCTCGTAGAGCGGCGCGTCGGGGCTCACTGGAGGACCTCCTTATTGGTACATCCAGCATCGCTCGCGATACGCGTGCTCCAGTACCTCGAGGCACTCGGCGACGTTTCTCTGCTCTCGGTGCGCCTCCAAGTGCTCACGTAGATCGGCGAGTTGTTGGGTGACGATGAGCGAGCTCAGCGATCGGGTGTCCGCCGCTGCGCTCGTGATCAAGGCGCATGCCTCATCGAGTTGATCCTGCTTGAGTAGTGTCCGGGCCAGCACCAGTTGACCGAATGCTCTACTGCGAGTCCGGTCTGCTGCACGCAGCGTAAGGAATCGCCGCGCGTGGTGTTGTGCTTCGATGAGCTTTCTCAGCTGCAGCATCGATCGTGCCGTATCGAGCGCCAGCGTCGCCTCATCGTACGGCGCGGTCCATGCCGACGGCGGATTCTGCGGGCGATGTCCTAGCGCATCCTCGGCGCGGATCAGCAGTCGGGAGCACTCGCTGACACTTCCGGTTTCGGCCGAACCGCAGGCGGCCATGGCGAGCAGGCGCGCATGCGTGGCGGGCGCCGATGTGCCGGTCTTGACGAGAGTGTCGACGCCACGCTGGGCCAGGCCAATAGCGTCCCGAGAGTGGCCAGTCCGCAGGGCGAGGTGGCTCATGCTGCCCATGATGTGCGCTTGGAGTTGCCGGTCGCTGCTCAACCCCGCGAAGTCCAGGGCCCGGTGGAAGTGCCGGTCGGCGACGTTGTCCTTGCCCACATCGTGGGCCATCCAGCCGGCCATCTCGGTAAAGGCGGCAGCGGCGATGAAGGCTTGTGGTCCGTCGGCACCGCTGAACAGACGTGGGGCGATGTCGTGTTCCAGGTAGCCGATCACGGTTGCATAGAGGTGGCCTCCGCCTATCCGCCGGTCGGCTTCACGGAGGGAGGTCATCTTGCCGAGATCACTGTCTGTGTCCGTAGGAGGGTGCGATAGGCCGATCTCGGTGGTCTCGGCGAACAGGACACTTTCGTCCATCTGGAAGACGGCGCAATACAGGAGCCGGTAGCGCTCACTCATCAACGCGACCTTTCCCGACTCCCAGCGGCGGATGGAGCGGACCAGATCCGCGTGCTCGGGCAAGTCGTTACGGTCTTGCCCGGCCGCTGCTCGTAGGCGGCGCGCGGTGGAGTGAATATCCCATTTACGCGCCTTGCGCTCAGTACGGATCCTCGCTGGCCACAACGGTGGACCGGCCATGTCCGCCTCCGCGTTCGCCTCGTGTACCTAACGTGTTGGCTGGTAGTCCCCATTCTCTCCCTTCATCGCTGGGACGGCAGGCCCTATCTCGGAACCTCTGCGAAGGTGAGAGGGCTCCTGTGCCCTCATCTTGATCGACTGTCCTGATCGGGCGGAGGTACTCGCGCCAGAGGGGCCTCACTGGGGGTGAGACGCTCGGCGAGCATTCGGCAGATCGGCAGTGGGGGTGTTCACGAGTGGTTCTGATCAGGCATGGGAAGTGAGTCTTGAAGATCGCTTCCGTGTGTCACGAATGCAGGAGGAATGTTATGTAGGCAGACATCTCTGATTGCAATGCTGCGTGGGAGATGAAGGTCATGGCCCTTCGGAGTCGCCCTGCGGGGGGAGATTCCAAACCGCCTCGTGCTGCGTTGGCTGAAGACCGTCGTGGTGAGCGATCGAGGAAAAGGCGCCTGCGAGGCGTCAGGTGGGGTCCGGAAAGGCGAGCGCAAGCGAATCGCTGCTGACGTGTCGGAAATCTACAGATGGCATCGAAACCGGGGCGTGGAAGCGGCTCCGGGATAAGTCTGGCGGGTGCCCGTTTTATTGGCCAGGCGGTGCCCGGCATGGAGGCGACGCGAGTCCGGTCTGCTGCTCCCGCGTGGAACGTGAGAAGGCGTGCCCCGACACCGATCACCCACCTGGGTGGCGAGAGGGAGTGCCCGAGTCAGGTGTGCCCTGTAGGGCTTGAGTACCGTCGCGGGGCACGTCGGCGGACCGGCTCGTAGTAGCGGTGAGGGTGTGCCACGAACGTGGAGAGGGGCTTGTGATGTAGGTAGAGCTTCTTGAAGCGGTGCTGCGTGGAAGATGAAGGTGATGGCCCTTCAGAGCCGCCCTGCGGGGGGAGGCTCTAAACCGCCCACAT
>NZ_JBICRM010000076.1:0-13109 GCF_043197025.1 Nonomuraea marmarensis
GTCGACCTCGTGGACGGTCAGCAGGTCGCCCTCGCGGATGTAGCCCAGCGCGTTCAGGAGGTCTGGCCGGTCGTCGGTGGCGAGCTTGCCGCTGGTCTTCTCCTCGAAGACCTTCAGGCAGATCGGGTCGAGGGTGTGGGGCTCGAAAACTCGACCCACGCGGTGGCCTGCGGTTCTTGGCAGACGTGAGGATCTCGGGTGCCGCCATCTGAGCGCCCGCTCAAAATAGCTTGAGCCATCGCTCAAATCGAAGCGTCGGGATTTCAGTGTGCATAGCGAACCAACAGGTCATATGCAGTGACCGAATAATCGAACCCAACAGGCGCAGAGTAGGGCGCGGTCCGGTCAGGTGGGCCTTGGCGCGGTGCCTTGATGGCGCAGCACTACCTCGTGCCAAAGGATCAATATTTCTGCGTTTTGGCTGCGGAGGAACGAGATGGCAGGACGAGCCACGCGAAGATCCGCGTGGCGATCAGGTAGAGCAATCGTACGAGCACAAGGTCGATGGTGTCGTATCGGTACGGGGAGCGTCGTCCCAGGTCAAGAGCTATGCAGCCATTCTGGAGCGTTACGGGTCCAGTCGCCTGCGCTTGCCCAGAAGCAGGTGGCTGCCCAGACCTGCTCTATTCGCCGAGCTTCTTGGCGTACAGGGTGATCAGCGTGTCCGTGCTCACCCTCTGCCCAGCAGCTGGCGACTGTTTGGTGACGACCCAGTTGCGGTCGAACACCTGCAGCCGGTCCTGCCCGGTGGCGTCCTTGTCGTTCAGTACGTAGAAGCCTGCCGCCTGCAGCGTGTCCTGGCCTTCTTGAAGGTTCATGCCGACGACGTTCGGCAGCTTCTTCTTTGCCGCGGCGTCGCTTGGGGTCTCTTCTTGCTTGGGCGGGTCGGTTTCGTCGGGGCTGGTGGTGGGCGTGGCTTGGACGGTCGCGGTGACTGTCTCGACGGGCGCGGCCGGCGCAGTGCCGTTGCCGCACGCGGTCAGGCATGCGGTGGCGAGGACGGCGAGAGCGAAGCGCTTGAGCAACGTGCACTCCTGCGGGGCTTGGGTGAATGGAACGTGACAGGAGGTGAGACGTGCCAAAGCGTGATCAGGTTGTCACGGAATGCTGTCCGGATCCGGCCGCATCCTCTCTGGGAACATCGCCTGCACTGCCTGGCGCACCCCTGGCGGTTGCCTTGAGTTCCAAGTACCAACGCGCACAAAAGTCACATACGGGACAGCAGCTCAGTCTTCCGCCGCGACCTGTTCGATCATGGGAGCTTGTACGGCGGCCAGCACGGCGGCGGCGAAGGGCAGGGAGTGATGCGTGGCTCCCCAGCCAATGCCGAACACCACGGAGGCGGGATCGTTGTTGGGGTTGGAGAGGGCCTGGTGTCCACGGATGCGCAGCCGCAACGACCCGCGAGCGTCCTCCAGTGCATGCCACTCGACGCCCTCGATCTCGGTGATCGGGTAACGCCGGTCACCTGCCGTGTACTTGGCCGGGGAAGCTCCGGACGAGAACCAGGTGAAGGTGACAGCCTGCCCGTCGAAGGCGGCCTCACCATCCCATGCCTTGAAACTACGCGGCACCGAAGGACCAGCGATCAGGAACCGCTCAGCCGGACCGCGCTCGGACAGGGCCGCGCGCATCTCGTCGGCATACTGGTCGGCCAGCGTCTCCGTGGCGGCGGGCAGCACCAGCCGGTACGGATCGAGCGACTCCTGGAGCTGCCCCGTTGCCGCGGACATGACCGGATCGGCTCCCTCCCGGGGAACCACCCGCAATACCACCCTGCCGCGTGCACCAGGCTCCAGCATGACATCGGCCAGCGCGTCGTACGGCACGAACCGCTCACCGAGTTCCATGCTCAGTTTCGACGCCTTACCCGGCTCAGGCGTAATGCGCAGCCCCCCGTCCTCGAACTCCCACGCGCAACCTCGCCCCTTCAGTACGTCACCCATGCAAGCAAGGATAGGTGCCCGAACACTGGCGGCTGCGCAGACGGGCGGCCACCGCGACGAGCCGGCTGGGCCTGCGCACGTCGCTGGCCGCCGCGTTCGGCGACGACGACTACGGCGACTTCTGCTGGCGCACTCTGGAGGAGCAGGAAGCGGTCGACCTGCGCGACTACGAACGGATCGGCACCTGCCACATCCGTCCACGCAGCCGGCAGCGAGAACAGGCCGCCATCCTCGTCGCGGCAGTAGACCTGGTCCTCACCCCAGTTCCGGCGATGGACCACAAACTTGAAGTCGCGCCCGCACAGCGGATGGAACGGGTGGGTCACCCGGACACGTCGATACCGATCATCGCCATCGGGTGTAGTCGACGGCGTACTCCAATGCGATCGCCGAGCGCTGGGTCGGCACTGTCCGCCGGGAATGCACTGACCGGATGCTCATCGTTGGACAGAGGCACTTGCGGTGTGTCCTCGGCGAGTATGCAGTTCATTACAACACCCACCGACCACACCGCGGCCTTGATCAGGAACCTCCGGACGGGAGAGGCGGCCCGGCTCCACCAGGCAAGGTCCGTGTTCTTAGGCGAGATCGATTCGGTGACCTGATCCACGAGTACGTGCAGGTCGCATGAGGTGACATAGTTCTCGGCACCCACACGCCTACGGACAGCTCGCCGCGTTCTCGATCCTGTACACGGCGCCGGCGATGATCCTTTACGTGGCGGTCAACAAGTACCTGGCGGGCTCGTTCAACTTCGGCGGTGCGATGAAGGGCTGACGGCCGTGCCCGGCCCGATGGCCGGGCACGGCCGTCAGGTCACTCGACCATGATCTGATGGGTGGCCTTGGCTGGCCCGGCCGTGGCCTCCCCTGACCACAACGCGAGGTAGCTGTACCTGCCGGCGATGGCGGGCGTGTCGGTGAACGTGTACGTGCCGTCGGCGTTCACGCTCACCTGCGGGAGCTTGACGCTTCCATCGCTGATGTTGTCGACGTACACGCTGCGCTGCACGGTGAGCGTGGCCCCCGGCGAGGGCGGCTTGCCGCCCGCCGTCAGCACGCCGGTCAGCTCCATGGCCGTGCCGACGACGCCTGACTGCGGCCCGTCCATGGTGAGAGTGGATCTGTGCCTGACCGTCACGGTGACGGAGGCGCTGCTTCGGCGGTAGTGGTCGTCGCCGTCCCAGAACACCAAGTAGGTCACCTCACCGATGTCCGGCGGCATGTCCTCGAAAGTGAACGTGCCGTTCTTCTGCGTCGTCACGCCGGCGATCGGCTCTTTCGTCCGGTCGAGCAGGCGCCGGGTCACCGCGAGCGGCTTGAGCCCGAGCGCCTTACCGTCGGTGCGGGTGAGCCGCCCCTCGACGGTGACCGGCGAGCCGACATACGCGCGCGCCGGGGCCGTCACCGTCAGATTGGATGCCGGCAGCGCGACGCCCGTCACCCGCCACAGCAGCAGCCGGTTCGCGGAGCTCCGCAGCAGCACGAAGACGTCCGGGCCGGAGAACGCGACGCCGTCCGGGAGCAGTTCGGCGTCCGGCTGGTCGGCCGCGAACATCGCCGCGCTGGTCGCGGCGTCGTAGAGCGTGAGGTCGGTACTGCCCCACTGGCGTCCCGCGGCGACGTAGGCGCCGCCCGAGCTGAGCGCCACGGCCGACGGATACCCGTCCCAGCCGTTGCCGTAGGTGCCGGTCGCCGCCAGGGTCCTGGTGTCGTACCTGGTGAAGTGACCGGGGGTGTCGGCCGCGGAGAACAGGGTGGTGCCGTCGGAGGTCAGGGCGAGGTCGCGCAGGTAGTCCATGCGCCACTCCTCGCCGTCGATCGTGCCGCGCAGCTCCGGGGTGCCGCCGCCGACGTCGTAGACCAGCATGTCGGCGTGGTGCAGGCTGGTCCGGCCGACCACGAGCGTGTCGCCGGCGGCCGCGAGCACGGGAGCGCGCAGGTGCTCGCCCCCGACCGCCACCGGCGCCGGTGTGGCCGCGCTCAGATCCAGGCCGACGACGCCGCCAGGGCCGTTGTCGCACCCGTGCCCCACCCACAGCCGCTCGCCCAGCAATGCCAGGGTGGACGGGCACGGGTGGGCCGACAGGTCGATCCGCCGGGTGACGGCGAGGCTCGCGGTGTCGATCTCGGCCACCTCGTTCGAGCCGGTGAGCGCCGCGTACAGGCGGGTGTCGTCCGCGTTCATGGCCAGCTTGCGGACGCCGGACAGGCCGGTGACGACGCCGCCGGTGAGGTTTCCGCCGGTGTCGGCCACGATGATCCGGTCGTCGGCGGGGACGAACACCCGGCCGCCGCCGACGGCCAGGTCGGCGGTGTAGGAGCCGAGGGTCACCCCGAGGTCGGTCGTGGTGTCGGCCGCCGAGGCGGCGGGGGCCGCGACAGTGAGCAGGCCGGTGATCAGGCCGGCGGTGCCGCAGTGAGCGGCTAATCGGCGAACCAGTGGGTGGCGCACGAGGACCTCCTGCACAGATGGGAACAGACGTTCTAATAACGTCTTATGGGTGCTCCCACGTCAAGATCGGCCGATCGCACGACACCAAACCGTGATCAAGCATGCCCCCGCCCCGGTCGAGAGAGCGCGTTCTCGGGGGGAAGGCAGGGCCCTCCCTTGCGGAAGGTGTACCGCTCGAATATTGAGTTACGTAGCCTGAGCTGCGGGTACGCGGCGTGCTGGTATTCGTTGATCGTGCCTGTGGCGATGGGTTTTCGGCGGATGGAGCGCCAGTACCTGGCCACGTTCTACTCAAGATATCGGTTCGGTGATTTCGCCCGCGTAGTAGGACAGATGGAGGGCGCCGGTCCGACGGACCAAGGCTGTCTCGGGATTGATCAATCAGTATCGGCGAGCGGCTTAGCGATCGCTTGCCCCCAGGTGAGCGTCAGTACACGAATATTGGCACGGCACAGGGGTTGCCGGACGCGGTGCGACAGCTCACCGGGCCGGAGGGCATGGAATCCGCTCAGTCGCAACCCTCCCGAAGTCATGAAATCCTTCAAATCGCAAATCCGCCAGAGGGCACACAATTGCTCAGTCCGCAAATCCGTCCGAGGGCATATCGTCCGTTCGACCGCAACAGTCTCGACAAGAATGTCTAAACTTGACAGTGTCGTGGAGTTTTCCTATGGTCGTTCGGGTTCCCGCCGATCGATATCCGAAGGTGTTCATGACCGCGCCTCCGACGCTGCCGAAGTTCAGGCAGCAGTTGATTCTTGCCGTTCTTATGGTGTGTTCGCTGCTGATTTGGCTGGACAACACCGTCCTCAGTATTACCCTGGAGACCCTTGCCGACCCGGTCCGTGGACTGGGTGCCAGCCCGGCCGAGCTGCAATGGGCCACAGGCGCATACACCCTGGTCTTCGCAACCTTGATGTTCACCGCTGGCGCACTGGGCGACAGCTTCGGCCACCGGAATGTGCTCGCAATTGGCTTGGTGATCTTTGCTGGGGCCTCGATCTGGGCGGCGTACGCAGGCGATGCAGGCCAGCTGATTGCCGCCCGGGCCGCGATGGGAGTCGGCGCCGCACTGATCATGCCTGCCAACTTTGCCATCCTGTTGTGGACCTTCACCGGCCCCGGGCGGGCAACCGCAATCGCCATTTCCTCGACATCCACCGGTGTCGGAATGGCAGCAGGCCCGGTGATGGCGGGACTCCTGCTCAGCCATTTCTGGTGGGGTTCGGTCTTTCTCGTCAACGTCCCCATTGTCGTGGTGGCATTGGCTGGGATCGTCCTGTTGGTCCCCAATTTCCGCAGCCCCACCGTGCGACCGCTGGACCCGGCTGGGATATTGCTGTCGATCAGCGGACTCGCGGCGTTGACCTACGGCCTGATTCGCGCGGGGCAGGTGGACGCCTGGAGTCGTCCGGACGTCTGGGCGCCGATCGCGGTCGGGCTTGTCCTGGTGGCCGCTTTCGTGCTCGTCGAATTGAGAACCAAGGAACCGAGTTTCGATCCCCGGATGCTTGCGCAGCGGGTGTTCGGTGGTGGCAACGTGTCCATGGCGTTGCTGCTCTTTTCTGTGGCTGCCGTCACTTTCTACAACGCGTTCTATATGCAGGGTGCATTGGGCTACTCGCCGATGAAGGCCGGCTTGGCCAATGTTCCGACCGCGGTCGGCGCTGTCGTAGGGGCGCCCCTGGGCGCACGTCTGGTTCGCCGATGGTCGCTGCGCCCTGTCGCCGTGCCAGCGCTCACTGTGGCGGCGTTCAGCATGGGCGCGGTCGGATTTCTCGATCTGCACACCCCACTCGTCTGGATCGAGATCCTGTTGTTGGCGCAGGGCCTTTCCGTCGGCATGGTGATGGCCCCGGTGACCGGAGCACTGATCAGCAGCCTGCCGCTGGAACGGTCCGGTGCCGGGTCGGCCGTCACCAACACGGCGCGGCAGGCCGGCAGTGTGATCGGGATTGCGGTGGGCGGCACGATCATGTCGATCGCATATCGAGGCGCGATCGAACCCTCGCTGAGCGATGTCCCGGAGGCGCTACAGGATAGCGCCCGGGTTTCCGCAGAACAGGCTCGGCATGTCGCCGCCGCGCTCGACCGGCCCGCTCTTGCGCAGGCTGCCGATCATGCGTTCATCCACGCTATGCACGTCGGCGCGGTCTGGATCATGCTCATCGCACTCTTCGCAGTAGCCGTGCTGGTGTATGCCTTGCGTCCGGTTGGAAGACTCACGGGGTCGGCACAGAAGCCTGACGACGGTCGAGGAAGTAGCCGCTCCGCGGCTGGGGCCGCCCCCCGTGCCGGGACCGATAACCAATCCACGAATGCGGGCGCTGGCATTGACAGCCACACCCGCACGCCGGCTCCCGTACCTCGTCCAGATGCGTGAGAGCTGGTGATCGAGCTGCCAGGCCAGGGCGGACCAGCGTTGTGGTTCCTTCAGGAGAAAGATGTAGTCACCGAAGGTGAGATCAGCGGCTCGGTGCACCTTGAGCTTGCGGTGGGGTTGTACAGTGTCCCGGAGATCTTCCACGGTGAACACACTTCGTCGGTGACGCGCCGGAGCCTGTTCTCGGCTGCTGCTGGAGGCGTACTACGAGCCCCGGTTCTCCGACCGTTCCCACGGCGCGTACCGATCCGTCACCGTCTGGTGGCTATGCTGGCGGGTTCAGCGAGAAATCAGGTCGACGGGCGAGCCCGCAGTGCACTGTGATGGTCGCGGCTGCCCGCCACACGGAGCGGGCCGACCTCAGGAGTAGCTCTTGGCAACCACGAGAACCCCGGACACCCGGCCCGCGATCACTGCCACTCTGGTCAGAGGCTTGGTCGATACGCAGTTCCCGCAGTTGGCCGCGTTGCCCCTGGAGCTGTTCGAGCCGGCCGGCTCGGACCATGTGATCTACCGGCTGGGCGGGGAGCTGTCCGTCCGGCTGCCCCGTCACGCCGGCGCCATCGGACAGGCCGAGAAGGAATTCGAGTGGTTGCCCCGGCTCGCCCCGCAGCTGACGCTGGCCATCCCGGTACCAGTGGGAGTGGGTAAGCCCGACTTCGGATATCCGTGGCGGTGGGCGGTGTCACGCTGGCTCGAGGGCGAGGTGGCGACCGTCGAGGCACTGGCCGACTCGTCCGCGGCCGCCGTCGAACTGGCGGAGTTCCTGACCGCCCTTCAGCGGTTCGCACCCGAGGACATCCAGGCCGCGAAGGTCCGCGACAAACTCACGTCCCGGCCGTTGGCCGACCGGGACCGCGCGACGCGGGCCGCCATCGCGGAGGTGGGCGCCGCGTTCGACACCACGGCCATGACCGAGTTGTGGAACGCGGCCCTGAGCGCCCCGGGATGGGATCGTCCTCCGGTCTGGTTCCACGGCGACTTCCACACCGGCAACCTGCTGACCGTCGACGGCCGCCTCAGTGCGGTCATCGACTTCGGCGGGCTCGGCGTCGGCGACCCGGCCTGCGACCTGACCATCGCCTTCACCCTGATGTCGGCCGCCAGCCGGGCCGCCTTCCGCGCTGCGCTCGGTGCGGACGACGCCACCTGGACCCGGGGCCGCGGCTGGGCCTTGGCTACAGGCCTGAACGCATACACCTCCTATGCCGCCGTCAATCCCCAGGTCGCCATGCAGACCACCCGTCAGATCACCGAGGCCCTCATCGGCTAGGCACTGGTATTCGATCTCAGCTCGCAGACCGCGATCGACCGCGTGCCGTCGTCGTTCATGACCGTGATGTAGTCGGCGGAGACCTCCTCGACCACACCGGCCTTCTCGGCGCTGATGACGTCGCCCGCGTCGGTCGCGGCACGGTATTCCATGCCGGTGCCGACCAGCGGCGCCTCGCTCTTGAGCAGCGGCACCGACTGGCGCTGCATGTTGGAGCCCATGAGCGCGCGGTTGGCGTCGTCGTGCTCGAGGAAGGGGATCATCGCCGTGGCGACCGACACCATCTGGCGCGGTGACACGTCGATGTAGTCGACCTCGTCGGCACGGGCGAGCTCGGTCTCACCGCCCTTGGTGCGGACCAGGACGCGGGCGTCGGCGAACGTGCCGTCGGCGTTGAGCACCGTATTGGCCTGCGCCTTGACTCACCGTCGGACGGACGCCCAGTCCAGGTCGGGCCCGATAACCCTGTGACGCCGTCATCATCGAAGTCAGCGCGTGCTTCGAGAAACGATCTCCACAGGGCAGCGCGATGAGAGCCTGATCCACAGCGTCAACTCGCGAAACCCATGGGGGGCATAATCAGTCGATTCCGCCCCCAACGGTCAGATCCAATTAGGCCGCGTTCAACTACCTGCGGAAACGGTACGGCGATCCAATCAGCTCCGTTCCTGGAGGAGGTCGCTGCCTTCCTTGACCGCGAGGTCTTGCTGCTCGACCGCGCCAACGAGGCAGACGGCGCGGTCGAGCTGGCCTGGCAGCCCGACACCCGGGAGCGGCGTGACTACGTCCCCACCAGTGCGCGCAACGCCCTGCTCATCGCCCGCGCCTTTACCAGCACCCACTCCCGGGATGCCGGACGTGGCTGACCGGGTCTACCTGCGGCACTCCACCGACAAGCAGACCGACGCCCGCCAGCGGCATGCCCTCGCCGCCCTGCTGGCCGCAGGCGCCCCCGTCCACGAAGACCCCGCCACCTCCAGCCGCCAGCTCTCCCTCGACCGCGCGGGCTTCACCACGCTGCTGCACGAGGCGGCAGTCGCGGTGATCAGGCGGCCTTGCCGCGGGCGATGTAGAGGTTCATGTCGGTGAAGTCGACGGTGATGTTGTAGGGCTTCCAGAAGCAGTGGGAAAACCAGCCCATCGAGTCGAACCCTGTCCCATAGGGCCAGGGCACGTTGACCGGCTGGTTTGGGTTCGTGTAGCAGTAGACCTCCTTGGCGACGGCGTTGCCGAGGCGGATCTCCTTCGGGTAGCAGGGGTAGACGACGGCCGGGTGGCTTTGGGCAAAAGTCCCGATCTGGCGGTCGTAGTCGGTGCGGATCCCCAACTGCTCGGCCGTTTCCCCGCGCACGCCCGCGGCGATCTCGCCGACTCCGCCGAAGTTCACGCCCACCACCCCTGTGCCGGAGCCGGCGACGCCGGCGAAGCTGCCCGTGCTGTGCAGGTATTGCTCACGGGCCAGCCACAGCGGCAGGGGTTCGGCGCCCGCTCGTGTGGCGGCGGCGCGTGCCTTCCTGGCCATTTCGGGGGTGCGGCGGCGCAGGATCAGCTGCCGGCCCGCGTAGTCGAAGGTGGTCAGCAAGTGGTAGAAGACCCACGTGCCGATCAGGCCGTCGCTGTCGGTGTCGACATCTTCGCCCGACTCCGTTGCCGACCAGCTCACGGGGACGTTGCGCAGTTCGATGCCGCCCAGCTTGAAGGAGTCCAGGATCCCCCAGTACGCCCAGATGGGGATGCCCTCGAAATCGGTCTTCTGACTGGCGACGGGGCTCAGCCCGGCCTCCTTGGCCACCGACGCGCGCATGCTCAGATTCGGGGCGCCGGTGTAGAACATGAAGCGCTTCGGCGGTCCGCCGTTGACCGAGGCCTCCACCAGCGGCTCGGGGTCCATCTGCTGGAATGGCACCCGCGCGGTCTCGCCGTGGATCTGATACGCCTCGCCGCTGACCGCCGCGAACCACTTGGCGTAGCTTTCTTCGCCGGCCGCTTGCCAGTGTGGTGCGGACAGGGCGAACTTGTCCTGCCGGATGTAGCAGTCGCCCAGGAGCTGGTTGGTCTCCTTGTCGTCGGGCGCCAGGTTGAAGGCCATCTTGAGGTATTTCTCGGCGTCGGGGAACCGGTTGGACAGCAGCCCGACGTAGCCGCGCCGGCGGGCCGCGTGCAGGTTCGTGGGGTCTGTCTTCAGGATCTTCTCGTACGCGCGGCCGGCCTGCTCGAACTTGCCGGCCTTGAACAGCGCGTCCGCGTCACTGCTGCCGGCCAGCGCGGTGGCCGCGCCGCCCAGCAGCGGCGCGGCCGCGGCGGCACCGGCCAGCACAGCGGCGCCCCGAAACAGCGAACGCCGGTCCCATTCTCTGTCATTAGCCACGCCTTCTCCTTTTCGTGATCACCTTCGCCGCAGCTTTCTGTCCCAGCGGACGGTCACAGCAGCTCCGGCCGGTTCATCTCGCCCTCGTCCCGATGCGGGCGGCCGGATCGGTGGCCTTGCGCCGGGCCAGGGCCAGCTGGATGGTCGGCCCGTTCGGCTTGGAGCCAGTCGATCGGTACGGTCACCGTGCCGCAGTCCACCTTCGGCTCGTCCGGACACGGCTTGCAGTCCACGGTGGACGGTTCAAGTCAGGGTCGGCTCAAGGCCCTCCCGCACGGCCGGGTCATCCCCGATCAGCAACACTCGCGACACGCCGCCGAGTATCAACAGCACGCTCCGTAACTCGCCCGCCGGTCAACCCCATCCACTGTCGCCCGGCCGTGTCCCCGCCTCATCCGCGCCTTGTCATGGTCGTGTCACGGTCGCGCCGACGGTGACCGCCGTCGACAAACGGTGACATGCGACGGACAACGCACGCACATTCGGCGCCAATCGTGGTTCGTCATGGACGAACCACGCACCATCCCACCTCGGCCCCGTGACCGGCTGTTCGCCGCGGTCACGCTGGTGCTCGCCGTTCTCCTGCTGCCCGCGGCGCTCGCCCGCCATCCCGGCCGCGCCCGCGAACTGGCCTGCCGCTGGGCGTTGGGGATGCGATTCCCCGCCGAGGACCTCACCGGGCTCACCGACGGCGCCATGGCGGCGTTCACCGCGGCGCGCACCGAGGCGCTCTGGCGTCACGGCCAGCTCATCGGCCTCACCTCGGGATACCGCGATCCCCATGTCCAACAACGGATGTTCGACGAGGAGGTATGCGCCGCTCCGGCTCCCCGGCCTCGGCACGAATGCTCGTGCTACCACCGGCGGAATCCAACCACGTCAAGGGCATCGCGCTGGACGCGCGCCCCACGAAGGCGCGCACTGGCTCGAGGAACGGTCTCGAAGTACGGATCCGAAGAGGAAGCCGCCCGGTGGGTGGCCACCGCGGGCACGTCTGCTCACGTGTCGGGGGACGCGGTCGACATTGGACTCTTCGATGCCGCGGCGTGGCTGTCCGAGTACGGCGCCGAGTACGGGCTGTGCCAGATCTACAGCAACGAACCCTGGCACTACGACCTGCGCCCCGAAGCCGTCGATGACAGCTGCCCGCCCATGTATGCCGACCCTACGCACGATCCACGTGGGCGCGAGAAGCGCGCCCCGGTCTCCTGGAGGTGAAGAGCCCTTGCTGTCTCGTCTTTCTCCCACTAGGTGGGTGCTCGGTGTCGCTCTGTCCGCCGTCCTCGCCGCGGGTTGGCTGGTCTACAGCGGCGCGCAGGCCCAGCCACTGTCGTTGTCGAGCTCCAGGCCGGCACCGATCACTTTGGCCCGGCTGTCGGCTCTGCCCTGGCCGTCGAAGGGGCAGGCGGCGGTCGAAGTCACCGGGCAAGCAGACAGCCTCAGTGTGCACGGCGAGCAGCGGCCCGTGCCGATCGCGAGCGTCACCAAGGTGATGACCGCTCTGGTGATTCTTCGCGACCACCCGCTCGGCAGGAACGCCGCGGGGCCGTCCATCCGGGTCGACCGGCAGGCGGCAATCGAGTCAGGCAACCGAGACGAGTCCACGGTGCCGATCACCGCGGGCCAGAGCTTCACCGAGCGGCAGCTTCTCGAGCTGATGCTGATCCCCTCGGGGAACAACGCCGCACGTCTGCTGGCCCGCTGGGACGCCGGCTCGGAGCGGGCCTTCGTCGGCAAGATGAACGCGGCCGCCGCCAAGCTGGGCATGAACAACACCACCTACACCGGGGCGAGCGGATATGAACCCACCACGGTCAGCACAGCGGTAGATCAGCTCAAGCTGGCCAGGCAGGCCATGAAGAATCCAGTGCTGCGTGACATCGTCGCCACCACCAAGATCACCATCCCGGGCATCCCGGGCGAGATCGTCAACAGCAACAAGCTGCTCAAGCTGCCCGGGGTAGTCGGCCTCAAGACCGGCACCAGCACGCCGGCGGGCGGAGCGCTGCTGTGGGCCGCCCATCCCACGTCCGGAGACCGCCACCGGCTGATCCTCGGGGTGGTCCTACGCCAGGGCGACCCCGACGACACGCTCGAGGAGAAGAAGGAGGCCGCGTTCGTCGCGAGCAGGAGGTTGATCGTGGCGGCCCAGCGAAACCTGAATCGCCAAAGAACGCCGATTTCGTGAATGCCCCAACCGTTCGTCCCCTCTCGGGCGTCTTATCTACTAAGAAATAAGCTCTGGATTCCCGAGCGCCTCTACAGGTCATCCCGCCCCAGGACCAGGAGGTTCTCCGTTTAGAGCATGTCGCTCTGGCGGTTGAGGAGATCTCGGGATCGGTGAAGCTTCTCTCTCGTCGCTGAGGTTTTGGAGCGGCGGTGAAGCCGAGGAGTCGCGTGCTGGCCCCGGTTGAGGACGGCTTGGCCCGGTGCCGAGTGTCGCTCCGACAGAGAACGCCTGCTCACGCAGGGGGGCGGCTCCTTTCACCGCCTCAGGCGCGCTCGAGCTGCTCGCCGGGCCGGGGCAGCCACCGTCGCTTGATCCTGGGCACCGCTCGGTGTCCGTGGCCATGTAAAAGTCCCCACAGGTGGCCAGTTCGAGGTCACCACTGGTGGCCGGTTTAGGTCCCCACTTCTGCTTCGCGTTGTCCGCGTGTCGTGAGGAGGGGTGTGCCCTGAGCGGTG
>NZ_JBICRM010000077.1:0-12847 GCF_043197025.1 Nonomuraea marmarensis
CGACGAAAGCGCCGCCCGCTCCGCAGTCACCGAGGTGATCTCTACAGAGTGAGCACCACCGCGACAGCGTGTCCCTCAAGGCCTCGCCCCTCACCGACCGGGCGGGGCCTTCGCACGTCCCCCAACCCCCTCGTCAACGACGCACTCATGGACACGACGAACGTCGCGCAACAAGCGTGAAGCGGCGCCAGAGCTCGGGACTGATGGCGTTGAACAGGACGGAACCGTCGTAGTCGTAGCAGTCGGGGCACAGCGGTTCGCCGAGCCGGGGATCGTCAGCGCTGTGTCGATCGGTGCAGGACATCGCCTGTCCGTGCGGGCACGTTTCGGCGTTGCGGCGGGCGTGGCAGGGCAGGACCTTGCCGTTCTTCTCCCGACGTACATGGACGGCCCCGAAGGATGGAGCGGTGAGGGTGACGAACAGGCACGGGTGTGCGCTGACCGTCTCGGGCACGCCCTTGCCGCCGACGAGGCCGGCGCGCACGAGTTGATAGGTGTCGGCCCGGTAGACCTCGGCGCAGGCCGGGCAGCGGGAGGCGCGGCGAGTCTTGCACGAGACGCGCAGGACGCCGTTGGGTTCGGTGGTGGTGCTGTAGCGGTGCAGGAGTTGGCCGGTGGCCTGGTCGTAGTGTTCGACCTTGCCGCGCAGGTGGATGGGCTGGCGACAGCCGCCGGTGCGCTTGATCTGGCAGGCCCAGCGGTTGTAGTCGGGGTCATGGAGTCGGGAGATCATCCCGGCTATGGCGTGTGGGTGGTGCAAGATGGGATCCGTCCTATCCGGATGTGATCTGCGGTGGGATGGCCCCTCACCTGGCGCGGAACTTGGCGGTTGTGTGGCCAGGTGAGGGGGCCTCGGCTAAGCGCCGTGGTTGTCGATGCCGGTGCCGTGGCAGTCACGGCAGGTGTCGCCGTCGCCGTCGAGGCCCGTGCCGTTGCAGGTGCAGCAGCAGCCATGCGCGAGCGGGACGGCGGCAAGGATTTGGGACCAGCCGGTCCAGGGCTCTTCCGGTGCCATGGTCAGCGACTCTCGCGCGGGGTGACCGTGAGGTAGATGCGGTAGTGCCGCGGTCGGTTCCTGGCAGGGAAAGCCCGCGACATGGACGTGACCGTGAAGAACTGGCGTAGGTGGATCATGCCGAAAGTGAGTTCGGCGCGGTTGCCTTCGAGGTGGATACGCATGGTCATTTCTCCTAGGTGTTGTCGGTCTGGATGCAGTCGCGGTAGCTGTCCACGGCGGCGTGGCGGGCGCGGGCAGCGGCGAGGATGGCGGTGAACTCGTAGCGGACCGGTCCGAAGTCGATGCCGGTCATGTAGTGACCGTGAGGCAGGTGGTCGGGGTCGATCTCCGTACCGAGTAGGGCGGCGACCTTGTCGACTTCGGCGCGCATCTGGTGGTCGGGTCCGTGCTCGGGGAAGGCGCGGACAGCGACGGGTCCCATCGAGACCGGTACCTCGGGATTGGCTTTGAGGAAGCCGGCCAGGGCGATGAGTCCGGCGATGAGGGCGTCTCGCTCGTTGTGCATGGTGATGGCCTTCAGGTGGCTTCCGAGCTGGTCCGCAGGGTGCGGAGCAGGTCGGAGGCAAGTTGGTTGGACACGCCCAGGCGGGCGCGGAGAACGTCGCGGGTGATCGGCTTGCCGTGTCGGGCGTGATGTTCGTCGGCCACGCGACGGGCGTAGTCGACCAGCGCTGGGGACGGTCCTGGTTGTTCGTCCTGGCCGTCCTGGGCGGGGACGAGGGCGGGACGGTCGGATGATGGGACGGCAGCGGGTTCGTCGGGACGAGGACGGGACGGTGAGACGTCTGTCGGGGACGTCTCGGAGACGTCCGGGGACAAGTTGGGACGAGGGCCGGACGTCCGGCGTTCGAGCATCGAGATGGCAACGAGGAAGGCGGCTGCTGGGGTGGCGGCAGTGATCCAGCCCCAGATGGTTGGGTCGGCTTGTTGCAGGTTGGCGGCCAGGGACAAGACGATGCCGCCGGTCAGGACGAGGACGGGCCAGGAGATCAGGCCGCGCCGTCGGCGTCCGGTCTTCTTGTCGCGCTGGCGTTCACGGGCGGCCATGACGCAGGTCAGGTCGATGCAGACGGCGATCGCCCAGGCCATCCAGCCGGACTGTCCGTGTTCGCTAGCGGTCTCGCGGATGTGGGTGAAGGACCCTGCGCCTGCGATGAGAGCCAGGACGAGGACGGGGCCGGTGTCGAGCAGACAGCGGGCGAGGCGTCGCATCGGTTCAGGCCTTTCGCGGGTCCGGGATGGAGTCGAGGAACTCGGCGAGGTCGGCGTCGCTCATCTGCGAGGCGTGACCGGAGATGACGTCCGCCCAGGCCGGGGCTTGGTCGGCGTAAGTGGTGGCGGCGTGTTCCGCGGCTTGCTCGCTGACGTAGAAGGAGCGGGCGCGGTACCACTGGCCGTCCTGGGAGGCGACGATCGCGACGCCCGGTGTCTCGGCGGCGATCGCGCGTGCCGAGGCGAGAGCGGCGGGGTCGAGATCGCCGAGGGTCATGGTGGCGGTTTCCGGGTCGTTGACGCGGTGGCAGATCCGTCCGGAGCACTGGGCGCGCAGGGCGGTGACGCCGGGGCCGAGGTCGGAGCCGATCCGTTGACCGCAGCAGAACAGGTAGATGCCAAAGGCCCGGCCGAGCTGGGCGATCCGCAGGAGCGCCGTCGAGGTCTTGGCGATCTCGTCTTTCTCGCTCTTGTCAGCCATCAGGTACAGCTCGGCCAGCTCGTCGACCAGGACGACGACGGGCACGGGTCGCTGGTCGTCCGGCAGTTGCCAGATGTTGCGGGCACCTGCCTCGCGGCACACGGCCATGCGGCTGGTCATCAGGCCGACGAGGCCATCCAGGAGGGCGACGCACTCGGTCCGTGTGGTGCCCAGCGCCGACAGGCGAGGACTGTACGGGGTGAACTCCACGCCGCCCTTGAGATCGAAGCCGACCAGGGCGACCGGTTGTGGAGCCAGTCCCTGAACCAGGGCGTTGGCGAGGTTGGACTTGCCGGACTGAGTCGCTCCAGCGTTCAGCCAGTGTGGGACGGTCTTGAAGTCGATCATCCACGGGCCGCCGGTCTCCAGACGGCCCACGATGACCTTGAGCAGATCGGCCGATGAGGGCAGGGTCTCGACCCGGACGAGTGGATCGCGCACGGTGGCCGACAGGACGACCCGTCCGGGACGAGGGGACGAGACGCGGACCGCGTGCACGCCCCAGGAGTGGGCAAGCCGTTCGGCGGCGTCGGAGTAGTCGCCGGGGATCTGGCCCTCAAGGGTGTGCAGGGTGACGCGCCAGCCGTAGCGGGTGGGCTTGGGCAGCCACATGAACGGCTTGGTGTCCACGGCGATGCGCTGGAACTTGCGCCTGACGCGGACGACGCCGGTCGAGGACACCAGGCCGGGCACCGTGGTGAACCAGAAGCGCTGCCGCTTCTTGGTGAGGTTGCAGCCCAGGGCAACCTTGCGCCAGGTGGCTCGTACGCTGATCGCGGTCAGCGGGAAGGCGATCGCGAGCCAGAACGACGGGTAATGCCAGCGGCGCCAGGCCCAGAGCCCGGCCGCCGCAGCGGCCAGGACTCCGAGCATCAGGAGGGTTGTGTCAGACACGGAGCGGCTCCGCGTCAGCCGGTAGGAGCGCCGCGGCGCGGTAGGAGATGCCCCACCGGCCGGCGATCTCCCACACGTAGCCGACCAGGCCCGTGGGGTTGATTTGCTGACCGGCGCTGACCGGGGGCTCCCCCGAAGTGCCGATCTTGACGAGTTCGATCCGGCCGAACTCGTCCTCCACTGACACGGTGACTTCGTAGACGGTGTTGCCGTTCTTGTCGGTCTTGATCTCGCCGGTGTCCTTGTTGAGCAGGCGCGGCTTGGGCGCCTTCACGCAGGTGATCACGAGCTTGGAGGCGTCGACAGGGATAGGGATGGTGCGCATGAGAGCTGGTCTCCTTCGAAGTGGTTGTACTAGATACAAAGATACCTAGGTATCTAGCTCTGTAAACCGAGATAGCGAAGTTGAGTCGAGATTTCTTACAGGTTGCCCAGAGACCTAGGCATCTAGAACCGCTACTGTTAAGTCATGGCAGCCAATGACCGGCGCCGGCCGTACCTGAGGATTGCCGAGGACATCCGGCGCGACATCGCATCGGGCCGATACGCGGTCGGGGAGCGCCTCCCCGTGGCCCGCGAGCTGGCGGAACAGTACGGCGTTGCCATGATGACCATCGGCAACGCCCTGGCCGTACTCCGCGACGAAGGACTCATCGAGACCCGCCAGGGAACCGGCAGCTTCGTCAGTCGTACACCCGACGACGAAGCCGCCGCCCCCACCCCAGGCGAACACAGCGAAGAGTTCCGCATCATCTCCGATCAGCTAAGCGAGATCCGCCAGCAGATGCAGAGGCTAACGATCAGGTTGGACGAGCTGGACGCTCGGACTGGTCCTGATCAAGCCGAGAAGTGATCCCGATCGCGCGACGCTGGAGTTCGGCCAGGTCGGCCGTGATTTCTGCCAGCTCGCGTAGCAAGATCCGTCGTTCGATCTCACTGAGACCCACGAGTAGAACCCCATTCGTGTAGGCAGGACGCTGAGCGCCCCCGGGTTACCTGACGGGTGGGGAGCCAATACGCGGATAGGCCCACCGTTTCTTGTGATCAGAGCAGCCGCGACACGTGGGCTGCGAGGAAGACGATGCCCGGAGCACGGACGACCGCCGTCCGGAAGTGCAACGAACCGTCTAGCCGAGTCGAGACGACTCTTTGAACTTCGTCGCCGGAGACTCCTCAGCAGCTCCAGCGGCCCATGGCCGGCCCCTTTACATCGGCAAGCGCCCCGTGAACGCGGTACACCTACGCCGGTTCGATCTCACGTACGCCGTCGTCGACTGCCCGGACTCCTCACAGAAGGCGACGGTTCGTGCAAACGCCGCACCGGTGCCTTGCACCACATTCGGCTCCGCGCCCCCTGCGCCGGATCCATCCATCGGCAGCGCCGCCGACGCTACCGGCATCCCCTCAGCCGCCCCAGCCTGGGCGCGAGGGGGCATTACTCGGCGTCCTTAGGACCGCCCTTTTCCGCGTTGGTAAGCGTCGCAGGTCGCGCCGCACGCATCCCCGGCACCTTATACGAATACGCCATGCGCCCCTGCTGGTTGAGGTACGGCATTGCTGTCCGCCCCTCGAACGCCACTGGTGCGGACCGCAACGCCGCCGGAGGAGCAGAGATCTCCGGCTCAACCGGAGAGATAATCTTGACTGCGACCGACTCGACAGCCGCCTTGAGCAACGGGTCACCGTCCAGCACCGGGACGGACCACCTCAGCTCACCTGTGGCCTTGTCCCGCTGCGGAACCGGCCGCTCCCACATGCTCGCGTCGAAGTCGAGCATTGCGGGCACCTCCCCCACGACCCAGCAACCGTGCGGGAACACGACCGCGTGCGCGACGGGGATAGGACCTTGTAGGGCCAATCGCAACTCCCTGACTCGAACCTGTGGACTCGTAATGGTAACGACTCGAATACGCTCCGCGTTCCCTCAATTTCCCAGCTCAGAGCGCCTAACCAGGGTTACAGACGACCGATAATCGTTGCCGAAAATGTTCCAAGTTCGGGCAATGGCCGCGATCTTCCCTGCTGGCACGAGCCCGCGAAAGGCGCGTATCGCCACAATACGCCGATGCTCACGGCCGATAACGGATCGCTTGTGATCTACATCACACATGCGCGTTGGCTTGCCAACTCCACAGCCCGTCCCAGCGACCGCGCGATGCCATGCCGCAGAGAGAACAACGCTTTCCAAAACGCGTAGCCGGTGACACCGCGAAGGATGAACGCCCACACTGGCGGATGGGGTATCTCCAACAGGGTCACCGGGAGATGCATTTACCATTACGTCGTCCAGAAGAGGCACGCGAAACCGCAGGTCGGCCTCCGACCTGCGGGAACACGCTGTCACGCGGTAATTGCAAAACCTGACGCTACGTGTGCGGGATGTCAGTGCGGCGTGTCCTCACCTCGCTTCGCCATGCAGGATCTGCAGCCAGAGCGTCTCGGCGTCGCGGACCTTCACCCACGGGCTATCGAGGACGCCCGCAGGCCAGATGGACCGGTCATACCGCCGCACGAACCCCAGCCCACCAGCCGTGCACTGTTCGAAGATCAAGGACAGGCACTCGCAGGTGTGCGCCCGCACCCGGATACGATCCGCCCGCCGCTGGACAGGCGACCACTGGATCTCCGTCGCATCCGGAAGGGGCGACGCAGGGTGCGTGCCGTGATAGTCAGCGAAGCCAGCCACAGACTCACCGTCCTTCATGCCTCTCGAGTGCCCTTGCCTGGCCGGCGATACCGACGAAGGCATTGGGCGCCGGACTGGCGTTGGTGAGCGAGGAGCCAACTCCGGCCGCATTGCGCACTCTCGGGGGCGGCAAACCGGGGCGCTAATGCGAAGCCCCACCCGGAGGGGCCCCTGGAGCACTTCGCTCACCAACGCCATGCGTCCACGTTACCAAGCCTGTAAGTGCCTGTCTACTCCATGTAACTCCGTGAAACTGCATGATCCAGTGTGAAGGGCCATGAAACGACCTCCTAACCTCGTAGCGTGGCCCGATATGTCGCGCACACGCGCACCTGGGAGTTCGACGAGGACCGCTCGCGCTGGGAGCAGATCCTCGAAGTCCTCGTTGTGCGGATCGACTCTGGGGAGTGGGGCCCCAGGTTCAAGATCTCCGAGGTCAAGCTCATGGAAGAGTTCGGAGTCTCCCGCCCCACCATACGCAAGGCCATGCAACGCCTCAGAGCCGCAGACAAGATCTACACCGTCCCCAACCTGGGCAGCTTCGTCAATTCCGACAGCCAGGCCCGGAGCAGCAACGACACCAACGAGCCTGAAGACGAGCCCTTGGCGGAGTAGGCTCCTGGCACGTGAGCCAGCGGATCGACTTCCACAACGACCCGGACGCGCCTGCCGCTAACAGCCTCGTCCCCTCCGTGAACGTTGTGGTCACCAACGAGGCCGGCGAGGTGCTGCTGATCCGCCGCTCCGACAACGACAACTGGGCCCTGCCCGGCGGCGCCATCGACCTGGGCGAGTCCATTCCTCAGGCGGCCATCCGAGAGACCCTCGAAGAGACCGGGATCACCTGCGAGATCACGGGACTGGTCGGCACCTACAGCGACCCCCGCCACGTCATCCACTACACCAGCAACGACGAGGTCCGGCAGGAGTTCTCCCTCGTCCTCACGGCCCGGGCGGTCAGCGGCCGGCCGACTCCGAGCACGGAATCTCGGGAAGTCCGCTGGGTACCCCGGCACGAGTTCGACAACTACGGCATGCACCGCTCCATGCGACTGAGGATCAACCACTACCTCCGAGGGGGCAGCCCGCACATCGGCTGAACCAGCCACAGCCAATGGTGCGAAGCTTCGATCGCGACGAGAGCAGCAGCCCTGACGCAGATCAGGACGGCTCACTCGCACCCGGCTCCGCGTCGGCCAGCAGGGCAAGGGTGCGTTCGTCCAAATGAGCCCACCCTTGGTTTCCACCTACCCTTTCTGACGAAATGACCGAAGTGGAAGAACCCATCTCGGGTCTGCCCCAGCCAACCGACCCTGCGAGCGACAACGCCGCCGCCCAGGTGATCGAACAAACCCTGTTGAAAGTCTCAGGCCGCCCGGCCAATGCCGAGCAGAACGCCGTTCTCAACCGCGTCATCGACGCGTGGCGACGACGCCACGGCCAGGGCAGCCCCAAGCCCATCCTCACACTCGTCGCCGGTTACGCCGGATCGGGCAAGACCGAGTTCTCCCGGTTCCTCTCCGACGTCACTGGCTGGGCCTTCATCGACAAGGACTCCCTGACCCGCCCCCTGGTCGAGCGCCTGCTAATCTCCCTCGGCGGCGACCCCCACGACCGGCACACCGAGCTATACCTACGCGAGGTCCGGCCGCTGGAGTACCGCTGTCTAATGGAGACTGCTTTCGACAACCTCAACGCGGGGACGTCAGCCATCCTGTCGGCTCCGTTCATCGCCGAGCTGGCCGACCCCAACTGGGTGTCCCACCTGACCAATCGCTGCGCGGCCAGGGGCATCGACGTGGCGGTGGTGTGGGTGCGCTGCGACGCTGAGTCCATGCGCAAGCACATCGAGTTCCGCGGTGACGCCCGCGATGCCTGGAAGCTCCAGAATTGGGATGTGTATGTCAGCACCCTCAACACCGAGACCAGCCCACCCACCGCACACATCACCGTCGACAACCGGCTCGGTACCGCGATCAGTCTCGCCAACCAGACCCGCGAGACACTGAAACGGATCCTCACGAGACTGGAATCGTGCTGAGCAGGCGGCCTGCCAGCGGCAAGAGCGCACTCGTCACCGATGTCTTGGGACTGACGGGTCAAGCATGTCCCGGGACAGGACACACAGTGTGACGGCTGAACGGATGAGAACTTTCTCTCGTACGAGTGGGGTCCCTTCTTCACCTACCAGGACCGCTTCGACACGGCCTCGCTGGCCGACGAGATTGCGAGCGGGTAGCAGCAGCCGATCATCGTGAACGCGACACTCAAGGAGATGAACGGGCGGGCGGGGATCTCCTTGTCGAGGGCTACACCTACGCGGCGGCACTCTGCGGTTCGGTCCGCAGGCCGTTGAGCAGGAGTGTTACGGGCGGCGGGACGGCTCGAGTCCGCCTGGTCGCCGTACGTGCCGCCGGGGCCCACTGACGTCCATCACCGCCACGAACGAGGCCGAGTAGACCAGCACGACCCCCTACTGATGCCTTAGGTCAGAGCCGAGACGAGAACGTTCGCCAGCAGGGCGGCCTGGCTGCCGTCCTCGCCCAGGTCTGGGTCCAGGACCGTCACCTCCAGCCCGGCGGCGATCTCCGCAAGCTGGCCGATGAGCTCACTCGGCTGCCTGACGCGGAGCGTCACGAACCGAACGCGGCATCGACCACCCCAGCGCCCCGTATCCGCGTTTTCGCAGGTAATGCCACAGATTCATGATCCCGTGTGGCCATCCACCGTGGAACGTGTGTGGCGCGCCGATGAGGAAATGTCCGTCGAGTGGAGGGTGAGGGCCATCTCCGGCCTGCAGTCCGCGCCACGCCGCTCGGCGGTGGAGCTTGGGGCGGTGGCTTGCAGGATGACCTGCGCGACCAGCTGGGGTGCGTCGTTCATCGGGACATGGCCGCATCCAGGCAGCCACACCATCCGCGCCATGGGGATTATGGCTGCCGCACGTGCCGCCTGGCGCGTCGGCAGGACACGGTCGGCTGTGCCCCAGGCAAGCGTCACCGGGAGGTCGGGGATGTCCCCGACGAACAGGTCCCGTGCGCGCCCGGCGCGCATGGTGGCTTGGAAGGCGACCGCCTGGCGTAGTCCACGCAGCGACGCCACCACTGCCTCCGGCGTGGACAGGTCAGCGCGCATGTACAGGGTGCCGGTCAAGGCCGCATGCCCCAGGATCGTCTGCGAGAGCCATGCCGTGATCGGCTCCGGCAGGCGCGCGATCTGATGGGCCGCGTTCAGTACGGTAAAGGCGTACCACCGCTCGGTATGGCTCCAGAATCCGGCCGGGGCCACCGCGGTCACGCTGCGGGCGAGACCGGCCTGGCCCAGCCGCAACGCGATCAGCCCGCCCAGGGAATGCCCGACCACGTGCGGCCGCTCCAGCCCGAGCTCGGTGAACACCGCGCCCAGCCCTGCAACCACGGTGGGCAGGTCGTGGGGCAGACCGTCGGGCAGATCGGGGGACTCACCAAAGCCCGGCAGATCTACCGTGATCACCTCGCGCTCGACCGTCAGCAACGGCACCACCGCGTCCCACGCCTGCCGGTTCGACCCGATGCCGTGCAGCAAGACCACCGGCTCACCGGTTCCGCGCCGCTCATACGCCACGGTCATCGGGGCCAGACCCGGCGGGCGTACTTCCACCAAAGACCCCATAGCGGAGACAGCCGCAGGCGCAATGGTCCTGCCACTGCTGACCAGCGGCGTGGGCATCGCCAGCACCGCAGCCGACAGTCCGCCGGCCCAGTCGCAGACCTTCCCGACGGCCTGCGTCCCTGCCCGGAGCAGGCCGCCCCCAAGACGGGTGATGGGGGTGAAAGCAGATGTCACTGAGGACAACAACGGAACGTTCCACATCCTGGCGGGCGTTCGCCCATCCCTCCCTACTTCGGTCATGGGGACACCAAAGTCCGGCAACCTTAACTCCGCATAAACGGCAAACACGACTCATGTCAGGGCAGCGGACGAAATTTTTACCTTTGGATCGGGGGGTGATCGGGAAAATTTTGGGCTCGCCTCCGCTGGAGGCCCGCCCGTGTCACCGTCAGGCGCGGCGGCACAGGACCGCGGGTGACGTTTTGCATGCTGTTATGCAGCAGCCTGCACGTAGGGTGCCGCGGATTGGGTAGTGGCACTGCGCAGCGTCGGCTCGTGGTGCATGCATCGGCCGGCAGCGCAGCACACGACCACAAACGGGCCTCCACGGCCCCGATTCCTAGAGAGATTGCCGGGGAGCACGCATGACGCTCACCGATCAGATCAAGAAGATTACCGAGTCCAAGCCGTTTTACGCAGTCGCGGGCGCGGGAGGCTACACCGTTGACAACCTGCGCACGTTGCGTAATCGGCTGAGCAAGCAGCTTGGGACCCGCCGGGGCGAGGTCCGCGAGACTACCAAGGAACTGCCGGGCAAGGCACGCGAAACCGTTGCCAAGAGCCTGCCCGGGAGGGTCCGCGAGTACGCAGGCACCACCGCGACCAGGGCGAGCAGGCTCTACGATGATCTCGCCGTCCGCGGTCGCAAGATGGTCAGCAGCGTGAGCCACGAGGCCGCGCAGGAGCTTGAGGAAGTCTCCGAGACCGCCAAGCCGGAGCCCGTCGCGAAGGAGAACAAGCCACCGGCCAGAAAGGCCACACCACGCGCCAAGAAACCCACAAAGGCGTGAACCCAGGCCATTCGGCCCCGTACCCGATCCTCGGTGTGCGGGGCTTCTCCCCTTTGATCAGCACCCGTGCCACCCCGCGGGACGGTCAGTTCTGGACGCGCCGCGCCCGGCCCCAACGGGGGATCGTCGGAGCGTCAGGTCAGGCCCTGGTCCTGCATCATCTTCATCGGATCCTCATGGCTGAGCGCGAAGACCATCTTGGGACGGTCCTCCTTGAGGAAGAGGACGTAGGTCGCGTCGTGCACCAGCGCGACGACCTGCCCGTCCTGCTTCTTGATCGCCATCCGGCCGCGCGTCTTGACCATCGTGTAGTTCTCGTTCAGCGGCACCTCTTCGTACGGGTAGACGTTAACCGAGACGAACCCCATCGCCTCGAGGTACTCCTTGCGCTCGTTGATGCCGGCGAGGAATTCGTTCTTCTCCAGCGCGAGCACCTCGCCGTTCGGGTCGGCGCCGACCAGCGTGCCGCCGATGCAGTCGCCCAGCAGTTCGGGGTTGAAGGCGTTGTTCGCCGGTTATACCGCTCGAAGAAGGCGCCGATGTGGTCACTCACTGTCGCCATGCCGTACCCTCCACATCGCGACAGCGGCCGCCGGCCGCCTGCCGCACTCGATGAGATTTATCTTAGTTGCTAAGATGTTTGGCACCTTAGGGACCGCTTGGACGGGATGTCAAGGCATGCCTGCGAACCGCGATGACCTGCTGCGTGCGCTCGAGGCGGAAGGCCGCCGGAGCGCCACGGAGGGTGTCCACTTCATGCAGGCGGTCGCCGAGCGGAGCGGCATGAACCTGACCGACCTGCAGTGCCTCAACGTCCTGGCGACGACCGGCCCGATCACCGCCGGGCAGCTGGCGCAGGAGATGCGGCTGACGACGGGAGCGATCACCGGCCTCGTCAACCGGCTCGAAAGGGCGGGCTACGTCCGGCGCGACAAGGACCCCAAGGACGGCCGGCGCGCCGTCATCAGCCTCGTCACCGAGGCCATGGAACGTGACGGCGCCAATCTCCTCGGCCCGAAGGACCAGGTCATGGGGACGCTCTTCGATGGCTACGACGACCGCGAGCTGGCCGTCATCCTCGACTTCCTGCGCCGGACGAACGCGATGCGAGAGGCCGAGACGGCGCGGATCCGCGCCGAGATCAGCGCGGAGATCGGCGCGAAAAGCAACGCCGGCCCCTGAGGCCCCACTCAGGTCAGGGCGCGCCTGCCCGAGTGGACTCGTCCTTCAAGCATGTGGTGGGACAAGACACAGTGCAGGGCACAGGTGTGCAGGGCACAGGACAGTGCAGGGCACAGGGGCGGATGAGAACTTTCTCTACGGTTTCAAGGCAGTCCGCCTGCGGCGGCCTGCGCGCGTAGGGCGGTCGCTGGCCGCGCTGCGGCTCTCCGGCCGGTCGCGGCCACCACCGCCCACGCGCCAATCGTCAGGGGCAAGAGCCATAGTCGAGCGAAGCGAATCATCAAGTATGGTCAGATGGCAGCACTTCCCCACAACCGGTGACGGCCAGAGCAGCCTCCGGCGGGGATCTCCGGCCCCGAGGTGATCATCTCTTATGGGCTGAGCTCACGGGGTGGCTGAGGTGGAAGCCTGATCACCCCGCACACCATCGACCCAGGCAAGCCCAGCAAACCGACTCCTCCGTATCAAGCCTGGCTGTGACCGCAGGGCAACAGGCGACCGAGGAACGACCACCGGCTAAGGTACACGCGAAGCCGAGCTTGACACTCCGTCGCCGGCCCTCAACGGCTCCGCAAGTGGGTCGACGGTGTCAACGGCCAAGTGCGTGTCGCCGCTGGTGGCCATGTAGAAGTCCCCGCCTCTTCGTAGTTGACTACTTCTTGATCAGGCGTGCTGGTGTCCTGGTTCGTGCCTGTTTCATCCGGAAGGACTCG
>NZ_JBICRM010000078.1:0-12161 GCF_043197025.1 Nonomuraea marmarensis
GCTGGGCATCGAGTCCACGTTCACGGCCGGGCTGCGGGTCACCACGCCCGAGGCCATGCAGGTCGTCAGGATGGTCCTGGTCGGCCAGGTCAACCGCGACATCGTGGGCCTGGTCAACCGGCACGGCATGTCGACCAACGACACCGTGCTCCTGCTGGCCAGCGGTGCCTCCGGGGTGAAACCGGATATCTCGGAGTTCGAGCAGAAGGTCACGGAGGTCTGCGCCGACCTGGCCAGGCAGCTCCTGGTCGACGCCGAGGGCGCCTCCAAGGCCATCGCCATCGAGGTGGTCGGCGCGGCCTCGGAGGACGACGCGGTCAAGGTCGGCCGTAGCGTCTCCCGTTCCAACCTGCTCAAGTGCGCCATCCACGGCGAGGACCCCAACTGGGGCCGCGTCCTGGCCGCCGTCGGCACCACCGACGCGGTGTTCGAGGCCGACCGGCTGAACGTGGCCATCAACGGCATCTGGATCTGCCGTGGCGGCGCGGTCGGCGACGACCGGGACAAGGTGGACATGCGCCCCAGGGACGTGACGATCACCATCGACCTGTCGGCGGGCCCGCACACCGCGACCATCCACACCACGGACCTGACGGCCGACTACGTGCACGAGAACTCGGCGTACTCCTCATGAGGCTCACCACCGCGCAGACCAAGGCCGGGGCGCTGATCGAGGCGCTGCCCTGGCTGACCCGCTTCCACGGCGCGACCGTCGTCATCAAGTACGGCGGCAACGCGATGACCGACGAGAAGCTCCAGCAGGGCTTCGCCGAGGATGTCGTCTTCCTGCACCACGCCGGCCTGCGCCCGGTCGTCGTGCACGGCGGCGGCCCGCAGATCAGCAGCGCGCTCGACAAGCTGGGCATCGAGTCCACGTTCACGGCCGGGCTGCGGGTCACCACGCCCGAGGCCATGCAGGTCGTCAGGATGGTCCTGGTCGGCCAGGTCAACCGCGACATCGTGGGCCTGGTCAACCGGCACGGCCCGTTCGGAGTCGGCATGTCGGGTGAGGACGCCCACCTGTTCACGGCGGTGCGCAAGCACGCAGTGGTGGACGGCGAGCCGGTGGACATCGGCCAGGTCGGCGAGATCATCAAGGTCGATCCCGGCGCGGTGCACGCCCTGCTCGGCGACGGCCGCATCCCGGTCGTCTCCAGCGTGGCGCGCGGAAACGACGGGGAGATCTACAACGTGAACGCCGACACCGCCGCCGCCGCGCTCGCCGTGGCGCTCCAGGCACAGAAGCTGATCGTCCTCACGGACGTCGAGGGCCTGTACGCGAACTGGCCCGACGACACCGACGTGATCGACGAGCTCGGCGCCGGCGAGCTGGAGAAGATGTTGCCCACGCTGTCGAGCGGCATGGTCCCCAAGATGGAGGCGTGCCTGACGGCCGTGCAGGGCGGCGTCCCGCGGGCCCACGTGCTCGACGGCCGGGTGCCCCACTCACTGCTGCTGGAGATCTTCACCAATGAAGGAATCGGAACGATGGTGATGCCCTGATGAGCCTCTTCGACAGGTTCGAGACCGCTTTCATGCCCAACTACGGCGTCCCCCCGGTCGCCCTGGCACGAGGCGAGGGCTCCCGCGTGTGGGACGTGGACGGCAAGGAATACCTCGACTTCATCGGCGGCATCGCGACCAGCTCGCTCGGCCACGCCCACCCCGCCCTGGTCGAGGCCGTCTCCAAGCAGGTCGCCACGATCGCGCACACCAGCAACCTGTTCCTGCACGAGCCCGAGGTGCTGCTCGCCGAGAAGCTCCTCGACCTGCTGAACGCCCCCGCCAGGATCTTCTTCGCCAACTCCGGCACCGAGGCCAACGAGGCCGCCTACAAGCTCGCCGTCAAATACGGCAAGCGTGAGGGCCGCTCCTACTTCGTCGCCGCCGAGAACGGCTTCCACGGCCGGACGATCGGCGCCCTGTCCCTGACCGGCAAGCGGGCCATCCGCGACCAGTTCGGCCCGTTCCCGATCGACGTGCGCTTCGTCCCGTACGGCGACGCCGACGCGCTCAAGGAGGCCGTGACCGGCGACTGCATCGCGGTGTTCCTGGAGCCCACCCAGGGCGAGGCCGGCGTGGTCCCGCCGCCCGCGGGCTACTTCGAGGCCGCCCGCGAGGTCTGCGACTCGACCGGGGCGCTCCTGGTGGCCGACGAGATCCAGTCCGCCATCGGCCGTACCGGGCACTGGTTCGCCCACCAGGCCGACGGCGTCACGCCCGACATCCTGACGCTGGCCAAGGGCCTGGGCGGCGGGTTGCCGATCGGCGCGTGCGTCGGGTTCGGCGACGCGGGCCGGCTGTTCGACAAGGGCGACCACGGCTCGACCTTCGGCGGCAACCCGGTCTCGTGCGCCGCCGCGCTGGCCGTGCTCGACAACCTCGACCTCGACCACGTCAAGTCGGTCGCCGCGCGGCTGCGCACCGGGCTCGAGGCCGTCGACCACCCGCTGCTGAAGGGCGTGCGCGGGCGCGGCCTGTGGCTGGCCACGGTGCTGCGCGAGCCGCGCTCGGCCGAGGTCCAGCGGGCCGCCGCGAACGCCGGTTTCCTGGTGAACGCCCTCCAGCCCGACGCGGTACGCCTCGCGCCCCCGCTGGTCGTCACGGCCGACGAGGTGGACGCGTTCGTGGCCGCGTACCCGCGGATCCTGTCGGAGGCGGCGAAGTGACTCTGCGACACTTCCTTCGCGATGATGATTTGTCGCCCGCCGAGCAGGCGGAGGTCCTGGACCTCGCCGCCGCGATGAAGAAGGACCGGTTCGGCTACCGCCCGTTCGAGGGCCCGCAGACCGTCGCCGTGCTGTTCGACAAGCCGTCGGCCCGCACCCGCGTCTCCTTCCACACCGGCATCGGCGAGCTCGGCGGCCTGCCGCTGGTCATCGACAACGTCTCCGTGCTGATGGGCCGCGGCGAGCCGACCGCCGACCTCGCCAGGGTGCTCGACCGGCAGGTCTCCGCCATCGTCTGGCGCACCACCGGCCAGGAGCTCATCGCCGAGATGGCCGCGAACTCGCGGGTCCCGGTCGTCAACGCGCTCACCGACGAGTTCCACCCCTGCCAGATTCTCGCCGACCTGCAGACCGTCCGGGAGCGGCTGGGCCGGACCGCCGGCGTCACGTTCGCCTACGTGGGCGACGGCGCCAACAACATGGCCCACTCCTACCTGCTCGGCGGCGCCACGGCCGGCATGCACGTACGGATCGGCGCCCCGGCCGGCTACCAGCCCGACGCGATCATCCTCGACCAGGCCGCCGCCATCGCCGCCAAGACGGGCGGCTCGGTGATCGCGCTGTCCGACCCGGTCGCCGCCGTCCAGGGCGCACATGTGATCGCCACCGACACGTGGGTGTCGATGGGCCAGGACGGCAAGGAGGCGCGGGTGGCCGCGCTCATGCCGTACCAGGTGAACTCCGAGCTGCTCGAACACGCCGCGCCGGACGCGATCGTGCTGCACTGCCTGCCGGCCTACCGCGACTACGAGATCACCGACGAGGTCCTCGAAGGCCCGCAGAGCGTCGTGTGGGACCAGGCCGAGAACCGGCTGCACGCCCAGAAGGCGCTGCTGCACTGGCTGGTGAATCACTAAATGATTCCGATGACCAAGGCCGCGCGGCAGGCGAAGATCACCGACCTGCTGCTGCGGCAGGCCGTGCGCTCCCAGCCAGAGCTGGCCAAGCTGCTCGCCGAGAGCGGCGTCGAGGTCACCCAGGCCACGCTCTCGCGCGACCTCGACGAGCTGGGCGCGCTCAAGCTGCGGGCCGACGACGGCTCGCTCGTGTACGCGCTCCCCGGCGAGGGCGGCGGCCGGATCCCGCTCGCCAGGCTGGGCACCGGCGAGTCCCCGGCCGCGCGGCTGCACCGCATCGCGGAGGAGCTGCTGGTCGAAGCCGAGGCGTCGGCCAACCTGGTCATCCTGAGAACCCCGCCGGGCGCGGCCCAGTTCCTGGCCTCCGCCATCGACCACGCCGACTGGGAGTCGATCCTCGGCACGGTGGCGGGCGACGACACGATCCTGGTCATCAGCCGCGACCCGACGGGCGGCCAGACCGTCGCGGAAGCGCTGCTGAAGATGGCCGACCGACGTAGTTAGCCCACGTTCCGCGTGGGCTTTCCGCAATAAAACAAGACTTAGTACTGGAGATAGAGAAATGTCCGAAAGAGTAGTTCTCGCATATTCCGGCGGCCTCGACACCTCGGTCGCCATCCCGTACCTCGCTGAGAAGATGGACGCCGAGGTGATCTGCGTCGCCGTGGACCTCGGCCAGGGTGGCGAGGACATGGAGCTCATCCAGAAGCGGGCCATGGACTGCGGCGCGGTCGAGTCGGTCGTGGTGGACGCCAAGGAGGAGTTCGCCGCCGACTTCTGCGTGCCCGCCCTGCGGGCCAACGCCCTCTACATGGACCGCTACCCGCTGGTCTCCTCGCTGTCGCGCCCGCTGATCGTCAAGCACCTGGTGTCGGCGGCCAAGCAGTTCGGCGGCACGATCGTCTCGCACGGCTGTACCGGCAAGGGCAACGACCAGGTGCGCTTCGAGGCCGGCCTGGCCGCGCTCGCGCCCGAGCTCCAGGTCATCGCGCCCGCCAGGGACTTCGCCTGGACGCGCGACAAGGCCATCGAGTACGCCGAGGCCAAGGGCCTGCCCATCGAGACGTCGAAGAAGAACCCGTTCTCCATCGACCAGAACCTCTGGGGCCGCGCCGTCGAGACCGGCTTCCTCGAGGACATCTGGAACGCCCCCACCGAGGAGGTCTACGCCTACACCGCCGACCCGTCGCAGCCGCGCCCGGCCGACGAGGTGGTCATCACGTTCGAGCAGGGCATCCCGGTCAAGATCGACGGGCGTCAGCTCACCGCGTACCAGATCGTCGACGAGCTGAACAAGCGCGCCGGCGCGCAGGGCGTCGGCCGCATCGACATGGTCGAGGACCGGCTGGTCGGGATCAAGTCGCGCGAGGTGTACGAGGCGCCGGGCGCGATCGCGCTCATCGCCGCGCACATGGAGCTGGAGAACGTCACCGTCGAGCGCGACCTCGCCCGCTTCAAGAGGAGCGTGGACCAGCGGTGGAGCGAGCTGGTGTATGACGGCCTGTGGTTCTCGCCGCTCAAGAACTCCCTCGACGCGCTGATCGACGACGCCCAGAAGCACGTCACCGGCGAGATCCGGATGACCCTGCACGCCGGCAACGCCACCGTCACCGGCCGCCGCTCCGACGACTCCCTGTACGACTTCTCGCTCGCCACCTACGACACCGGCGACACCTTCGACCAGTCGCTGGCCAAGGGCTTCGTCCAGCTCTTCTCCCTGCCCGCCAAGATCGCCGCGGCGCGGGACGCCAAGAAGGGCTGAGTTGCACTATGGTCGCGGGGGAGATGGAGGAGATGACGGTGAGTGATGGCAAGCCGATGCGGCTGTGGGGCGGGCGTTTCGAGGGGGGCCCGGCCGACGCGCTGACCCGGCTGTCGGTGAGCGTGCACTTCGACTGGCGGCTCGTGCCGTACGACCTGGCGGCGTCCAGGGCGCACACCCGCGTGCTGCACAAGGCGGGGCTGCTGAGCGACGAGGAGCTCGAGCGCATGATCGGCGCGCTCGACGACCTGGAACGCGCCTGCAAGGCGGGCGAGTTCCGGCCGACGGTCGCCGACGAGGACGTGCACACCGCACTGGAACGCGGCCTGCTGGAGCGGCTCGGCTCGCTCGGCGGCAAGCTGCGCGCCGGGCGCAGCCGCAACGACCAGATCGCCACCGACCTGCGCCTCTACCTGCGCGACCACGCCCGCACGATCGTCTCCCGCCTGGTCGAGCTGGAGACGGCGCTGATGGCCCAGGCCGCCACGCACGCCGAGACGGCCGCACCCGGCATGACGCACCTGCAACACGCCCAGCCGGTGTCGTTCGGCCATCAGTTGCTGGCACACGTGCACGCCTTCGCCCGCGACATCGACCGGATCACCGACTGGGACAAGCGCGCCGCGATCTCCCCGCTCGGGGCCGGCGCGCTCGCGGGCTCGTCGCTCCCGCTCGACCCGCAGGCCGTGGCCGAGGAGCTCGGGTTCTCGGCCGCCGCGCCCAACTCCATGGACGCGGTCGCCGACCGCGACTTCGCCGCGGAGTTCCTGTTCGACGCGGCCATGATCGGCGTGCACCTGTCGCGGCTGGGCGAGGAGATCGTCCTGTGGGCCTCGCAGGAGTTCCGCTGGATCGAGATGGACGACGCCTACTCCACCGGCTCGTCGATCATGCCCCAGAAGAAGAACCCCGACGTCGCCGAGCTGGCCCGCGGCAAGTCAGGGCGGTTGATCGGCAACCTGATGTCGCTGCTGACGACGCTCAAGGGCCTGCCGCTGACCTACAACCGCGACCTGCAGGAGGACAAGGAGCCGGTGTTCGACACGGTCGACACGCTCCTGCTGGTCCTGCCCGCGATGGCCGGGCTGGTCGCGACCATGCGGGTCAACACGGCCCGCCTGGAGGCGTCGGCTCCCAACGGCTTCGCGCTCGCCACCGACCTGGCCGAGCTGCTGGTACGCCGCGGCGTACCCTTCCGTGAAGCCCACGAGGCCGTCGGCCACCTCGTGGTCTGGTGCCAGGTCAACGACAAGGACCTGGGCGACCTCACCGACGACGAGCTGGCCAAGGTGTCGCCGCACCTGACGCCCGACGTGCGCGACGTGCTCAACGTGCCCGGCGCCCTGGCCGCCCGCAAGGCCCACGGCGGCACCGCTCCCGACCGCGTACGCGACCAGCTCGTCTCCCTCAGGGAGGCGGTCGACGCGCAGGCGGCATGGGCATCGGGGAGCTGAGCTCCGCCGCGCTGCCGCGGAGCTTCTTCGACCGGCCGTCGCACGAGGTGGCGCCCGAGCTGCTCGGGCGCGTGCTCGTGCACGGCACCGTCGCGGTGCGCCTGACCGAGGTCGAGGCGTACGGCGGCCCCGGCGAGGACCCGGCGGCCCACACCTACCGGGGCAAGACGCCGCGCAACGCGGTCATGTTCGGCCCACCCGGGCACCTGTACGTGTACTTCACCTACGGCATGCACTTCTGCGCGAACCTGGTGTGCCTGCCCGACGGCTCCGGCTCGGCCGTGCTGCTGCGGGCGGGCGAGGTGGTGGCGGGCCTGGACGAAGCCCGTTCCCGGCGCTCCCGGCGCTCCAATGGGAAAGACCGGGACCTCGCCCGCGGCCCGGCCCGGCTCGCCGTCGCCCTCGGCCTGCTGCGCGAGCACAACGGCCTCGACGCGATCGGCGAAGCCTCGCCCGCGCTGCCCGGAGACGCCGATCGCCGGCTGACGGGCGTGCCGCACGGATCGGCGGCCATGCTGGCAGGCAGCCCGGCGGACGGGGCCACGATCAGGTCAGGCCCCCGCACCGGCATCTCGACGGCCAGGGAAACCCCGTGGCGGTTCTGGATCGACGGCGATCCGACCGTCTCCCCGTACCGGCCTCATGTGCCCCGCCGCCGCAACGCCGCGGCCACCTCCGTCGGGGAGGTGCCCAGCTCGTGAGGACTGAAGAGGTGCAGATTATCCCCGGTGTCGATCTCCAGCATCTCACTGCGCAGCCCCCACCTCCTGCGCACATCGACCTTGATGTCCCAGATCGCCGCCCACGGCACGTGCCGCCTGCCCGCGAACCCGTGCACCACGGTGATGCCGCTCTCGTCGGCCGCCAGCCGTACGGGAGCGATCAGATCGCGCAGGGCCATGGCGC
This sequence comes from Nonomuraea marmarensis, assembly GCF_043197025.1. Taxonomy (NCBI): domain Bacteria; kingdom Bacillati; phylum Actinomycetota; class Actinomycetes; order Streptosporangiales; family Streptosporangiaceae; genus Nonomuraea; species Nonomuraea marmarensis. Next base: position 7,709 of record NZ_JBICRM010000078.1, read on the forward strand.
CGATGAGCACGGCTGCGGGAACGGCGAGGATCACGCCGCGCACATCGCCTTCGAACCACCAGAAGATGGCGAGCCCGGCGGACACCAGAGCCCCTAAGATCTTGAAAACGGCCAGCTCGCGACGGACCCTCCACATGGACACCGAGCGTATCCAAGTGGCGCGCATGCGCACCCATCGGGCAGGCTTGAAGCATCGTCATCCGACCCCAGGGAAGCCAGATCACCGTGACCGACATCCTCGACGACCTCGCGTGGCGAGGCCTGATCGCCCAGTCCACCGACCTCGACGCCCTGCGCGCGTCCATGGCCAAGGAATCGATCACGGTCTATTCCGGTTTCGACCCGACCGCGCCGTCCCTGCACATCGGCCACTTCGTGCCGCTGCTCACGCTGCGCCGCCTCCAGCTCGCGGGACACCGCCCGATCGGCCTGGTCGGCGGTGCCACCGGCCTGATAGGCGACCCGAGCGGGCGCAACACCGAGCGCTCGCTCAACTCCACTGAGGTCGTCGAGGACTGGGTGGAGCGCCTGCGCGGCCAGGTCGGCCGGTTCCTCGACTTCGACGCGCAGCCGAACGCCGCGCTCATGGTCAGCAACCTCGACTGGACCGGCGAGCTGACCGCGATCGACTTCCTGCGCGACATCGGCAAGCACTTCCCGGTCAACCGCATGCTGGCCAGGGAGGCCGTTTCAGCGCGCCTGGCGGGAGACGGGCTGAGCTACACCGAGTTCAGCTACCAGATCCTGCAGTCCTACGACTACCTGGAGCTGTTCCGCCGCTACAACTGCACGTTGCAGATCGGCGGCAGCGACCAGTGGGGCAACATCACCGCGGGCGCCGACCTGGTCCGCCGCGTCGAGGGCGGGCACGTCCACGCGCTCACCCTGCCGCTGATCACCAAGGCCGACGGCACCAAGTTCGGCAAGACCGCGGGCGGCGCCCTTTGGCTCGACCCGGAGATGACCTCGCCCTACGCCTTCTACCAGTACTTCCTCAACTCCGACGACCGTGACGTGATCCACTACCTCAAGGTGTTCACGTTCAGGAGCCGCGAGGAGATCGAGGAGATGGAGAAGGCCGTCGCCGAACGCCCCTTCGCCCGCGAGGCCCAGCGCGCGCTGGCCGAGGAGCTCACCGAGCTGCTGCACGGCAAGCAGGAGCTCGACGCGGTCGTGGCGGCCTCGAAGGCCCTGTTCGGCCAGGGTGCCCTGGAGGAGCTGCCGGCCGCCACGCTGGCGGCGGCGCTCGCCGAGGTGCCCAAGGCGGTCGTGCCCGCGCTCGGTGCGCCGCTCGTGGACCTGCTGGCCGACAGCGGCCTGGTGGAGTCGAAGTCGGCGGCCCGGCGGGCGGTGAAGGAGGGCGGGGCGTACCTCAACAACATCAAGATCACCGACGAGTCGTACGCGCCGACCGCCGATGACCTGCTGGCGGGGCGGTTCCTGGTGCTGCGCCGCGGCAAGAAGTCGATCGGCGGCGTCGAGGTCGGCTGATCGTTCGCCGGAGCGGGCCTTTCCTATGACGGAAGGGCCCGCTGTTCACCGACGGGTGAACAGGGCCACCGTCAGCCCCGGCAGGTCGCCCGAGTGCTTGGCCGAGCCGAGCTCGAACCCGGCCCGCTCCACCTCCCCGACCCGCGGCACCCCGTCGCCCTCCAGCCCCGACTGCTTGGTTCCGCGCCAGACCACCCAGACTCGTTCGCGCCCCTTCAGCGCCGCCGGGACATCGGAGCGCTCCGGGTAGCCGAAACCGTCGGGCTCGGGTGTGTCACCGGTTTTGAGCACGTCGACGGGCATCAAGGAGTCCGCGTAGTAGTCGAAGCCCGCGCGCAGCTGGCTCTGCCCGTACACGATCGCGTCGCCGGGCTCGGCCCTGACCACGCGTAGCGCCCACGGGATGTTCTCGAAGCGCCCGTTCTCCTCGCGTACCTCGACATGATCGGGGAAAGCCAGCACGCACCCGAGCGCCACGACCACCACCCCCGCCACGACCTGGAACCGGGGGATGCTCGCCACGGCCAGCCCCGCCAGCAGCGCCAGCGCGGGAGCGGCCACGAACAGGTAGCGGTCCACATAGACCGGGGTCAGCAGCCGGGACACCGCGAGCAGCAGCACCGGAGGCAGCACCAGCCACCCCACCAGCGCGAACACCCACTTCCTGTCAGTTCTTTTCCACAGCAACACCGCACCGGCCAGCGCCATGACGAACAGCATCACCCCGAGCCCGGTGGAACCCGCCGCCATCTTCGGGAACTTCAGCCACACATCAGGCCCCCGCTGCGGGATCCAGCTGATCGCGTGCCGCTCTCCGTACCCCACCAGCCCCAGCACCACAGCGGGCACGCAGCCGACCGCGAGAGCGGCCAGCATCCGCACCACCACGGCCCGGCGTGCCAGCACCAGGTGGGCCGGCAGCACGAGCACCGCGAACAGATGCGTCGAGCACACCAGCGCGACCGCCCCCCCGTAAACCACCCACCGCCTGCCGTCCGAGCGCTCGATCGCCCGGTGCAGCGCCCAGAACGAGAACACCGCCGCGGCCGCGGCAAAGGCATACGACCGGGCGAAGGCCCCGTAGTAGGACACCGAGGGCAAGATCGCGAAGATGGCGGCGGCGATCACGCCGGCCCGCACGCTGTGCAGCCGCCTGCCCAGGTCCACCAGGAACCAGGCCGCCACGCCGATCGCCACCGCCGACGGCAGCCGCAACCACAACTCCGCCGTGCCCGCCTTCACCCAGAAGTGCATGAACAGGTAGTACGGGAGGAAATGGCCGTCGATGTGCCGCGCCAGCTCCCACATTCCGGACAACGATCGGGAGGCGGCGCTGATGGTGGCCAGCTCGTCGCCGTTCAGGGTGGCGGAGCCCGTTCCGGTGAACGCCGCGACACCGGAGATCAACGCCATCCACCATGGGGTCGACGTGCGCAGACTTTGGGCGGGGCGGGCCGGGGGTGCGAGCGTGGCGGCAGTGGTCACCGGGGCAGGATACGCGGGGTAGTGATGAGTGTGATCGGCTTCGACCGCTATGGCGTGATCGCTTTCATGACGTCATGGGCGATCTTCGGAGGCGGCCTCTTCGGCGTCGAGCACGAGCAGCGCGGCCAGAGCGGCGTCCTTGTGGTCGCGGGTCCATGGCGTGCCGACCTGCGCCCGCAGTCCGTCCACCCGGCCCACCACACCCGGGCCGAGCACCTGGGTGGCGGTGTCCCGCAACGCCTTGAAGTCGTAGCGACTCACCGCCAGCCCCGCGTCGCGCGCCGCCTCCATCAGCGCCTCGTGGTAGAGCTGCCCTTCGGCGCCGTGCAGGTAGTGGTGCTTGCCCAGCACCTCGGCCAGGTTGTCAGGCAACCTCATCCGGCCCGCACCGACCGCTCCCAGGTCAAGGGCCACCCCGAGCACGTCGTGCCCGGCCTTGGTCAGCTCCAGCGCGGCGGTGCCGAGGGCGTCGCGGGCCGCCGTACGTGCGGCGTGCTCCACGCGGGCGATCAGCTCGCCCGCCGCGTCGATGCCGAGCCCGGCGGCGGCGTGGTACGGCTGGTCGGGCAGCGAAGGGTCGGCGAGTAGCGTCACCCGCTCGCGCAGCAGCACCTGAGGCGCCTCGACGACACCTCCCACCGCCACCAGCATCGCCCAGCCGCAGTGATCCTTCACTCCGAGCGCCGCCGCACCAATGCCGGTATGTGTCGGCTTCATAACGATCACCACCCGCCGTTCGGCATCGCCGACCGGCCGCTCGTGCACCAGGCCGTAGCGGTTAGCCGGCACGTCGAGGAGTCGCCCGACGGATCGGGCTCCCACCCGCTCGACCATGCCACGGATCTTCACATGACGGTACGGCTTCGCCTGATGCTCATCGCGCCAAGCACGCATCGCCGTCCGGCCGGCGGGATTTCCCCAGTATGTGGCCCTGTTCGCCCCGGCATCTCGACCTCCCGTGAGCGGGGCGATTTGACGTGTCGCGGATCGCGACCTAATCTTTCACTTCGCCCCGGGAGTGAGCCGGACGCCGATCAGGCGGACGGGCCCCAGGGCAAGCCCCTTGAGAATGACGAGCCACTCGGCGGAGCCGCTTCGGCGTGCTCGTGCATGAGCTGTCTTCGGGCGTGCTGAGGTCACCGGAAAATTGGTTGATTCGACAAGGCTTGGATGACACGGTAAGTTGCGAGGGTTGCCCCGGAATCGGGGTGCACCATCCTAGCTAGGTATGACCAGCTTTCGGCAAATCTTCGGATTTGACACGAAATGGGCAGACCTGCTAAGATTAAAGAGGATTGAGGTCCGCCTCCGCGCCGGAGTTCTTCGTCGGATTTTGGTGGGGATGTACGCGTCCGTTTCTTGAGAACTCAACAGTGTGTTAAAAGCCAGTGCATGTTTTACATGTATGACCCCGTCATTGGTTTGACGGATTCCTTTTTGGTTGGGATGTGATTCCCTCCAGACATTGTTTGGAGAG
>NZ_JBICRM010000079.1:0-11533 GCF_043197025.1 Nonomuraea marmarensis
ATCCTGCCCCGTCATGGCGGCCTGGTCAGCGAGGGTCATCGTCACTGTCTCGATCGTCCTGTCTCGCCCTGCTTCGCATCAAAAGGACTCATCTGTCCCATGTCTCACACCAGTCTGACAGAGAGGGCCGTGTCGCGAGCAACAGCACGCCGTTTGGGAATCGTCGCGCGACCGAGGAGGCCGCGTATCGCAGGCCCTACGTGCCACAGGTGCATGGACGGCTACGGACACCGACGACCTCGATCGTGACCCCCCAAGCCCGGAGGACAGTAGCGGTGTGCAGGAGGGCCACCTGCGCAAAGGGAAAAAGCGTTTCGGCGGTGAGCTCAGTCCCGTCCTTCAAGAGGATGGCCAGCATGACCTTCTTAGGCTGAAAGCCTTCAGGCAGGTTCCAGCCGCCCGGGGCCTGAGCCACCTTCTCCCGGAACCCAGTCATGGCCTCAGGGTCATGCTGAAGAGCCTGGACCGCCACGAGCACCTGCTTGAGCAGATGGCTGAGCGCGCCGGCCCGGTGGGCACGCTTGACCATCATCAGCGTGCCGTCGGGGTAGAGCACGTCGCAGATCTCCACGCCGTTGCCCCGGTGCAGGCGGGTCTTCACGAGCTTCTTGTCCATGCAGAGATAGCCGCGACCCGAGTTCTCGATGTCCTCGCAGAAGCGGTGCTCATCGTGGGCGAGGTCCCACGCGGGCAGGTCGTCCGTGGCTGGGGAGATGATCAGCTTCTTCACCTGGTCGCGGACCGTGGCGAGGTAAGCCGGCCCGATCTCATACCAGTCCTCATCCAGCAGGAAAAACCGCCGGTCACTCAGCGCCACATCGGCCTCAACCCACCGCAGGGCGCTGGAGCACCAGATCACGTCGTCGCTACGGGCACGGCTGTCCTCGTAGAGAACGATCTTGCCCTCGCGCAGCGACTCCACCCGGCTGCCAGCGCGCTGGACGCGCACCCGCTCAAGCAGGTAGGGGAGGTCGAAGGTGTCGCTCACCTTCCCCTGCCGGCTGTTGATCCGAGTCCGGAAGGCGCGAGCCGCCAGATAATGGTCCCAACGGCCCTTCGGCACGGATCCCGCCACACGGCCCTCATCGGACTGGCCCAGGAGGTCGTCGAGGGCCGCCTCCAGCCGGGCGATGAGCTTCGCATCGGTGATCTCGGTGATGTACTCGACGAACTCGAGGTCCGGATGCGGGCGCTCCTCGCGGCAGACCCGGGAGATCTCCCGGACGTCAGAAAGAAGGTCCGAGCCCTCGACTCCGAGGTGCAGCCGGAGCCCCACCCCTCCGTGAGCACTGGAAACCCGCGCTCGACTCCGCGAAGAAACGGTGAGCTTCACACCACCGAGACGGCCGCCGATCGTACGGACGATCTGCGCGTGCTCCTCGATGCCGAAGGTTCGCACGGACGCCCCGCCAGGAACCAGGGTGATGTCCGTCTTCCCACTGCCGGGCGTCTGCCGGACCAGGTCGTTGACCTCGGCGGGGTTGACCTGCCGGATGGCGAAGCGCAGCCCGAAGCGCTTGTCCTTCAGCCGGTCGGCGATGAGGTGGTGGCCTAGCCCATAGCCGATGGCGTACACCTCGTCGTTCAGGGCGAACATGAGCAGCGACGCGGGATTGATGCTGGGGCGGGAGACTTGGCGGCGGCTGGTGCGCCGCAGGTCGGCGTACCAGCTCGCCTCGGCCTTGGCGAACACGCCGTCGATCATGATCGCGGGCACGCCGAGCTCGTCGGTCAGGATTTCGAGATCTGCGCTGATCGAAATCAGCTGGGCCATGTCGAGTGCGTCGCACATCGCCTCGACGGTGGGGGCTACGCCCTTGAGGCGGTACAGGGTGCGCTTGGTGGTGGCGTGGGTCATGGAGGTGCTCCTTCTCGCGGAAGGTGCCGGACGTTGAGCCGCGGCACCAAGGGGGTGCTGTGAACAACGATGCGACCCGATAACGACTGGAGGGAGCAAAATGGCATCTGTAATCCTGATAATGGGGGTTATCGTCAATAGACAGAGGAAAATGGTGATCTTGAAGTACAGTCCGCACGAGATAGAAGGTGGTCGAGTGGGTGCTGCAGGCCGTTGATGTCGATGGCTAGGTCGCGTAGAAGCGCTCTCACCGATGGCGTCGACTTGACCCGCCACGAGCCGCAGGGCAACCGCAGCTCCAGACCCATAAGGTCCGGCCGATGCAAAAATGCCCTTTTTGGACGAACCGCCTGATAGAGAGGGTTATCAAGCGAACCGATGGTCCATTCCGATCTGCTCGCTTAGGCTGGCGCAGGCATGAGAGAGGAGATGCTGACGATGCGAAACCCGCGGAAGGGCGCAACGCTGATTTCGATGCCCGAGATTGCAGAGTTGGCCAAGGTCCAGCGACCCGTCGTCAGCACCTGGCGTCGCAGGTACTCCGAATTCCCCAAACCTGCCTCCGGTGACCACATGCACCCCCTCTTCGACGCTGCCGAGATCGCCAACTGGCTGGTGACAACCGGCCGAGCCAAGCGCCGGGACATCGACGGAGATCTGCGCCTGCATACTCTCGGCAGGCTCTCCAGTCAGCTACCGCCACGAGCGCTTATGGCAGCCCTGACCTCGTTGATCGCGTTGCGACACTGCATCGATGACGAGCTCGACGACGGTGAGCTGGGCGCTCTGGGCAGGCTCCAGGATCGGGCTGCCGAACACGACCCCGCCGATGAGCTGCTGCGGTCGGAGATCGAGGCGATCCGTGCATCTTGGTTGCCGAAGGTGGTCGACGAACTGGCCGAAGCCGCCTACGGCACGGCCGGTGCATACGAAAAAGTCATGCACATCAGGGAGCGCCTCGGCGCGGCCGACCTGGCCGCCGACCATCTCGATCTGCTCCTGATCCGCCTCATCACCAAGCTCGCCGCCGCTGCGGCCCGCGCCGACCGGTACGGCACCGCGAAGATCGCAGACCCGTACGCGGGCACTGGAGACTTGTTACTCGAGGTCTCCCGGCTCCGCGACGACCAGCCAATGCACCTCACCGCCTGCTGCACCGACCCCTACCTGGCACGGCTCACCCGGCGTCGTCTCTTCGTCCATGACCTGCACGAGGGAGGCTTCTCAGTACAGACGACGCCGGGATCGAGTCTGCAACAAGCCGACGTCATCATCGCCCAGCTTCCCTACCGTTCGGGTGAGGAGCGCAGCGTCAACGACACCTTCGAGCTCATGAGTGACCTATCGGCGGACCTGCGGCAGGGGGCGACTGCCATCATCGTCGCGCCAGCCGACACCACTGCCGCATTGGACCCGACCAGCCGAGCTGGCCGGCTCCGTAGCGATCTCATCAAGGACGCGACCAAAGCGATCATCCGGCTGCCCGGCGGGCTCGTCCCATTCCGGCCCGGCTATGAGGTCGCACTTTGGGTGCTGACTTCCTACTACGGGTACGATCTGAAGGGCAATATGCTCGTCGCCGACATCTCCGATCAGCCGCTCACCGAGGGCCTAGTCGATGCGCTCAGCACCGACATTCTCACCTGGCGCGAGCCTGGCTACGATCCCGACGCGCACCGCCTGTCCTACGCGGTGCAGCTGCCGATCGCAGCAGTTGTCAGGTCCTCCCGGACCCTCACCCCCCGCTATCTGAACCTGAGCGAAGACCCGGTCGACCCATACGAACAGGTCGCCCGCTCTCTTGACCTTGAGAGAGTGCTCCAGGAAGCACGGCCCGGCCGGGTCATGGACCTGCACATTGAGACCAGCGGCGCCCGATCCCGACCCCGCACCGAAACCCTTGGCCAACTGACCAAGGGCGCACGGGACAAGGCCAATCTTCTGTCGATGCAGAGAGGGACCCGGGTCGATGTCGCGCTGATCCGTCGGCAGCCGGGCCGCGCAGACTCCTATTCGCTGATCGGCCCGCAGGAGGCATGTGGTCGATCGCCTCTCAAATCTCGGGTCGTAGACCGGCTGGAGTTCGAGCGGCGTTACCCCAATGCGCGGCGCAGTCTCCCCGGCGACGTAGTAATCACCACCGTTCCCGAACCGGGCGTGATCGTCGACCATGACGGCTACTCCGTGATCGAGTTCCCTGCCCGTGTGATACGGATTAGCGAACTCGGCCGGGAGCATTTCACCTCGCGAGTCCTCGCCGCACTGCTGTTTCGCTCCAGCCGGACCGCCGGGGCAATTCGACCCGTACAGCGGCTAGAAGAACTGTGGCTACCGCTGTTGTCCCCGGCTGACCTGCACAGGCTCGACCGGCTGCTCGTCGAGCTCGATGAGCGCCGCCGGATGGCCCGTACCGAGCTCGACGCCCTCACCGAGCTCGGTCAGATCGCCGCGACCGGACTCGCCAACGGAACCCTGACCCTCGCCGACCACAGCACCCGAGACTGAGGAGTACGATGCCGCCCCGCAAGAAGCCCGCCGCCGGTCAAGAAGCTCTGCCCGGTACCACGACGATGGCGGATCTGAAGGAGATCCTCTGGAAGGCCGCCGACAAGCTGCGCGGCTCCATGGACGCCGCTGAATACAAGGACTTCGTCCTCAGTCTCGTCTTTCTCAAGTACACCTCCGACGCTTGGGAGGAACGCCGCCGTATTCTGCGCGCCGACCTCATTGCCGACGGCGTCCCGGAATCCCGGATCGAATCCTTCCTGGACGACAAGGACGAGTACGAACGGGAGGGCATCTTCTGGGTGCCGGCCGATGCGCAGTGGCTCGAGCTCAAGGCCAACGCGAAGCCCAATCCGGGCGAGATCACCATCGGTGAGCGCATCGACAACGCGATGGGCGCAGTCATGAAGGAGAACGCAGCACTCACCGGCGTCCTCCCGAAGATCTTCAACCGCAAGGAGGTGGACCAGCGGAGGCTCGGCGAACTCGTCGACCTGATCAGCGACGCCCGGTTCACCGGGCACGAAGGCCGGACCGCCGCTGACGTGCTCGGCGAGGTGTACGAGTACTTCCTGGAAAAGTTCGCCCGGGCCGAGGGCAAGCGAGGTGGCGAGTTCTACACGCCCTCCAGCATCGTCCGCCTCATGGTCGAGATTCTCGAGCCCTATAAGGGCAGGGTGTACGACCCGTGCTGCGGCTCCGGAGGCATGTTCGTCCAGGCGGAAAAGTTCATCCTCAACCACCGCGGCCGCCGCGACGACATCGCCGTCTACGGCCAGGAGTCCAACCAGCGCACCTGGCGACTCGGCAAGATGAACACCGCCATCCACGCCCTGTCTGCCGACCTCGGCAGCAGCTGGGCCGACACGTTCTATGAGGACAAGCATCCCGACCTGAAGGCCGACTTCATCCTCGCCAACCCCCCGTTCAACATGTCGGACTGGCACCGCAACACCGACGACCCCCGCTGGCGCTTCGGCATCCCGCCAGCCGGTAACGCGAACTTCGCCTGGATACAGCACATCGTCTCTAAGCTCGGCACCCACGGCACTGCAGGCGTCGTCATGGCCAACGGCTCCATGTCCTCCAAGCAATCCGGCGAAGGCGAAATCCGCACTGAGCTGATCAACGTGGATCTGGTCACCTGCATGGTCGCCCTCCCCCCACAGCTGTTCCGCACCACGCAGATCCCCGCCTGCCTCTGGTTCTTCGCCAAGGACAAGTCCTCACGCGGCGGCCACACTGACCGGCAGGGCCAAGTCCTGTTCATCGACGCCCGCACTATGGGCACCATGATGGACCGCACCGAGCGTGTCCTCACCGAAGACGACCTTAACAAGGTCGCTGGTGCTTACCATGCCTGGCGCGGAACCAAGAGCGCCCGCGACGCCGGTCTCATTTACGCCGATGAACCTGGCTTCTGCTACTCCGCTACCCGAGACGAACTCGCCGCTCACCACGACATCCTCACCCCGGGTCGCTACGTCGGCGCCATCGAGACAGACGACACCCACGACGAGCCCATCACCGACAAGATCGACCGGCTTACCAAGGAACTCCTTGCGTACTTCGAGGAGTCGACTCGCCTGGAGCAGGTCATCCGCGTTCAACTGGAGCGTATCCATGACTAAGTGGCCAATTGTTGAGTACGGGACTCTCGCAGCTTCCGACCGATCGGCATTCTCGATGGGCCCGTTCGGCTCAAAGCTAACTCAGCAAGATTACATTGCAAGTGGAGTTCCGCTCACTCGAGGAGTTAATCTCTCGCGCGGAATATTCCATGATGCCGACTTTGTATTCATTTCCCCAGAAAAGGCGGATGAGGTGAAAGCGGCCAATGTCGGACCCGGTGATTTGATTTTTACTCATCGCGGTACGATCGGTCAGGTATCTATGATTCCAAGAAATCCTAGGTTTGAACGATACGTAGTGTGCTCAAGCCAGGTAAAGACGCGCCTTGATCCAAGTAAGGCGATTCCGGAATACTACTACTACTGGTTCCGATCTCCAGAGGGTCAACGTTCAATCCTGGCTAACTCTTCCACGGTTGGTGTTCCTGGAATCGCTACCCCGCTAACCTCAATCAAGCATTTGAGAGTACCCCATCCGTCAATTCGCGATCAAATAAAGATTGCGGCGGTTCTGGGGGCGCTCGACGACAAGATCGTCATCAATGACCGCATCGCCCGGACCGAGGAGGAGATCTTGCGTGCCGGGTTCGACGCCCTACAGATCGACGTTGAGCCTGCGACCCTCGCAGACGGTATACGCGCCTGCGATCTCGTTCACTTCAACCCGAGGGTCAGGACGCCTAAGGAAGACGCACCATACCTTGAAATGGCTTCCTTGCCGACTGACTATGCACGAGTCAGTTCTTGGACGCGCCGTTTGCCGAAATCGGGAACGAAGTTCGTCAACGGAGACACCGTGATGGCGCGCATTACTCCATGCTTGGAGAATGGAAAGACGGCTTACATCGACTTCCTTGAAGAGGGCGAGGTTGCTATCGGATCAACCGAGTTCATCGTTATGCGGGCTCGTGCAGGATACCCCAGCCACCTGCCCTATTTCCTGGCGAGAAGCCCGCGGTTTCGTGACCAGGCAATTCGCAACATGGTCGGATCATCAGGCAGGCAACGCGTGGCTGCCAGCTCACTCGAGGATTTCCCGCTGTCGCGACCGGTGGACGGAACAATAGCGAGCTTCGGCAACGAAGCAGCTTCGTTCTTCGCACACATGAAGTCACTCGATAGGGAGGCAACCGTTCTCGCCGAGCTGCGGGACACATTGTTGCCAAAGCTCATGTCTGGGGAGATCAAGGTGCGGGATGTGGAGAAGGTTGTGGAGGGTGCCTTATGAGCGGGTACAGCGAAGCAAATCTGGAGCACGACGTTCTCGAGATTCTCGGAGAGCTCGGGTGGGAGCCGAAGAACGGACCGCAGATCGCTCCTGGGTCGGGTGAGCGGGAGTCGTGGGATGAGGCGATTATTCCTGGGCGGCTGCGGAAAGCGGTGGTGCGAATCAATCCGGAACTGCCGGCGAAAGCCGTGGATGAGGTCGTGCAGCTGGTGCTGACGGCCGAGTCGCAGGATCTGCGGAACGAGAACTTCCGGTTGCACGACTTCCTGACCAAGGGGATCCGGGACATTTCCTATACGGACGAGTACGGCGCCGAGCAGAACCCGACGGTGCACCTCATCAATCGGGCGGATCCGTACAACAACGATTTTCTCGCGGTGCGGCAGGTCACCGTAGTCAACCCAGCGAACAAGGACATCAAGTCCCGGTTCGACGTGATGCTTTACCTCAACGGCCTGCCGGTTGGCGTGGTCGAGCTGAAGAAGCCCGGGGACCCGCACGCCACCCCAGAAATCGCCAAGAACCAGCTGGACACGTACACCAAGGACGCTTGGCGGGCGTTCCGCAGCAACGTGATCTGCCTGGCATCCGACGGGATCGGGGCACGTTACGGAACAGCCTTCACACCGTGGAACCACTACGCGCCATGGAAGGTCAACGACAGTGGCCGGCCGATCGCGGACATGAACTCCAGCTGGGAGAACTCCGAGCTGGTCCTCGCTCTCTTCGGCCTCTTTGACGCCGCACGGTTCGTTGAGCTGCTCGACGGCTATGTGGGCTTCTCCCGCTCGGACAACGGCCTGATGAAGCTGGTCGCCAAACCGCACCAGTACTTCGCGGTGAAGCGAGCAGTCAGCAAGACGATCGAGGCGGTCCGCAGCAACGGCAAAGCCGGCGTGGTGTGGCATACCCAGGGGTCTGGCAAGTCGCTGGAAATGGAGCTGTACTCCGGGCAGGTGCTGCGGCACAAGTCGCTCGGCAACCCGACGATCGTCGTGATCACCGACCGTACCGACCTGGACGACCAGCTGTTCCAGGGCTTCAACGCCAGCGAGCTGCTGCCGGAGAAGCCGGTGCCAGTGACCAGCCGGAACCATCTGCGGACGGAGCTCACCAACCGGCGCACCGGAGGGATCTACTTCACGACCCTGCAGAAGTTCGGCCGGACCAAGGCCGAGAAGGACTCCGGCATCGCGCACCCACTGCTGTCGGACCGGCGCAACATCATCGTGATCGTCGATGAGGCGCACCGCAGCCACTACGACGACCTCAACGGCTACGCGCGACACCTCCGGGACGCGCTTCCGTACGCGACGATGATCGCCTTTACGGGGACACCGATCCGTACCGCGGAGAAGGACACCACAGCGGTGTTCGGCGAGCTCATCGACACGTACGACCTGACCCGTGCGGTCGAAGACGGCGCAACCGTCCCGGTTTTCTATGAAAGCCGCCTGATCCCCGTACACCTGCCCGACAGCCTCACCGCTGAGGAACTGGACGAGAAGGTCGACCAGGCGACCGAGGGGCTTGACGACCACGAGCGCAAGCAGGTCGAGCAGGCGACGGCAGTGATGACCCGCGTGTACGGGGCTCCGGCGCGTCTTGAGAAGTTGGCCGCCGACATCGTCAGCCACTGGGAGTCCCGGTCCGAGTCGATGAAGCAGTTCATCGACGCGAAGGGTAAAGCGATGATCGTGTGCGGCACCCGCGAGATCTGCGCCGCACTGTACGGGCAAATAATCGCTATAAGGCCGGACTGGCACTCAGATAGCGTGACCGAAGGCAAGATAAAGGTCATCTACAGCAGCGGCCCCTCCGACCCGCCGGAGCTGAGTGAGCATCGGCTCCGTCCATCGGAGCAGAAGATTGTCCAGACGCGGATGAGGAACGCCAGCGACAACCTCGAGATCATCATCGTTAAGGACATGCTGCTGACCGGGTTCGACGCCCCTCCGCTGCACACCCTCTACCTCGACCGTTCGATGCGCGGCGCGCAGCTCATGCAGACCCTTGCCCGGGTGAACCGCACGTACCTCAACAAGCAGGACGGTCTGATGGTGGGGTACGCCCCGCTCCACGACAACCTGCTGGAGGCACTCGCCGAATACAGCGCCGACGACCAGAGCGACACCAAGAGTAAGCCAATGGGGCAAGACCTGCTGGACGAGCAGCACGGCGCGATCGCCAAAGTCCGTGACATCCTAGATGTGCTCGGTAACGCGCACCTGCACGGCTACCCCTGGCGCGAAGGTCTCGCGGCGAAGTCGCCGAAGGCATGGCGTGACACTGTGCGAGGTGCGGCGGCCTTCCTGCGCGACCCCAAGCACGTCGGTAACCAGGTCGACCCCAAGGCCGAGAAGCCAGAGCGCACGTTGAAGGAGCGGTTCGCCGCTGAGAGCGCCCGGCTCTCCAGGTTCTATGGTCTGTGCGGCAATACGGGCCTGCTCAACGACGTAAAGGACGACATCGTCTTCTTCAAGGAAGTCCGGACCGTGATGGCCAAGTTCGACGCCGCCGAACGGGTCGCCGAGGGCCGCCCGATCCCCGCTGACGTAGAGCTGTTCCTAAAGCAGCTCACGGCCGGCGCAATCGAGGCCGACGCGGTCACCGACCTGTTCGCCGAGGCCGGTCTGACCCGTCCAGACCTGTCGGACCTGGATGAGGAGTACCTCAAGCGGATGCAGGCGGCCAAGCAGCCCGTGCTGGCCATCGAAGCCTTGCGGCGGCTGGTCCAGCAGGAGATGCGCAAGGTCACCAAGCACAACATCGTCCGGCAGCAGTCCTTCTCTGACCGCCTCATCGACCTGATGCGCAAGTACACCAACCAGAACCTGAGCGCCGCCGAGATCATCGCAAGGCTGATCGAGATGGCCAAGGAGGTCTCCGCCGACGCCAGACGAGGTGAGCAGTTCAGTCCAGTGCTGAACAACGATGAACTCGCCTTCTTCGACGCCGTAGCGGCCAAGGACACCGTGAAAGCGCTCATGGGCGACGGTGATGCCTCCATCGGGGAACAGAAGCTCGCAGCGATTGCTCGCGACCTCGTCGTGGCCGTCAGGAAGAATCTCTCGACCGATTGGGCAGCCCGAGACGACGTCCAGGCCAAGCTCCGCTCCATCATCAAGCGGCTATTGGCCAAGCACGGATACCCGCCGGAAGAGGAGAGGGAGGCGATCGACAAGGTCATCCAGCAGCTGGAGACCTTCGCCGACGAATGGTCTCCAGTTACCGGCCGATGATGATTCGCCTTACCCATTCCGGCACCGCCACTAGAGAGTGCGAGGCTCCGGGGCAATAGTGATGCTGCGACATCACGATCTTAAATCAAGCCTTGGGTGAACCGGCCGAGACCCAGCATTCGAACAACCTGTACCGGTGCGACCTGCGACGCCCCCAGCCCGAGTCATGGGAAGGTCGTCATGATGAAAATGACCCGAGGATCTGCACGCCCGTGGCATCCCGGGATGACCACAGTGGCCAAGGACGATATTCGCCACATGAAGACGAGTGAGCTGCCCTGTACGGCGCTCCAGACGTGGCCAGTCCATCCGTCCCTGGTAGGGGAGGTGGAGCCACCCCTTTGGCTCGCAGCCGTTGAACGGATCGGCAATGGGGAGTGCGAATCGTGTACGCTAACCGCTTGTGACGCCTGGCGAGGCATTTCGTGGTTAGGCATTTAGGAGCCAAGTAGTGACAAATGACTGGCAGGGAACACTGCGAACCATCGGGTTTCGGCCGCAGGGCAGTCTCGGCGCCATGCGCGCTCGCGTCGAGGACGTGGTGTTCGATGCGATTCCACATCCATTGAAGGGTCTATCGATCTCCGTCTCGCACGTAGGTGGTCGCACCGCGACCACCTACGAGACATTCCTACCTCTCGACAGTGACGTGTAGACGGTCGCGAAGATGATGGCTAAAGCGTTCGAGAGCATCCACCCCGAGAGGCGGGATGAGGCTGCGGAATAGTGTCCCAGCTACGCAGCCTTCGATTTACAGGTGCGGGCGGCAGGCATGGGTGGTCAAGTTAGGTCCCCGAGGGTCGTGTACGGCTCATAAGTGCGGGAGCCTACACGGGATGATCTTGTAGCTGCCGCACCCGGTGCAAGGCATCCGAGCAGCTCAGGCCACATAAACCAGCCGTTCGGCCTCCGCCCTCCTACAGCGGGTGGAGAGTGCTGGGGCAGGGCGGGCGGAGTTCTCGGATGGTGAGACGGCGAGTTGGAGATCCGCGGGTCACAGCTTGATCGCGTACGGCGTGGCGGTGCCCTGACGCGCAACAAGGCCCCGTAGAACGGCGGTTCTCACGCC
>NZ_JBICRM010000008.1:0-374590 GCF_043197025.1 Nonomuraea marmarensis
TCACCGCTCAGGGCACACCCCTCCTCACGACACGCGGACAACGCGAAGCAGAAGTGGGGACCTAAACCGGCCACCAGTGGTGACCTCGAACTGGCCACCTGTGGGGACTTTTACATGGCCACGGACAAAACATCGGCGACAGCTGCTGTCGCCTGCTTTACACGACAGGCCCGGGCCGTTCCCCACCTGCTGGACGCCGCAGACCAAGCCTGTCGGAAGGTTCCTTCAGGCTCGTCGCCCCAGACCCGAGCCGGATCTTGGCGAGGGAGGTCGACGGCCGATCTCAAGCGGTGCGGTTATCAGTCGCTCCTGCGAGCGTTGCGTTCTGCGGCGGCATGCCACCACTCAGGCGGAGAGGGTCCATTGATCCGCGCGGTCGGCTGGTCGGGATGCAGGCCGAGACGTCGCAGCGAGTCAGCTCGAATATGGATGTCGAACCAGCCGTGCCAGTGACCGTCTGCGCCAATCCCGCAAGCCAGGCCGCAGCGGAGCTCGTTCTGGGAGAAGGGCATCCAGTCGATGCCACGATCGCGCAGTCAAGCGCTTACGGCGGCCATGGGATGGAGCCGGCCGGCCACGTTCTCATAGGCCGCGATGGTGACCCAGCTGGAGTCCGGAAGGTTCATGGTGTCCATGATGCCCGGCGCGGGCGGTCGGATGATCGGCTTGACGGGCTCATCGCCATGCGACATGGAGCCTTGGCCCATCTCGAAGCAGGTTCTAGACATCCGTCTGCCCGACCACCTCGGCCAGATGGGCGCGGAGGCGCGCGAGCGCCGGATCGCTCGCTGTTGAACCCTTGCTTCCGGCCAGCGATGGAACGCTGCGCGGCGCCCGCCTGCTGGTGGATTTCGTCGACTTGATTCCTCGGTCCACCTGGCCGACGTTGTCCTGATCGGCTTGGAGGGCAGCCAGCAACCGTTGCCAGGTGCCATCGGCCGCCCAGCGGCGATGGCATCGGTAAATGTCCACCCAGCAGCCGAACCGCTCGGGGAGGTTACGCCAGCGCGCCCCGGTGCGAGCTTGGTAGAGCACTGCGTTGATCACCGCCCGGTGATCCTCCCACCGACGTCCACGCTTGCTGGCCGGGGGGAGCAGCGGTGCGAGTCGCTCCCACTCGGCGTTCGTTAGATCACCTCGACGCATGCGCCCATCGTGACAAGGTAAACACTCTCTGTCAGCAGATCCAAGAAAGATCTTCATGGACGATATTTGGATCGCGATTCGAGAGTGAAGAGCAGGCTCTGATCGAACCGACGCCCGGTGCTGTTCGTAGAGGATGACCGTCACGTTTCCGGCACGGACCCTGCGAGCGTCGCGGAACCAACCGCGGCCTTGTCCTCTCGCCCGATGGCCCGCTGACAAACAGATAGGACATGTCGTCCTCGCTCATGCCGCGGCCGTCGTCGCGGGCCGCGAGCTGGTCGGAGGCTAGCTCGCCCGCGTGGCCGAGGCATGCCATCAGTCGCATGGGCCTGACCGCGGTCGCGATCGGTTATCACACCAGAACCCATGGGGATCGAAACCTCGAACACCGACCACGGGACACCGTCTGGCACGAAGACGACCCACGAATCCAACCTCGGCAACGGGCCCCTGGTCCAGGGCCTCCTTGGTTCCGCATCCACGGCATCACCAAGATCAAGGGCATGCCACCCGGACTGGAACGCCTCCATGGCCGCGCCCGTTGACCTCTGCCATTGGTCAGATTTATTTCAAGAGATCGAGGGCTACGCCGCAAGCGGGTGACCAAGGCATTCGTCTGAACCAAAATGTCGACATCCATAATGGTTTCCGGCAAGTTGCTCTTCTCGCCACCGGGTGCAACCATAACCAAGCGCCCCGTCCACCGCCTCCACAGCCGGCTACAGGGGACGTCTTGCCCAGGAGCAAGATCTACTCAGGTGCCGATAACGCAAGTGACGGAGGCTTCCGTGCGCCCTTCCCGGAATCTAGTCATGCCTGGCCCGGTGTTGGCCGCCCGGACGATCATGTGCGTTCAGCTCGTCCTGGCACTCTTGGCCACCATGCTGCTGTTGCCACTTGTCCAACAGGCGGCCGGAATCCTCCTGTTGACCTTTCTCTTGGGAATCGGCGTCACCGTGGTCATCGCTGTGGTCGTAGTCAGGATGAGGGCGCGTAGGAAGTGGGTGCGATGGACTGGAGTGGTGATCCAGGGCGTTTGGGTGATCAGTCAGGGGGTGGGACTGTTCTCCGGACCGAGCGTTGGAGGATTCGTCGGACTCGCGCTGGCGGCGGTGGCCATTGTCCTGCTTCTGATGCCCGCCTCCACCACCTGGTTCGACTCCTGATCCGGAAATGAACGTCCGGGCTCGCAGGCCGCGGGCAGAGGTTCACCCGATCAGGCGGATTCGCTACCGCCGGAGCCGCCGTCCCTAAGCAGGATGACCAAGGGCTTCGAGGGCCAGACTCAACCCGTGCGGGCGGTTTCCAGCTCGTACGGGTCGTTGATCCGCACCACGATCTTCAGCGCGGCGCCATGGCACTCCCTGACCCGCTCGGGCGCCGGTCCGCCTGGTCATGACGGCGGCCCCCGCCAGTTGCCCAGTTTGGCGGGGGCCGGTTCCCTGGTGCCGGCCGCAAGGCCGTCATCCGGGACGGCATCACCAGGGATGGGAACGACCAGCCGGGGTGGCCCTGCAGGGAAGGCGCACGGCCGGCCGCATACGGTCTGTGCGGTGTCTAGGACGCCTGTCTCTCCTGCGTGCCTCTGGGCGTGGCGAGGTCGAGCAGGTATGCGCGCCATACTTCCTGTGCGCGGGCGCGTGCCTTTTCCTGTGCCTGCTCGCGCGGTTGTTCGCAGGAGACGCCGAATACCTCGCTCGGCAGGGTGATGCCGTCCCGGCCCACAAGGTGGATGTGCAAGCCGAACTCGTGCTTGCGGTCAACGAGGGAGAAGATTTGGCGCAGCCCGACCCAGCCGATCTCCCGGAAAAGGGACCCGGGTGAGCGCGCCCATTCGACCTCGGGCAGGTTGTCAGTGCGCTGCTGCGCACCCTTTTTCGCAGTCATGAGAGTCCCCAGGGCCGTCACACGATGGTTTCGGCGGTCAGCCACTTGCCGCGATCAAGCCCGATCTCGACAGGCGGCAGCTTGTCAAAATGGCCTCTGGTTACCGCGTAGGTGAACACCTGCCAGTTGACCAGGGTCGTGATGATCGGCTTGGGCGTGGTGTACGGCTCGTCGATGGTGAACATTACGAGGTTGCCGTACATGTCCGGTTGGTACGTGTTCTCGCGCACCAGGCTGAGGAACTTCGCCCACGTGAGGGCAGATACCTCGGCGACCTGCTCGGGGTTGGCCAGTTCGCACACGTGCACGTTCTTGCTGCGGGCGAGCTGCCGGGCGGCGACCGCGTTTCCGGGGTCAAGGGTGTTGACCCACAGGCCGCTCTGGCGGACTTCCGACGTTTGGGTGTGAACCATGAGGGTGCCTCCCCTGCTGGGGTCCGGCCAGGTGTTGGGCCGCAGCTCCAGCAATCCGTTCTCTTCGGCCAATGCGAGGAAGCCCGCAAACCCCAAGCCGTCGCCGGTGCGTTCGCGAATGCCGTACACCAGCATCTCCGCGAGGTGCGACCACGTCAGCGGCGGCGGTGCCATGGAGGGCGGGCCGAGCGTCTCAAGCTCTTCGGGCGGCGGGGGGATGTCTGACCATGCGGCACTGTGGTGCCGCTGCGCGGGGGCCGTCTGTCCTGCGGGCATGCCTCGACTGTGCCGTGGGGTGACTCTCAGGATCTACGAAATTGCGCCAAATTGCGGTAGGCGGCTTCGTGCCTCTTCAATCAGCGCGCGAGCCGGGTCTCCGTAGATAGCCATGGAGTGCAGCATCTCGAACGCTTTGAGGTAGACAGCGATCTCATCTGGTCGAGTGGTGCGGATGCGTCCGGTCCAGAGGTCATCGCGGACGAGGTTGTCATCGAAGATGTAGAAGCACTCTCCGGGGTACAGGATTCTTCGCTTGGCGGGAGGGATGACGCCGAGTGCCACGTTGGGCAATCTGGTGACTCGGATGAGGAAGTCGAACTGCTCGTGCATCGCCTCAACGTCACCCATAGACGCGTTAAGCGCTCCAGCCTCCAGCACGAACGCGTAGGTGTTGGGGCCGTTGATGACCAGATGCTGGCGTGACAGCCTGGCCTCGGTTGCCTCCGCCAGGTCGTCGGTGGGGAGGTTGTACAAGCGTGCGTTGGCCTCCATGACTCCGTACACGTAGCCCCGCGTTTGGAGGATGCCCGGCACGACTCCTGACTCGTAGACCTTGAGTAGCTTGGTCCGTTCATACAGAGCATTGCCCCTGGCCTGTACGTATCGCTGCCCGGCCCGCATGGCCTGGCGGTGTTCTTCCCACATGAGCGCGATCTCGCGGCGCGTCGCGATCAACTCGGGAATGAGCCGCGCGACCCCGCAGGCGATGGCCCAGGCTCGAATGTCGTCCTCGGACGCGTTGGACTGGCCCAGCTCGATTCGGGTGATCTTCGCGGGATGACAGTGCAGCATCCCTGCCAACTGCTTCGCGTTTATCCCGGCGTCTTGGCGCATGTTGCGGAGCCTGACACCGAGTGCTTTCTTCGCGGCGTCTGCTTGTTCGGTCATGACGCGGGTCTACACGCGGTACTCGTCGTACGGGATTGCCAGCACCCAGGCTGCCTCAAACGCGTCACGGCAGAACTCCACCACGTCAGGGTCAGTGGTGAGTTGGATGTCCACCCGGTTGTTGTCGCCATCGAGCACGTTGAACATGACCGTCTGGTCGTCCAGTACGAAGCAGTCGTTACCGGGCAGCGGGATAGCTGAGACGAGCCGGCGCGGGAGGTAGCGCATCTGCTCTCCGGCGTCGACCCCAGGCCCGGCGAACTCGTATGCGAACCTGTGGTACTCCGAGAGCGGCTCAGAAACCACGCGCAGCCGTTGCCAACTACGCCCTTCCGAAAGATCGTGGGCTACCCGGTCCCGCCAGGCAAGCGCGGGACCTGTCAGCACTTCAGAGGGGCCACGCCGCCATGCGATCAGCAGGTCATGGTCGATCTGGTAGTTGTCCCGCAGTTCAAGCTTCAGGTAGTGGCGCGTGTTGCGGACCAGCTCGCCGCGCCGCTCCGGTGAGATCGACTCCATACTGCTCCTTTGCGTACATGATGACCATTCGCTCGACCAAGCGTTCTGGGATCTCCAGGAACGTCTCGGTGGGCTTCAGGCCCTTTAGCTGCGCCGCGATGTGTTCGCCTCGCCTGTCGCCCTGCACGATCCAGGAGGAGCGGTTGGTTCGGTAGAACGTCGGACAGTCTTCGGTTCCGGTAGAGGACGGGTCCTTGCAGTAGAAGCTAACGATCACGTCGCCAGTCGATTGCATGAGATTGCGCCTCCTGGTGGTCGTCCGAGCTACCAGACGACCGTCTCGTGAGGTCGCCGGGTCGTCAAGGGCTCTTGCGCGAGGAGCCGTTGGAAGATGTCAGCACAGAGTCAGCACCGGTGCCGACAACAGCCGTAATCAACCCGGAACGGAGCGAGCGCTTTGTATGACATGGGCGCCCGGCGTCGCTTGGGGTCCGGCAACGGACTCTCCTTGCGACCGATGGTTGGCTGGCGGCCGCCAGAAACCGCTCATCCGCCGGAGCCACGATGCGGCCCCATTCGTCGAGGTCGGCTCCACAGTGCCACCTTGGTCATGCCAAGACCCGCGTAGCAGGACAAGAAGCGATCAGTAGGGCACGATCAAAGCATGGACCGTCATGGGATCGCCAGATTACGGGCTGAGCGGGCGATGCAGCGTGCGATGCGACACAAGCGTGCTCTCCGTCACGCGATCACGAGAACCCAGCTTGTCGTGGGGGTCGTCGTACTCGTGCTGGTCGTGGTCGCGCTGGGAGCTGCAGACGTCCTGTAGGTGGGTGTGGGAAGCAGGGGCCACCGGCCTCACTCATCGTGTTGGTACGACTCGATGGCTACCGAGCCGTGCTAGTCATGATCCAATAACGGAGTCGAACACGCCGTCTGCGAGGCCAAGCCGGAAGGCGACGATCTCTGCGTCGGTGAAGCGCAGCTTGGGGCCGTCTGGATTTTTAGAGTCTCGGACCTCGATCATCCCGCCATGTCGTCTGAGCTCGACACAGTTGCCGTTACCGCCGCTATAGGGACTCTTCATCCACATCGTGTCTGGCTTGTCCATCCCGCGCCCCTTCCGTAACAGTGTCACGCGAGACCTCCCGATACTTCTATCAGCATAGATGCTGAATCGTTCGGGCTGAGCGCGCTGGCCTTCAGATAGTCGAACACAGACTCGTACCGGCGTACCTCTGAGGGTTCCTCCAGGTAGACGGCGCTGGTCATGTTCTCCAGGTACACGATGTCCATGTCGCTCGGGGCGGGGAAGCCCACGATGCTGAATGATCCGGTTAGGGCCGCGTGCTCTCCTGCTCGAAACGGCAGGACTTGGATCATGACGTTGGGTCTCCGGTTCGCGTTGGCGAGGTGTCTGAGCTGATCGGCCCTGATGGCTGGGGTTCCGACGTGTTGATGGATCACAGCTTCACTGATGATTGCAGATAGGTTGAACGCGCTCTCGTCAAGTCGTTCTTGGCGCTTGAGTCTGACGGCGACGAGCCTGTCGATCTCTTCTGGTGAGTCGCTGGGGCGGAACGCGGTTGTGATTGCTCGTGTGTAAGCCTCTGTTTGCAGCAGGCCAGGAACGAGGCTCTGTTCGTAGTTCCGGACGGTGCTTGCTTCAGCCTCAAGGCCGATCAAGGTGGCGTACTCGCTGGGCAGGACGTTCCCGTACTGCTGCCACCATCCCTTCTGCTGGGCCTCCCGGGCGAGAGAAAGCAGCGTTTCCCGTTCCGTCTCTGTGACGTCGTACAGGTCGAGAAGGATTCGAAGATCGCGCGGTCTGATGCCTCGTCGCCCCGTTTCGATGCGGCTGAGCGACGCGGCAGTCATATCCATCCGCTCTGCTACCAGTTGCATGGACATGTCGCGTTCAGTCCGCAACCGTCGCAGCTCTGCCGCTAGTCGGCGTCTGCGCACTGTCGGGCTTGTCTCTGCTGGCACTCCAACTCCTTGGAAACTACCAAAGGAAGCTTCCTTTGGAATCTACCATCGGCAGTCTTTCTGAGGTAACTTCCAAAGTGTAGGCCCTGGCTGGACTTCGCTGCTGGCGAATGAACAGCGAGCCCTGCGTATCGATGGCCCGCCCTCTGCGCATGAGAGGTCCGATATGGCGTCGTATGACCACGAAGAGCAAGAGCTCTTGCCCGAAGTGCAACCGGCGTCGCTCGGCAGCGGGGTTGGCCAGTGTTCTCCAAGCGGAAGAGCACCGGCAATGGGGCGGACTGTGGCTGCGTGCGGCTCGGTTTCCGGAAAGCCCATCGATCTGAAGGCGGTGTCGTTGTGAGCGGGCGGTTCCTCGCCGAGCTGGTGTTTCCGGGGGTGCCGCGTTCGGCATCGACGGCTCGTTCTTGTGTCGGCCGTGTGCTGACGGAGGCCGGGCACCGGAGCGTCGACGCCGTGCTGCTCGTGGTCAGCGAGTTGGTCGCCAATGCCGTCGTCCACACGGTCTCGGGGCTGGTGGGCGGGCTGATCACGGTGGATGTCCGGGAGATCGGCGACGGCATGGCCCGGATCGATGTGATCGACCAGGGTGCGCTGACCGTTCCCCGGGTGCACGAGTCCAGCGATACGGATTGCGCAGGACGCGGCCTGCAGATCGTCGAGCAGACGGCAGTGCGGTGGGGTGTACGCGACGACGCGCTTGGCGGCCGGGCCGTTTGGGCGGAAGTGCTCACCACGGAAGACGCCTCGTTCGCCGTCATGGATGCCTCGCTCTATGAAGTGGAGGCCTGATGCCACCGCTGACGTGTCGCGGCCTCCGGAATCTCCCCGGCGAGAACCCTCCGCTGCAACCGGCGGAGCTGCGCGTCCGGCTCCACGCCCAGCTCGGCCTGGAGCACCCGCCGCGCCCGCTGGTAGGTCTCCAACGCCTCCGCGCGCCGGCCGCACCGGGCCAGGGCCGTCATCAGCAGCGCCCAGCGCCGCTCCCGCAGCGGGCTCTCCTCGGCCAGCCGGCGCAGCTCGTCCACCACGTCGTCGTGCCGGTTCAGGTCGAGCAGCGCGCCCGCGTGGTCCTCCACCGCACCGAGGCGCAACTGCTCCAGATGCGTCGCGCGCGCCGCCAGCGCCGGTACCTCCGGCAGGTCCGCCAGCGCCGGGCCGGGCCCGTGCCACAACCTCATGGCCTGGGCCAGCCGGGCCGCGCCCGCCTCGATCCGCCCGCGCCGCAGCTCCCCGCGGCCGGACACGAGCGAGCGCTCGAACACGTCGGCGTCGATGTCGCCCTCGCCGGCGGCCAGTTCGTAGCCGCGCCCCCGGGTGAGCAGCACCTCGCCGCCCAGCAGCCGCCGCAGCCGCAGCACGTACGCCGCCACCGTGTTGGCCGCCGTCCGTGGCGGACGATCGCCCCATACGGCGTCGGTCAGCTGATCCCTGCTCACCGTTCGCCCGGCGTGGACCAGCAGCACCGCCAGCACCACCCGCTGCTGTGCGGCGGCCACCCGCGTCCATCCGGCGCCCACGCGCACGCGCAGTGGACCCAGCATGCGAAATCGCATCTTCGTTGCCTTCCCCCTGATGCTGCCGATCGGGGCAGCACATCTGAGGGTGGCCAACAGGCACTGCGCTCGCATAGATCAACCGCAGTGCCCCCACAAGCGCGGCGCCGCGCCGCGATTCATCTATGCGGCCCCATACGCAGGCGAAAGCGTGCCGGGAAGGCAGCACCTTCCCGGCACGCTCAGGCCGCCTGAGGCGATCCGGTCACGCGGACCGCACCCACGTCTGGAGGAGCGATCCGTTGTCGGTCCAGATCTGGGCCTTGTTGTTGTCGTCCCAGCGCGGCTCCATCGAGATGGGCTTCTCCCGCTTGTTCTGGGCTCGTATGCTCATGATCTTCTGGCTGGAGTTGTCGCCGCGGAAGTACCACAGCTGGGAATCCCCGTCGTAGCACGACCACTGGTGGACCCGCGTGCCGCTGCTCGTGCTCCGTTCCGACAGGTCGACGCACTTGTCCGTCACCTTGCTGCGGATGCGGTAGGCGTTCACGTAGCCGTACAGCGTGCATTGCCCGAAGTTGTACCAGGCGTCGTCCACGCACACGAGCTTCTGACCCATGCCCTCCAGCCGCCACTTCTGGCCGTTGGAGCCGTCGCAGGGGTAGTGCCCGATCCAGGCGCCGTCGTGGGCGGCGGATCCGACGAGGGTCAAGCAGTTGCTGTTCGCCGCGTTCCTGAACTGGAAGTAGTCGACCGCGTTCGCGGGCGCCGAGGGCCACACGGCCAGGCCGCCGATGAGGACCGCCAGCACTGCGATGATGCGTTTCATCCGGGTTTCCTCCCTTGATCGGGTGATCGTTGCGGGGTTCACCTGGACAGTAGGGAGGCGTGTTGACCCGGTGATGACTCGGCGATGACCTGCGGGGGCTTCCGCCCGGCTACGAGAGATGCGGGCCGGCCGGCTTCCGGCGCGGTGACTTCGTGACGGTCCTGGGGTCGGCCTGGCGCGAGTGGTGTCCGGCGCCGGGCGTGCACCGGGGGCAATGGCGGCCGGAAAACGGCGCCCGCCCGTCCTGGACATCATCGGTGCTCAATTCCAGGTATTCAGATAAATCGAAACCCGGGCTACTTCAAATTTCTTTTCAACTTGGAGGTTGCCGAGGTCCCGACACGCGCGTAAACGGCGATTCTGAATTCGGCGGAAACATCGTGCTACGCTCCTGCGGCGCCAGGGATTCTCGATTTGACGGCGATTCCGCTAATCTCCTGGCTTTTACCCGACGATTCTTCAACCACGACGGGGGTCATGGTGAGGGTGATTTGTCGATTCTGGGCGCGGTCGGCATTCCGGCAGCTGGGCACCTCGTTGTGCCTGGTGGTCGCGCTGGTCATCGGGCTGGTGGGTGTGGCGGCGGGCACGGCGAGCGCCGACTGGGGCGGGGCCCGCGCTTCTGATACCGAGGTGCTGACCTGGGGGCGCAACCAGTTCGGTCAGCTGGGGAACGACTCCACGGACCACAGCAACGTGCCGGTGACGGCGCTGCTTCCCGAAGGCACGACGATCAGGCAGATCAGCGGAGGCTACGGGTTCACCGTGGCGCTGACCTCGGACGGGCAGGTGTGGGCCTGGGGCGAAAATCCCAACGGTCAACTCGGGGACGGCACCACGAACGGCAGCCTCGTACCGGTGCGGGTGGACCTTCCGGCAGGCACCACCGTCACCGCCATCGCCACCGGCGACGACCACACCCTGGCACTGACCTCCACCGGGACCGTGCTCGCCTGGGGATACAACGACTTCGGCCAGGTCGGAGACGGGACCACCGTCGACAGAAACACCCCGGTCCAGGTGGACCTGCCGGCCGGTACCACGATCACGACGATCGGCGCCGGCGCCGGCCACAGCCTGGCGGTGACCTCGACCGGGCGCGTGCTGGCCTGGGGATACAACAACACGGGCCAGCTGGGGATCGGCAACACCACCGACAGCAACGTGCCGGTGGAGGTGCCCCTTCCCGCCGATGTCACGATCACCGCAGTGGACGGCGGCTCGGCCCACAGCCTGGCGCTGACGTCCACCGGGCAGATGTGGTCGTGGGGATGGAACACCTACGGCCAGCTGGGCAACGGCTCCACCACCCAGAGCAACGTCCCGGTTCAGGTGGCCCTGCCGACCGGGACCACGGTCACCGCCATCTCGGCAGGCCATGGCTGGTTCAGCCTGGCGCTGCAATCCAACGGGGAGCTGCTCGCCTGGGGCGACAACTCCTACGGCCAGCTGGGCAACGGCACCACCACCCGGAGCAACGTTCCGATCCAGGTGGGCCTGCCCGACGGCACCACCGTCACCCAGATCGCCGCCGGCGATGACCACACCGTGGCGCTGACGTCCGGGGGGCGCGTGCTGACCTGGGGATACAACCGCTACGGCCAGCTCGGCGACGGCACCAACGCCAACAGCAGCCTGCCCGTCGAGGTAGACCTGCCCGCCGACGTCACGGTCCAGGCCATAGGGTCCGGCTCCTACCACGCGATGGCCATCGTTCCCTCAACCGAGCCCGAGTGCGACTTGGAGGACGAGTCCGAGTCCGAGGACGAAGCCGGGGACGAAGCCGAGGAGGAAGCCGAGGAGGAAGCCGAGGAGGAAGCCGGGGACGAGTCGTGCGATGTCGGCAGCCTGGAGCTCATCAAGAACATCCGGGGCAAGGCGGCCGAGCACCAAGGCAGGATCGTGATCGGGGTGGTCTGCCACGGCACGGAGACCTCACTGAACCGGCGCTACGTCCGGAGCCTGCGCGCGGGCACGTCCGCCGACACCCACCGTCGGACGATCAACGGCATCCCGGCCGGCAGCGTGTGCACGATCACCGAGCCCACCACTGGCGCCACCAAGAACGTCGCCGCGGCGAAGCCCGTGATCTCTCTCCACAGCGTCACCATCGTGGCCGACGAAACCCAGCAGGTGACCCTCACCAACACCTTCCGGTGGCGCAAGGGCGTGCACGAGCACGAGCACGAGCACGACAGGGAGACGAAGTGGGCCGACCGCCAGGACCAGCACCAGACATCCGATGTCGGCGTACACGTTGACCTCGGCTAGTCAGCTGGAATTAGGCGCAAAGATCGCTGACATGAAGAAGGTGCACCTGATCTGCGAGGATGCGAGTGTCTAGATCACGTCGCCGCAGAGAACGGATGCACCTTCCGGGTGAACAGGACGGCATGGGACCGGGGTGAACGACCAAGGCGAGGGCCTCGTGTGTACTCGAGGCCCTCGCTTTCCCCTGGTAGGGCTTACTTGTACAGTTCGCCGTTCGGGCCGACGATCTTGCCGGACCCCGCGTTCGTGGCCGCGTTGTAGACCGCGGCCGTCTCGCCGTCGAAGTACGGGGAGGTGATGTAGTCCACGCGGTCGTTGCCGTCCTGGTCGGCGAACGTGCTGGTGGTGCCGTTCACGTAGCCCAGGCGCTTGGAGTTGTTGTAGTTCAGGAGCCAGGGGCCGCCGTCGTAACCCGGGGTCACGGCGCACTTGAGGCCGATGTGCTCCTCGATCTTGAGCCAGGAGGCGCCGACGGCCTTGGCGGTGGTCTTGCCGTAGCAGTGCTTCGGCGTGACGCCGCTGTACGGCTTGTTGCCGTCGGGGTGCGGGGCCGCCGGGTAGCCGAAGGAGCGGACGTTCTTGCCCGTGGGCTGGTTCCAGGCGAAGCCCTGGCCGCCGACGTTGTCGCCGAGGCGGCCCGCGTCCTTCGACAGCAGGATGTAGTAGTGGCCGCCCCACGAGCGCTTCGGGCCGGTGAAGCGGTGGTAGTCCCGGCGGTCGACCTGCTTGACGCCGTTGAAGTTGATGCCGTTGTAGACGGTGACGAACGCGTAGTCGCGGTCGTAGTCCTCGTACGTGTCGAAGTCGTAGTGGGTGAAGGCCTGCTTGCCCACGTAGATGCCCCACGGCGTCTTGCCCTGGTAGTAGCCGGGCACGAAGACCCAGTTGTCCAGGAGGGCCTGGTCGCTGTCCGTGTCGTACACGCAGTGGCCGGCGGTGGAGACCAGGTTGCGGTTGTTCGACTGGATGGAGGTGGCCGAGCACCAGCGGAACTTGCCGCCGCCGTCGACGAAGAAGACCTTGCCGACGGTCTTGGGGAGGTTCACGTTCTGGGCCTTGCCGGTGGACTTCGACTCGCCGGTTGGGGCCGTGGTGCCGGGCCGGCCGTCGGGGCTGTAGCCGCCCTTGGAGACGACCTTCCTGACTTCCTTGGCGTCCCACGTGTACTGCGTCGCGGAGCGCAGGGCGGCGGCGTTCGAGGCGAGCCAGAACGAGGCGACGGAGACGGCGTCGGACGTGTTGCGGGCCATCGGGTCGTGGGAGACGTCCCCGTCGGCCTGCGCGGTGCCGGACAGACCGGCGGCGAGCAGGCCCGTCGCCAGTACGGCGCCGCCGGCGGGAAGGAGGATTCGCTTCAAGGTAACTCCTGGTTGCGCTGACATGAGGCGCCTCATGCACCCCCAAAACTCAGCAAACGGACAGCCCGGAACCTACAGCGTTGACCAAGTTCGTGCGAATTTCTGGTAGATCCTGTCAACGTTCCAACGGGTCGCCGTGACCGTACCGAAACCAAGGTTTACCTGATCACCCGTAGTGATCAACTGGTTGCTATGACTTACGTCACATTCTGCAGTGTGGTCAGGGTCGCGGCGCGTCGGTAGACCTCGCCCGTGGTGGTGTCGAAGTACGGCGACGACACCGCGTCGTACCACCCCTGGGCGTCCCTGTTCCAGGTCAGGCTGTTGACGCCGTTCAGGCTGCCGAGCATGCGGGTCTGGTCGTAGCCGACCAGCCAGGGGCCGCCGCTCGCGCCGGGGCTGAAGTCGCACGGCTGGAGCTGCACGCCCTTCTGCAGGTCGGCGCTGACCGCCGAGGTCCAGCGCGTCGCGCCCTCCGGGCACACCCGCAGCTTCTTGCCGTCGAACGGGTGCGAGTGGTCGGGCTGCTCGCCCGCCGGGTAGCCGAACGCGGCCACCGTGTACGTGGTCGGCTTCTTGTTCAGCTCCAGCCCCTGCCCGCCCACGTTGTCCTGGAGCCTGCCGACGTCCTCCATGACGTACGTGCCGTTCTTGGGCGTCCACTTGATGCCGCGGTGCACGGTCACGAACGCGTAGTCGTAGTCGTAATCGCCCTTGCCCGACCAGTCCTCGTGCATGCTGATCGACGCGCCCACGTAGATCCCGTCAGGCGTCTCGCCGGTGGGGTCCGGATTGGGGACGAAGATCCAGTAGTCGGCGGGCTTGGCCTGCCGCGAGTCGTACACGCAGTGTCCTGCCGTGGCGACCACGCTGCGGTTCTTGGCCGCGACCGAGCTGGCGGAGCACCAGTACTCCTTGTCCCCGAACCGGAAGAAGACCTTGCCCATGGTCCTGCCGACCTGGCCCTGGCTGGGCAGTGCGGGCGCCACGGGCTGTGCGGCCGTCGAGCGCTTGACCGAGGCGACGGACGAGCCGGCGCTCGAGGCGGACGATGACGCCGCGGAGGCCTTCGTGGCGGGCGTGGCCGGGCTGTACCTGTCGGCCTGCTTGAGCCGGTCGGGCTTCCAGTAGTCGGCGACCCTCTTCACGTCGGCCGAGGTCTTGGCCAGCGGGACGGCGTACACCTTGCTGGTGGGAGCCGCGGTGGCGGTCGCGATCCCCGTGAGGGCAGGCAGCAACAGCAGCGCGCTGCTGAGCGCAGCCGCTACCAGGTGCCTGGCCGGGGGGATCATGAAATGCCTTTCTTTGACCTCGTAAGGGTGGATTTTTCCAGATGAACAGCCTGTATTGCAGCCAGGATAGAGATTCGTTACCTGATCAAGGGTGCATCGCGCACGATAAGGACACCGTCAGCCACTCACTCAACTCGCGCCTAAATGATCATTAATCCATATCATCGTCGCAGGTCAGGCAGGGTTTCGGAGGGTGGTCCGGGTGCGCCGAATTCGCCTCTTTTCGTGCGGCATTCGCGACCGCCGCAGTGGCGAACGCCACCCTCAAATGCGGCCGGGGAAGGCCCCGGATCCCAGGGGAACCGGGGCCTAGGGTGCCAACTTGTCACGGCATGTTGCCGGTCCACCGGTTGGCGGCGGCCTTGTAGACCTTGTAGGTGTCGGTGTTGAAGTACGGCGACGAGATGTGGTCGTAGCGGTCGTTCGCGTCGGTGTCCCACGCGACGCTGTTGACGCCCACCAGGTAGCCGGTGCGCGACGAGCTCTTGTAGTTGTAGATGAACGGGCCGCCGCTCGCGCCGGCGGTGAAGGAGCACTTGAAGCCGATGTGCTCCTGCAGGTTGTACTTCTTGGCCTCGGGCATCGGCTTGGTCTTGCCGTAGCACCACTTCATCGTGCGACCGGTGTACGGCTTGTCGCCGTCGGGGTGCTCGCCCGCCGGGTATCCGAACGAGAACACGTTCAGCTTCGTGCTCCGGTTCCAGGTGAAGCCCTGACCGCCGACGTTGTCACCGAGCCGGCCGGCGCTCTTGACGGTCCACTGCCACTTGTTGCCGACCTTCTCCCACTTGACCTTGATGCCGTTGTAGACGTTGACGAACGCGTAGTCGAAGTCGTAGTCCTCCTTCACCACGAAGTCGTCGTGCGCGTTGAACGTCTTGGCGGCGTAAATGCCGTACGGCGCCTTGCCGTCCCAGACATTGTTGCCGTCCCAGTACGACGGAATGAAGATCCAGTTGTCGTAGAAGGTGTTCTTGCTGGTGTCGTAGACGCAGTGGGCGGAGGTCGCCACGAGGTTGCGGTACTTACTCTGCACGGAGCTGGCCGAGCAGTAACGCCAGTTCTTCGGGTTGCGCGGGTCGGCCTTGGGCAGCGTGAAGAACACACGGCCGACCGTGTTCGGCAGGTTGACCTGCTTGCTCTTCTTGGCCGAACCCTTTTCCTGGCCGATCGGCGGCACGGATCCAGGAGGCCCGTCGGGGGCGTCGGCCTTGCCCTTGACGCCCTTGGTGGACAGGTCGAGGCTGTCGTCGTAGTCGGTGGCCAGCTTGATCCGGTCCGGCGTCCAGAACTGGATCGCCTGCTCGGCGGGGGTCGCCGCGTTCTTGGACACGACGTCGGAGGGTGCGGTCGCGCTCGCGGCGGTGTTGCCGACCATTCCTGCGGCCAGCCCGATGGCCACCAGTCCGGCGAGCGGGATCGCGATGCGCCTTGCTCGGGAATACATGGAGCTCCTCTCAGTTCTCGGCGGCCCAGAGCGGGGTACTGCGCCCCGGTGGGCCAGGAAAACGTTGGGAACGTTAATGAATGGCTCGGCCCGGCGGCCAGGAAACGACGTGAAAAAGCATGGGCCGGTTCCATTCCGTTATAGAAATAGCGAAATCGCATGTATTCCGGATCGGCATTTCCGCAGGTGGCCGCGTTGCCTATTTGTCTCTCGTAACAGCGGTAACGGCTATTATCAGACGCCACTTCTTTTCAACCGAATGATGTTCTGGTTAGCTTGGTTTCATGGATCCACGCACCCCTTGTCTCATCGGCATCGCGCAACTCACCATTCGCGCGCAGCCCGGTCCTGAACCGCTCGATCTGTGGGAGGAGGTGGCGCGCGCGGCCGCCGCCGACGCCCGGCTCCCCGTCGAGGGGCTCGACTCGATCCAGATCGTCTACACCGACTCCTGGCAGTACGACTCGCCGACCGGCCGCCTCGCCGAGCGCCTGGGGGCCACGCCGCGGCACCGCGCGTACTCCAAGGTCTCCGGTACGGCTCCGCAACTGCTCATCGGTGCCGCCGCGGCCGGGATCGCCTCGGGTGAGCTGGACTCCGCGTTGGTCACGGGGGGCGAGGCGCTGGCCACGCGCAGGGCGTACCGGCTGGCGGGCGAGCACGTGCCGTGGAGCCATCCCGCCGACCCCAAGCCCCCTTACGGGTGGGAACGCCCGCCGCATCCCGCCGAGCTGGCGCACGGGTTGTTCCTGCCGGTGCACACCTACCCGATCATGGAGACGGCGCGGCGGGCGGCCCTGGGGCTCACGGTGGAGGAGGAGATGCGCGACAGGGGGCGGATGATGGCGCCGATGACCGAGGTGGCCGCCGCGAACCCGTACGCCTGGCGCAGGACCGTCCGCACTCCCGACGAGCTGGTGAAGGGCGGCCGCTTCGTCGGCTGGCCCTACACCAGGGACACGGTGGCCGTGCTGGAGGTCGACCAGGCGGCGGCCGTCGTCCTGGCCAGCACGCGGCTGGCCGACCGGCTCGGGGTGCCTGCCGAGGGGCGGGTCTATCTGCGGGGATGGGCGTACGCGGAGGACACGTGGGAGGTCGCCGGGCGGCCCGCGCTCGGCTCCTCGCAGGCGATCGGGCACGCGGCCGAGGCGGCCTTCCTGCGGGCGGGGCTGGGGCTCGGGGACATGCACGCGCTGGACGTGTACAGCTGCTTCGCGATCGCGTTGCGGCAGGCGTGCGACGCGATCGGCCTCGATCCGCTGGACCGGCGTGGGCTCACGGTCACGGGCGGGCTGCCGTACGCGGGCGGGCCGGCGAGCGACTACGTGCTGCACTCGACGGCCACCATGGCGGGGCTGCTGCGCGCGCAGTCGGGGCACGGGCTGGTGACGGGGGTGGGGATGCATCTGACGAAGCACACGTATGCGGTGTGGTCCAGCGAGCCGGGTGGGCTGTCGGGGGATGCCGCGCCGGTGTTCGTGGCCGAGGGGGTGCCGATCGTGGAGGCCCATGAGGGGTCGGCTGTGGTGGCGGGGTACACGGTGGCGCACGGGCGGGACGGTGCGGCCGAGAGGGGGATTCTCGTGGTCGATCTGCCTGGTGGAGGGCGGGCGCATGCGGTGGTGGAGCGGGCTGAACTGCTGGCCGATGCGGAGTCGCGGGAGCTGGTGGGGCAGGCCGTGCGGCTCACGTCCGATGGGAAGGTCAATGTAGCCGCGTGGTGACTTAAAGCAGGTGCAAAGACTGTGACCGCATGACTACTATCTGGTGTTGACATTTTTATGTCACAGGCGGACGCTGGAGTCATGCGGAGGACAACTGTGCGCATCGACGAGACACTCCTCAACGAGGCGAAGGCGTACGCGGCACGAAACGGACGCAGTCTCAACTCAGTGATGGAGGATGCCTTGAGGCAACTACTCAACCGATCCACGGAGGCGGCCGAGCGGCCCCGCGTGGAGCTGATCACCTCTACGGCCGAGTCCGGCTTCCAGCCGTGGGTCCAGGAGCGGCTCGACGCCGGCGAGAAGCTGGAGCACATCGTCTACGACCTCGACGACCAGGAGCGGTTCCCGGAGTTGTTCAATGCTGCTGGCTGATATCAACGTCCTCGTCAACGCCTTCAGGCGCGAGTCCGCCGATCACGATCGCTGCCATGCGCTCATCGCCGAGATGGTGAACGGCGACTCCAGCTACGCCGTGAGCGACTTCGTCGTCAACGGCTTCATCCGGATGGTGACCAACCGGCGCGTCTACAAGGACCCGGATCCCCTCGAACGGGCCCTGACGTTCGCCGAGAGCTACCGCAACCAGTCGCACGCGTCGGTGGTCACCGCCGAGGACAGGCACTGGGAGATCTTCACCCGGCTCACCCGCGAGGCCGGTGCCACCGGCAACCTCATTCCCGACGCCTACCTCGCCGCACTCGCCATAGAGCACGGTTGTGAATTCGTGACCTGCGACAAGGATTTCGCCCGGTTTCAGGGCTTGCGCTGGCGGTCGCCGCTCAACTGAACTGAAGGCAAGGGCGCAAGCCGGCACTACTCGGCTAGGAACGTCGTGGCTGACCAGTTCGACGTCATCGAGGCAGGCGAGCGCGGCCGTCGCCGGTGGATCGGACTGGTGGTGGTCCTGGCGCTGCTGCTCATCCCCGTTGTCAGCCTGCTCGCCAGCCGAGACCCCGAGCCCCAGCCGGTGTCGCCCGCTCCTGCCCCCATCCGGTCGCTGACCAGGATCGAGAGTCCCCCTAACATCCTGAACGTGCCCGCCGCGGCCAAGGGCCACGACGAGGTGCTCGAGGTGGTGTTCCCGGACGGGGCGCGGGCCGAGGTGCGTTATCCGGCCGAGCTGGACCTGAACGACATGGGGTCGCGGCCGTTCCAGGGGCTCTGGATCGACGGGAGCTACCGCCAGCTCACCGCCCCGTACAACGGCGAGATCGAGGTCACCCGCGGGGGCCGGCCGCTCAGGAGCTACGCCGGCAACGTCACGCTCTGGCCGCGTCAGGCGGGGAGCGGCTCCTACGGTCAGGTGCTGCTGTTCGGGTTCGGGCAGTGGCGGATGGCGATGTACGACCGGGGGCTGGGGCTGACGTTCGAGCAGCGCACGGCCCTCGCACGGGCCGTGAAGGGGAAGGTGACCAAGGACGGATACCTGGTCCTGTCGGCCAAGGGGCCGGTGCGGCTGGCCAAGCCGGGGGAGATGGAGCAGGGGTCGCCGGTGGGGCCGCAGCTCTGGTTCGGCGGCGGTGCGGGGCGGATGGTGGCGCTCGTGCCGACGCCCGACTGCGCGGCGAAGGTCAGGATGCCGGAGGTGATCGTCGGACGCGGGCGTCCCGCCGAGTCGGTGTGCCGGGGTGGCGTGCGGGTCGCCGTCACGGGGCCGTCGTCGTTCCGCAAGCAGGCGATCGAGGGCATCAGGGTCACGTTGAAGTAAGGCGATCCCGGGCATCGGGATCACGCTGAAGTAAGGTGCGGCCATGTTCGCCGTAACCGCCACACAGACCGACCCCGACAACCCACTCGCCGGGCTGACGCTCGGCGAGCGCCCGGAGCCGAAGGCGCCGGACGGATGGACGACCGTCTCCGTGCGGGCGGCCGCGCTCAACCACCACGACCTGTGGACGCTCAAAGGCGTCGGCATCAGGCAGGACCGGCTGCCGATCGTGCTCGGCTGCGACGCCGCCGGCGTGGACGAGGACGGCAACGAGGTCATCGTGCACGCCGTGATCGGCACCGGCGCCGACGAGACGCTCGATCCCAAGCGCACGCTCCTGTCGGAGCAGTACGACGGCACGTTCGCCGAACGCGTGGCCGTGCCGCGTCGCAACCTGGTGCCCAAGCCGGCCGCGCTCAGCTTCGAGCACGCCGCGTGCCTGCCGACGGCGTGGCTGACCGCGTACCGGATGTTGTTCGACAAAGCCGGGCTCGAGCCCGGCTCGACCGTGCTGGTGCAGGGGGCGGGCGGTGGCGTCGCCACCGCGCTGATCGCGCTCGGCCGCGCGGGCGGCTACCGGGTCTGGGCCACCAGCCGCTCCGAGGAGAAGCGCGAACGCGCCCGGCAACTCGGCGCCGACCAGGTCTTCGAGCCCGGTACGCGGCTGCCGGAGCGGGTGGACGCGGTCATGGAGACCGTCGGGCAGGCCACCTGGGACCACTCGCTCAAGTCGCTCAAGCCCGGCGGGCGCATCGTCGTCTGCGGCGCCACCAGCGGGGCCGCGCCGCCCGCCGACCTGAACCGGGTCTTCTTCCTGCAGTTGTCCGTGGTCGGATCCACGATGGGGACGCGGGACCAGCTCCAGCGGCTGGGCGTGTTCCTGGAGCAGACCGGGGTGCGGCCCGTCGTCGATCGGGTGTTGCCGCTGGCCGAGGCGCGGGACGGGTTCGCCGCCCTGGCAGAAGGGGAGATCTTCGGAAAGATCGTCTTTACCGCCTGAATAAGTGATGGGTTACTTGTCTGGGTCCCGGGTGATACAAGGGGAGAGAGAGGTGGTATCACCCGGGAGGCCGTCATCATGGACGTTGAGCCCTTCGGCCCAGGTTCGATGCACTGGGACACCGCGGGCGAATACCGCAACCTGCTCGTGGCCGGCAGCGCGCTGGTCCTCCAGACGATGCACCCGGC
This sequence comes from Nonomuraea marmarensis, assembly GCF_043197025.1. NCBI lineage: Bacteria > Bacillati > Actinomycetota > Actinomycetes > Streptosporangiales > Streptosporangiaceae > Nonomuraea > Nonomuraea marmarensis. The sequence goes on from NZ_JBICRM010000008.1 coordinate 20,378, forward strand.
GGTCGGCGCCGCCGTCGCGGAGCACTCGACGTACAAGGCCGACCCGTGGGGGCGGCTCAACCGTACGCTCGCCTCGGTCCAGAAGTGGGTGTACGGCGGCGCGGGCGGCCCGGCCGAGGGCGAGCGACTCAGGGAGCTGCACAAGCCGATCTGCGGCGTGGACGAGCGCGGCAGGCCCTACCACGCGCTGAACGGCGAGGCGTGGGCGTGGGTGCACCTGACGTTGTTCGAGCGGTTCATCGTGCTCAACCGCTATTTCGGCACCCCGTTCACCGTCGAGCAGGAGCGGCGGCTCTACGCGGAGTCGCGGCAGCTCGGCGCGATCCTGCGGGTGCCCGAGCGGGAGCTGCCCGCGGACCTGGAGGCGTTCTGGCGGTACTTCGACGACATGGTGGCCCACCGGCTGGAGCCGCATCCGACCGCGCTGGACGTGTTGTCGGTGTTGCGGGGCACGCCGGCGCCTCCGGGCTTGCCCAGGCCGTTGCGCCGGTTGTGGACGCCGGTGGGGGCGAGTTCGGGGGAGTTCAACCACTTCGTGACCGTCGGCACCCTGCCGCCCGCGGTGCGCAAGAAGCTGGGGCTGCGGTGGACGGCGCGGGAGGAGCGGCGGTTGCGGCATCTCGGGCACGCGGTGGCGATGCTGACGCCGCGACTGCCCGAACGCCTGCGTTACATGCCCATCGCCTACCACGCCCGCAAGGCAGCCGCGCGGAGCTCCCGCCGCCTCGAACGCCGGCTTCGCTCCGCCTAGCCCTCGAGGATGTCGTGGATGCGGCGGCTGGCCTCGGCGAGCGTCGTACGCAGCTCGGCCAGCTTCTCCGGCGTCAGGCGGGCGTCCGAGGCCTCCTCACGGGCCTGGGCGACGAAGTCGGCCAGCAGTTCGCCCAGCTCCGCGTCTAGGTCGGGACGGTTGGGCGGCGCGCCCCCGAGCGTGGACCAGACCTCCGACCAGATCCTGCGCCACTCCCTGCTGAACCGCTCTCCCTCGTCCTGCCAGTGGTAGGCGTGTTCCATCCACTGCCGCTGCTGCTGCTCCTTGAGCCGCCTGAGGTCCTCCTTCTGCCGCCTGGTGTCCTCACGTGCCCCCGTGCGAACGTCCTTGGCCATCCTCGTCAGCTCGTCGCGCAACGACTTGACCGTGTCGCGGACGTCCTCCTTGACCTCGCGGGCGATGTCGCGCACGGAGGCCGAGATCTCCTGCTCCAGGTCGTCGAGCTCGTCGAGCCGGGCGTTCAGCTCCTCGCGGCCCTTGTCGGTGATCGAGAACACCTTCTTGCCCTCGACCACCTCGTGCGTCACCAGGCCCTCCTCCTCCAGGCGGGCCAGGCGCGGGTAGATCGTGCCGGGAGAGGGCGAGTAAACGCCCAGGAAGCGGTCCTGGAGCAGCCGGATGACCTCGTAACCGTGGCGCGGGCTCTCTTCCAGCAGCTTGAGCAGGTACAGCCGGAGCCGGCCGTGACCGAAGACAGGGCTCATTCCTTCTCTCCCTTGAGCAGCGCGACCTCGCCGGAGACCGTGATCGCCGACAGTGAGGCCATGCCGCCACCCAGCCGCCCCGACAACGACTTCGAGCCGGGACCGCTCCTGTTGGACAGTTTCTCGAACGTGCTGACCAGCCTGCCTGAGGTTGACCTGGCGGTGATGTCCGCCTCCACGTTCTCCGGCAGCCTGACCAGGATGGCACCGGAAATGCTGTTGAGCGTCACGTGACCCGTCGGCCGCAACGCCAGGTCCGCCGTGATGCGGCCGGACACGGTCTTGGCCTTGAGCCGGCGCGGGGTGCCGTCGGCCACGGTCAGATCGCCCGAGACGCTGTTGAACGCCAGGTCGCCCTCCATGGCCCGGCTCTCGACGGCGCCCGAGACGGTCCCGGCGACCACGTCGCCGCTCACGGCGTCGAGCACGATCTCCCCGGACACGCTCCTGACGTGGGTCACCCGCTCGAACCCGGCGACCACGGCGGGCGCGGACACCACGCCCGCGTTGACCCGGCAGGTCTTGGGAACGGTGATCGAGAGCACCGTCCTGCGCCGGTCGCGCCGCAGCCAGCCGAGCAGCCCGTCCCAGGTGAGGTCCTTGTACGCGACGACGAGTGCCCTGGCGTCCTCGTCATAGGTCACCACGAGGGGCGAGGCGGACTCGATCTCGGCCACTTCCAGCGTGGGCGGGCCGTCGCTGGCGAGCACGGCCAGCCGCCCGCTCACGATGCGCACGTCGAGCGACTCCACTTGGCCGAACGTCAGCTGTTCGGGCTCCTCGATCGTCCACTGCTGCATGATCCCCGCCTTCCTCGGCGACATGTCCCTATATGAGACACGATATGTCGCGTCCGGCGGAAACTCAAGATGTATCGCGTCCGGCGGCAGACTATCTCGGCGTAAGTGATCGCCTAGTCGTCGTCCTCGTCGTCGAGGCGGGCCAGCCAGGTGGCCAGCCGCTCGATCGGGGTCTCGAACTCGGGGTTGAGGTCGACGAACTCGCGCAGCCGCTCACCCATCCACAGCAGGCTCACCTCCTCCTCGCCCCGCCGCTCGACCAGTTCCTCGATCCCCCGATCGGTGAAGTACATCGCTCTCCATTCAGTCGCCACACAACCGTGAGCCCCCAGCCGAAGCCGGGGGCTCACTGGTGCGTGACTCAGCCGAACAGCTCGTGGAGGATCTCCTCGAGCTCCGTGTCGTGCGAGTTGTGCGAGCCCGTCGCCGGTGAGCTGTTGGGCGTGCGCGAGGCGCGGCGCAGCTCCCGGCCGCCGAGCGTCTGCGGGTCCTCCGCCAGCTTGAGCACCAGGTAGGGCCACGGCCCCATGTTGGCCGGCTCGTCCTGGGCCCAGACCAGCTCCGCCTGCGCGCCGTAGCGCGACAGCTCGGCCGCCAGCTCCTCCCCGGGGAACGGGTAGAGGCGCTCCAGCCGGACGATGGCCACGTCGTCGCGGCCCGACTTCTCGCGCTGCCCCGCCAGGTCGTAGTAGAGCCTGCCGGACGCCAGCACGACCCTGGTGACCTTGGCCGGATCGACGGTCGTGTCCCCGATCACCGGCTGGAAGGTGCCCGTGGTGAAGTCGGACGCCTTGGACGTGGCCGCCTTGTGGCGCAGCAGCGACTTGGGCGTGAAGACCACCATCGGCTTGTGCCGCTCCGACTCCACCTGCCAGCGCAGCAGGTGGAAGTAGTTGGCCGGGGTCGTCGGCTGCGCGACCGTCATGTTGTCGACCGCGCAGACCTGCAGGAACCGCTCGATGCGGGCCGAGGAGTGGTCGGGGCCCTGGCCCTCGAAGCCGTGCGGCAGCAGCAGCACGACCGAGGACTTCTGGCCCCACTTCTGCTCGCCCGACGAGATGAACTCGTCGATGATCGTCTGGGCGCCGTTGACGAAGTCGCCGAACTGCGCCTCCCAGGCGACCAGGGCGTCGGGGCGTACGACGCTGTAGCCGTACTCGAAGCCGAGCGCCGCGAACTCGCTCAGCAGCGAGTCGTAGACGTAGAACTTCGTGGTGCCCTGGTTGAAGGTCTTGAGCGGCGTGTGGTCGGCGCCGGTCATCCGGTCCACCAGGACGGCGTGCCGCTGCGTGAACGTGCCGCGGCGCGAGTCCTGGCCGACCAGGCGCACCGGGTGGCCGTCGATGAGCAGCGAGCCGAACGCCAGCGTCTCGCCCATCGCCCAGTCGATCGAGTCCTGCTCGACCATCTGGCCGCGGCGCTGCAGCACCGGCGCCAGGCGCGGGTGCGCCGTGAAGCCCTCGGGCATGTTGAGCTGGGTGTCGACGATGCGCTTGAGCGTCTCGTCGCTGATCGCGGTCGGCGTGTCGTCGTGCGACCACTTGACGACCTCGGTCGGCGGCACCCGCATGGCGCCCGCCTCCAGCGGCTTCTTCGACGCCTCCCGGGTCTCGGTGAACGCCTGCTCCAGCTTGGCCTGGTAGTCGCGCAGCGCCGACTCGGCCTCCTCGACCGTGATGTCGCCCCGGCCGATCAGCGCCTCGGTGTAGAGCTTGCGGCTCGAGCGCTTGGCGTCGATCAGGTCGTACATCAGCGGCTGGGTGAAGGCCGGGTTGTCGCCCTCGTTGTGGCCGCGGCGGCGGTAGCAGATGAGGTCGATGACGACGTCCTTGCGGAACGTCTGGCGGTATTCGTAGGCGAGCTCGCCCACGCGCACCACGGCCTCGGGGTCGTCGCCGTTGACGTGGAAGATCGGAGCCTGGATCATCCGCGCCACGTCGGTCGCGTAGACCGAGGAGCGGGACGAGGCCGGCGAGGTCGTGAAGCCGACCTGGTTGTTGACCACCACGTGCACGGTGCCGCCGGTGCGGTAGCCGCGCAGCTGAGACAGGTTGAGCGTCTCGGCCACGACGCCCTGGCCGGCGAAGGCCGCGTCGCCGTGGACGAGGACGGGCAGGACGGTGAAGCCCTCCTCGCCGCGCTCCAGGAGGTCCTGCTTGGCGCGTACGACGCCTTCGAGCACCGGGTCGACCGCCTCCAGGTGGGACGGGTTGGCGACCACGGACGCCGTGATCGTCTTGCCGCTCGGCGCGGTGAACCGGCCCGCCGCCCCCAGGTGGTATTTCACGTCGCCGGAGCCGTGCGCGGTGCGCGGGTCGATGTTGCCCTCGAACTCGCCGAAGATCTGGGCGTAGGACTTGCCCACGATGTTGGCCAGCACGTTGAGCCGGCCGCGGTGGGCCATGCCGATGACGACCTCGTCGAGGCCCTCGTCGGCGGCGTCGCTGAGCACCGAGTCGAGCAGCGGGATCAGGGCCTCGCCGCCCTCCAGCGAGAAGCGCTTCTGGCCGACGAACTTCGTCTGCAGGAACGTCTCGAACGCCTCGGCGGTGTTGAGCCGCGACAGGATGTTGAGCTGCTCGGCGCGCTCGGGTGAGGCGTGCGGCTTCTCCACCCGCGCCTGGATCCAGGCCCGCTCCTCGGGGTTCTGGATGTGCATGTACTCGATGCCGACCGTGCGGCAGTAGGAGTCGCGCAGCACGCCCAGGATCTCGCGGAGCTTCATCAGCGGGCGGCCGCCGAAACCGCCGGTGGCGAACTCGCGCTCCAGGTCCCACAGCGTCAGGCCGTGCGACTGGATGTCGAGGTCGGGGTGCTTGCGCTGCTTGTATTCGAGCGGGTCGGTCTCGGCCATCAGGTGGCCGCGCACGCGGTAGGCGTGGATCAGCTCGATCACGCGGGCGGACTTGGCCACGTCGTCGTCGTGGGAGGCCGAGATGTCCTGGACCCAGCGGACCGGCTCGTACGGGATCCGCAGTGCCTCGAAGATCTCGTCGTAGAAGCCGTGCTCGCCCAGCAGCAACCGGTGGATCTGGCGCAGGAAGTCGCCCGACTGGGCGCCCTGGATGATCCGGTGGTCGTAGGTGCTGGTCAGCGTCATGACCTTGGAGACGGCCAGGCGCGAGAGCGTGTCGGGCGACGCGCCCTGGTATTCGGCCGGGTATTCCATCGCGCCGACGCCGATGATCGTGCCCTGACCGGGCATCAGCCGCGGCACGGAGTGCACGGTGCCGATCGTGCCGGGGTTGGTCAGCGAGATCGTGGTGCCGGCGAAGTCGTCGACGCCCAGCTTGCCCGCGCGCGCCTTGCGTACGACCTCTTCGTAGGCCATCCAGAACTGCCGGAAGTCCATCTCCTCGGCGCCCTTGATCGAGGGCACGAGGAGCTGGCGCTCGCCGTTGCTCTTCTGCACGTCGATCGCCAGGCCGAGCCCCACGTGCTCGGGCTTGATCAGCGTCGGCTTGCCGTCGACCTCCGCGTAGGAGAAGTTCATCTCCGGCATGGCCTTCAGCGCCTTGACGATCGCGAAACCGATCAGGTGCGTGAAGGAGACCTTGCCGCCGCGGCCTCGCTTGAGGTGATTGTTGATCACAATGCGGTTGTCGATGAGCAGCTTGGCCGGGATGGCGCGCACGCTCGTCGCCGTCGGCACCGCCAGCGACATGTCCATGTTGGCGGCCGTGCGGGCCGCGGCGCCGCGCAGCTTGACCTCCTCGGCGCCCTTGGGCACCGGCGTGGCAGGCTGCTTCGGCTTCTCGGCTGCCGGAGGCGCCTTGGGCGGCGCCTGTGGGGGAGCGGGAGCGGTCACAGTGCCGTTCGCCGCCTCCCTGGCAGGCGTGCGCCCGGGTCCATAGTCAGGGTTGTAGTCAGCGAAGAAGTTCCACCAAGCCTTGTCGACAGACTCGGGATCTTGGAGGTACTTCTGGTACAGCTCGTCGACAAGCCACTCGTTCTGACCGAAGCTTGCCAGCGGGTTTGTCCGCGACGACTCAGACGACACGGCGGAAATCGCCCTCTTCCGCAGATCGGCGTTGATGTTAGAGAACCTGTCCAAGGCTACTCGCCTGGACCGGCAGCGCGCGCCGCTGAGGCCGTGCCGCCTCGAACGATCCTCTCAGCACAGCGCATAGAGGTCACGCCTGCCTAGTCAATCCAGGTGGAGCCGCAATTATTACTCTTTGGTATCAACGTCGCTACAAGAGGTTTATTTCCCGCTAGACACCAATCTGCTCGCGATCCGCACCTGAGGGGACAACTCGGACAGGAGATCGGCCAGTTCCTCGCCCGCCTGCTTGAGCTCCTCCAGCGACATCGGCTCCAGCCGCTCCAGCAGGAAGAACGCGTTGGTCGTCTCCTCGGTGAGCCGGGTGCGCACCACCTGGCGCCAGTTCCACCTGCGGCAGGTGACGCCGACGTCGTCGCGCCAGATCACCTCGCCGGGCTCGGGCGTGCCGAGCGCCTCCTCCGACGGCTCGTCGCCGGCCGCCCTGAGCAGCCGCGCCGGGCCGGCGTAGTGGTCGAGGTCCTCGCCGCCGATCGGCAGCGCGTGCTTCACGCTGATCGAGTTGTACGCGTCCACCGCCTGGTTGATCTCCGGCAGCGGCATCCTCCGGGTGAGGGCGTCGACCGAGGGCCTGGTCCGCTGCGGCTTGGCCCCGAACGCGCGGTAGGCGTCCTTCCACGCGTCGATCTTCTCGGTCTGTACGGCCACCGCCGAGGCCTCCGCGAGCCAGGCGCGGGACCGGTCGTCCGTGGGCCCGTTACGCAGGCCGTGCGCGGTCATGATCAGCACCGCGAAGTCGGGGCGCAGTGCGAAGACGGAGTCGTCCACCCAGATGTCATCGAGCATCCCCACAGTTTAGAAGTGCCGAGACCGCAAAATTCCCTTTGCAAAATTGCCTTTGCGGTCTATGGTGAGGCGTATGGAGCAATACAAGATCAGTGACCCGCAGGTGCTGAAGGTGGTCGCCCACCCGCTCCGGGTGCGCCTGCTCGGCCTGCTGCGCACCGACGGCCCCGCGACGGCGAGCGAGCTGGGGCGCAAGGTCGGCGAGAGCTCCGGCTCGACCAGCTATCACCTGCGTGAGCTGTTCAAGTACGGCTTCATCGAGGAGGACCCCGAGCGGCGCGACGGGCGCGAGCGCCGCTGGCGACCCCGCCACCGCTACACCTCGTGGGACGCCGGCGAGATGTCCGCCAGCGCGGAGGGGCGTGAGGCGATGAGGATCATGCATCTTCGGCAAGCCGAGCTGGTCCGGCGGATGATGGAGGACTTCGACGCTGCCGAGTGGTCCCGCGACTGGGTCGACGCGGCGGGGATGAGCGACCACATCCTCTCGCTGCCGCCCGCCGGGCTGCGCGAGTTCAGCGACAAGGCCGAGGAGCTGCTGCGCGACCTCGCCGCCAAATACGCCGGTGACCCCGAGACCAGGCAGGTCGATGTCTGGTACGGCGCCGTACCGCTGTCGAAGCAAGAGGAGGAGCAGTGACCGCACGCTCGGCGTTACGCCGCTACATGCTCGTCAGTTTCCTGACCTGGCTGCCCATAGGGCTCATGGCGGCCACCATGGTGCTGCTGATGACCGCGCGAGGCCTCAGCCTGGCCGAGGTGGGGCTTTCGATAACGGTGTTCTCGGTCGTCACCGTGAGCCTGGAACTGCCCACGGGCGGCCTGGCCGACGTCATCGGCCGCCGGATGGTGCTGGCCGCCTCCGCCGCGTGCACCGTGGCGGCGCTCGCGCTGGTCAGCGTGTCCACGACGTTCTGGATGTTCCTGGTGAGCTGCGTGTTCAAGGGTGTCGCCAGGGCGCTGTCCAGCGGCCCCGCCACCTCCTGGTACGTCGACACGCTCCACGAGATTGAGGGGAGCGACGCCGACCTCAAGCCGGGCCTGGCACGAGGCGGCGCGATGGAGTCGGTGGCACTGTGCCTGGGCGTGCTGGCGGGCGGGGCCGTCCCGCTGCTGGTGCCGCCCTCGCTGATGTTCCCGCTGGCCGCGCCGCCGCTGCTGGGCGCGATGGCGGCGGCCGTGCTGCTGGTCGTGGTGGTGTTCGCGATGCCCGAGCCGCCGCATGCGCGCAGGTCGCTCGCGAGCGTGCTGCGCGAGGTGCCCGCCACGGTCGTGTCGGGCATCCGGCTGGCGGCGGGAGGTCCGGTGCTGCGCCGCCTGATGGCGGCGGCGGCGAGCACGGGCGTGGTGCTGATGAGTATCGAGCTGCTCACCCCGGGGCGGCTGGCCGAGCTGGCCGGCACGGCCGAGCGCGGCAGCCTGGCCTACGCCGTGGTGGCGGCGCTCGGGTTCGCGAGCAGCGCGGCGGGCAGCGCCCTGGCGCCGCGCGTGGCGCGCCTGGCCGGCGGCTCGGCCAGGGGCGCGATCTCCGGGTCGGTGCTGGCGGCGCTGTCCGTGGGGTCGCTGGCCGCCTCGTCGGGGCTGGACGGCACGGCCGGGCTGGTGAGCGCCGGGGTGGCGTACGTGACGCTGTTCGTGGGGGTCTCCGTGACGGGCCTGCTCTGCCTGGAGATGACCCACAACGCGGTCAGCGCCGCCGAGCGCACCACCGTCACCTCGACCAGCTCCCTGTCGCTGCAGTCCGGCGGGATCGTGGCCAACCTCACGCTGGGCGCCCTGGCCACCCAGGCGGGCCCGGCCGTCGCCTGGGTGGCCGCCGCCCCGGTGATGCTGGCCTCGGCTCTGCTGTTCGTGCGGATGCCCGCTCCTACAGGCTCCAGTCGATCTCCGGGCCCACAGGCACGATCCCTGTCGGGTTGATGTTGGTCTGGGTGATGTAGTAGTGCCGCTTGATGTGGTCGAAGTCGGTGGTTTCGCGGAAGGCCGGGATCGCGTACAACCTCCGCGCGTACGCCCACAGCGCCGGATAGTCGCTCAGCCGCCTGACCGAGCACTTGAAGTGCGCGTAATAGACGGCGTCGAACCTGGCCAGGGTCGTGTAGAGGCGCACGTCACTGTCGGTGAGCGTGTCGAAGAGGTAGTCCGACTCGGCCAGGCGGACCTCCAGGGAGTCGAGGGTGGAGAAGACGCGCGCCACCGCCTCCTCGTACGCCTGCTGGTCACGGGCGAAGCCCGCCTCGTAGACCGCGTTGTTCAGGCCGTGGTAGAGGCGGTCGTTCATGATGTCGATGTCGGGGCGCAGGCGTTCCGGATAGAGGTTGGGGGAGGTGCCCCATGACATCTCCAGATCGAGGGTGATCTGGGGGAAGTCATTGGTGACGATCCGCTTGTCCGTGGTGTCCCAGACGCAGGGGACGGTGTAGCGGCCCGTGTAGCCCGGTTCGGTGGCGTGGTAGAGCTCCGACAGGTACTCCGGGTCGCCATCGGGGATCCGCCAGCCCTTCTCGTCGCGGATCGGGTCGACGATCGTGACGTCCAGCAGGTCCTCCAGGCCGAGGAGCGCCCGGACGATCAGCACGCGCTGTGCCCACGGGCAGGCGTAGGAGGCGTAGAGCCGGTAGCGGCCGGGCTCGGGAGGGCCGAGCCGATCCGTGAAACGGTTCGGCTGCCGGACGAAGCGGCCATTGTTGGAAATCTCGCGGCTCAGCTTCATGCCCCCAGTAGAACATGATTCGGATTCAGAACTATATTCGGGCCTGTGGCCAAGTTTGCAGTGACCCCGTCGAACCCGGCGCAGCGCGACGCGTGGGCCGGCGGGACGATCCCCGACGTCGAGCGGATACGCCCCGGGCTGTGGTCGGTCCCCGTCCCGATCCCCATCAACCCCCTCCGGTACGTGCTGGTCTACGTCCTGGAGTTGCCCGGCGGCGTGGCGATCGTCGACGCCGGGTGGAACACCGACGAGGCGTACGACGCGCTCGTCGCCGGCCTGGGCGTGGCCGGGTACGCGATCATCGACGTCAAGGGCGTACTCGTCACCCACATCCACCCCGACCACTACGGACTGGCCGGGCGCATTCGTGAGATGTCGGGCGCCTGGATCGCGCTGCACCCGGCCGACGCGCGCCTGGTCCGCGAGCGCTACGACGACGGCGCCATCGACTCCCTGGTCGAGCGGGAACGCGCGCTGCTGGCCCGCTGCGGCGTGCCGGCGCTGACGCTCGACGAGCTGGCCGGGGCGTCGATGATGATCAGGCACATGGTCTCCATGGCCAGGCCGGATCGGCTGGTCGAGGACGGGGAGGAGCTCGGGCTGCCCGGCTGGGACCTGCGGGCCGTCTGGACCCCCGGTCACTCGCCCGGGCACCTGTGCTTCGTCTCGCCCTCGCGCAGGCTGCTGTTCTCCGGCGACCACGTGCTGGCGAAGATCACGCCGATCGTGGCCGTGCATCCCCAGTCCGGGCCCAACCCGCTGGCCGACTACCTCGACGCGCTGGCCGCCGTGCGCAAGCTGGACGTGGAGGAGGTGCTGCCGGCGCATGAATACCGGTTCCTGGAGCTGGCCGAGCGCGTCGATTACGTGATGGCGCACCACGACGAGCGGCTGGCCGAGATCGAGCGGGTCGTCGGCGCGCTCGACGGCGTGACGTGCTGGGCCGTGGCCACCCGGCTGACCTGGTCGCGGCCGTGGGAGACGATCCCGCCGTTCATGCGGCGGGCGGCCAACAACGAGACGCTGGCGCACCTGGTGTGGCTGGAGGCCAGGGGCCGGGTGCGGAAGGTGGTCGGCGAGCCAGAGCTGTGGCGCCTGCCGTAACGCGGTTATCGTACTCGTACCAGAATGTTGTTCTTCTGCGTGGGAGGTTCGATGCTTCGGTTCGATGACAGGGTCGCGATCATTACGGGGGCCGGGCACGGTCTCGGCAGGTCGCACGCGCTGCTGCTGGCCGAGCGGGGGGCCAAGGTCGTGGTCAACGACCTGGGCGGCGCGCTCGACGGCACGGGCGCCTCCGCCGGGCCCGCCGCCGAGGTGGTCGAGCTCATCACCAAGAACGGCGGCCAGGCCGTCGCCAACGCCGGCAACGTGGCCACGCCGGAGGGCGCCAGGGCGCTCGTGCAGGCGGCCGTGGACGCGTTCGGCAAGGTCGACATCGTGGTCAACAACGCGGGGATCCTGCGGGACAAGTCGTTCGGGAAGATGACGGTCGAGGAGTTCGACGGGGTGCTGGCCGTGCACGTACGCGGGTCCTACCTGGTCAGCCAGGCCGCGTACCCGCTGATGAAGGCGGCCGGCTACGGGCGCATCGTCAACACCTCCAGCCCCGCCGGGCTGTTCGGCAACTTCGGGCAGGCCAACTACTCCACCGCCAAGATGGGGCTGGTCGGGCTGACGAAGACGCTCGGGATCGAGGGCGCGCGCAACGGCATCAGGGCCAACGCCATCGCGCCCGTCGCCTGGACCCGGATGACGGAGTCGCTGCTGCCGGCCGAGTTCGCGGCCAAGTTCACGCCGGAGCGGGTGAGCGCGCTGGTGGCGTACCTCGTGCACGAGTCGTGCGAGGTGAGCGGCGAGGTGTTCACCGTCGGGGGCGGCCGGGTGGCGCGGGTGTTCGTGGCCGAGGGACCCGGCTGGAAGACCGACGACCTCACGCCGGAGGCGATCGCCGGCAACTGGGACGCGGTCATGGCCGAGCAGCCGTACGTCCTCACGGCCGCCGACTCGATGAAGGCCATGCTCTAGTCCGATCCCTCTGCGCCGGTCCTCGCCTGTGGGCGGGGGCCGGCTTTTGGCTTGAACTGATCCCGAAATGTCGCGAAATGGGGTGCGAGACCGTGCTTTGTTCGATCTTCGGCGGAAGTTGGGGGAGTTTGGTCGATTCTCACTCTTGATTTGCCGCATCGGTGATCTTATTGTCTCGGCATGACCCCTCAGCAGGGTTCGGCCGGCGACGTGCTGACGTTGATCAGCGCGGGCTCGGCCACGACCCGTTCCGATCTCGCCAGGCTCACCGGCCTGGCCAGGTCCACGATCTCGCAGCGCGTGGACGCGCTGATCGAGCGTGGCCTGGTCGAGGAGACGGAGAGCGGCGAGTCCACCGGCGGCCGGCCCCCGCGCCAGCTGCGCCTGCACACCGAGGAGCACGCCTTCGCGGGCGTGGACCTGGGCGCCACGCACTGCCGGGTGGCGCTGATGGACATCTCCGGCAACGTGCTGGCCGAATGCGAGGACTCGCTGCTGATCGGTGAGGGTCCCGAGAAGGTCCTCGCCCACGTGGACCAGCGGCTCGATCTGCTGCTCGGCCGGGCGGGGCGGCCGCGGTCGGCGCTGCGGGCAATGGGGATCGGGGTGCCGGGGCCGGTGGAGTTCGCCACCGGACGGCCGAACAACCCGCCGATCATGCCCGGCTGGAACGACTACCCCGTCCCCGAATACTTCGGCGGTGTGTCCGTGCTGGTCGACAACGACGTCAACGTGATGGCGCTCGGCGAGCACCGCAACGCCTTCCCCGGCGCAGGACACCTGCTGTTCGTCAAGGTCGGCACGGGCATCGGCTGCGGGATCATGGCCGAGGGCAAGTTGCACAGGGGGGCCCAGGGCTCGGCCGGCGACATCGGGCACATCCGGGTCAGCGGGCACGAGGACGCCGGCTGCCGCTGCGGCAACAGCGCCTGCCTGGAGGCCGTGGCCGGCGGGGCCGCGATCGCGCGGCGGCTGACCGAGCTGGGCCTGGCGGCCGAGTCGGGAGCGGACGTCGTGGCGCTCGTACAGGCGGGCAACACGCAGGCGCTGCGGCTGGTCAGGGAGGCGGGCCGGCTCATCGGCGAGGTGCTGGCGAGCCTGGTCAACTTCTTCAACCCCGAGGTCATCGTGATCGGCGGCGCGCTGTCGCGGGTGCACGAGCACCTGCTCGCCGGGATCAGGGAGACGGTCTACCGCAGGTCGCTCCCGCTGGCCACGCACCACCTGTCGATCACGCCGAGCCGTACGGGCATCAACGCGGCCGCGCTCGGGGCGGGAATCCTCGCCATCGAGCACTACCTGTCACCGGACAACATCAACCGCATCGTCAACGCATAGAGAACGCTGAAAGGGATCTCCCGATGCTGGTCATGAAGGGCATCGTCAAGCAGTTCCCCGGCGTGCGCGCGCTGGACGGGGTCGACCTGGACGTACGCGCCGGCGAGGTGCACTGCCTGCTCGGCCAGAACGGCGCCGGCAAATCCACCCTGATCAAGGTGCTGGCCGGAGTGCACCAGCCGGACGAGGGCACGATCGTCTTCAACGGCACGGAAGTGCGGCCGAGCAGCCCGATCGACGCCATCAAGCTCGGTTTCGCCACCATCTACCAGGAGCTGGACCTGGTCGACGGGCTCAGCGTGGCCGAGAACATCTTCCTCGGCCATGAGCACAGTCACCTCGGCTTCGTGAACAGGCCCGCCGCCAGGCGCGCCGCCCGCGAGGTGCTGGAGCGGCTGGGCCACGCCGAGATCCGCCCGTCCGCCGAGGTCGGGCGGTTGTCGCCGGCGGCCAAGCAGGTCGTCTCGATGGCCCGCGCGCTCTCCCACGACGCCCGCCTGATCATCATGGACGAGCCGTCGGCCGCCCTGGCCCACGACGAGGTCGCGAACCTGTTCAGGATCATCCGCGAGCTCACGGCCCAGGGCGTGGCGGTCGTCTACATCTCGCACCGGCTGGAGGAGATCCGCGAGATCGGCGACCGGGTGACCGTGCTCAAGGACGGCCGTACGGTCGCCGTCGGCCTGTCCGCGCGGGACACGCCCACGACGCAAATCGTTTCACTCATGACCGGCCGGAACGTCGAGTACGTCTTTCCGCCCAGAGCCGATCGCTCGCCGGGCGAGGAGGTGCTCACGGTCGAGGGCCTGACCTCGCCGGGCGTCTTCGCCGACGTCTCGTTCTCCGTGCGGGCGGGCGAGATCGTCGGCCTGGCGGGGCTGGTCGGCTCCGGGCGTTCGGAGATCCTGGAGGCGGTCTACGGCGCGCGCCCCGCCTCGGGCCGCGTCCTGCTCGCGGGCAAGCCCGTACGGCGCGGCGTCGTCGGCACCGTCAGGCACGGCATGGGCCTGGCCCCCGAGGAACGCAAGGCCCAGGCCCTGCTCCTCGACCAGAGCGTCACCGCCAACATCACGCTGGGCAGCCTGCCGGGGTTCGCCAGGTTCGGCTGGATCGACCGCAAACGTGAGCGCAGCGAGGCCCGACGGCTGTCGGAAATGCTGGACATCCGGCCGCCCGACACCGAACGCCCGATCAGGACGTTATCGGGGGGCAACCAGCAGAAGGCCGTGCTCGCCCGCTGGCTGCTCGGCGGGCGCAAGCTGCTCCTGCTCGACGAGCCGACCAGGGGTGTGGACGTGGGCGCCAGGGCCGAGCTGTACGCGGTGATCCGCGGCCTGGCCGAGCAGGGCATCGGCGTGTTGCTGGTCTCCAGCGAAGTGCCGGAGGTGCTCGGCCTGGCCGACCGGGTGCTGGTGCTGCGCGAGGGGTCGGTCATCCACCAGGGCGTCGCCGCGGAGCTGGACGAGCACCGCGTACTCGACATGATCATGAATGGGAGGGCGGCGTGATGAGCGAGCCCGCTACGGACAGGGCCGCCACCAAGACGGCCGCGCCGGGTCTGTCGTCGATTCGCGGCGTCAGCGAGATGCGACATCTCGGCCTGCTGGGCGCCCTCGCCCTGCTGATCGTCGTCGGCCTGGTCACCAGGCCGGAGAACTTCGCCACCGCCTCCAACTTCGTCAGCATCCTGTCCCTGGCCGCCACGATCGGCGTGATCACGGTCGGGGCCACGTTCGTGATCATCGGCGGCGGCATCGACCTGTCGGTGGGCGCGGTCATGGCGCTGGCCTCGGTCTGGGCGACGACGCTGGCCACACAGTCGTACGGGCCGGTGGTGATGGCGATCTGCGCGATCCTCGTCGGCACCGGCGCCGGACTGGTGAACGGGTTGCTCATCGCCTACGGGCGGATGGTGCCGTTCATCGCCACGCTGGCCATGCTGGTCGCCGCCCGCGGGCTGGCGCAGCGCATGTCCGACCGCAAGACGCAGCTCGTCGGGACCGACAACTCGGCGCTGGTGGACCTGTCGCTCACGCGCTGGCTCGGCATCCCGCTGCTGGTCTACATCTTCGCCCTGGTGGTGGTGCTGGGGTGGATCCTGCTCAACCGCACGACGTTCGGGCGGCGGACGTACGCGGTCGGGGGCAACCCGGAGGCCGCCAGGCTCGCCGGGATCGACGTGCGCAGGCACACGATGCTGCTCTACGCCCTGTCCGGGCTGTGCTGCGGCCTGGCCGCCATCCTCATCATGGCCCGTACGACGACAGGCTCGTCCACCCACGGCGACCTGTACGAGCTCGACGCCATCGCCGCCGTCATCATCGGCGGCACGCTGCTCACCGGGGGCCGGGGCACGATCGTGGGCTCGATCCTGGGTCTGCTGATCTTCACCCTGATTACCAATCTGTTTATTCTCAACGGGCTCAACACCAGCGACCAGTTGATCGCCAAGGGCCTGATCATCGTCCTCGCCGTACTTCTCCAGCGGCGGAACCTAAAGGAGAGAGCACCATGAGTGAGAACGTCGCGCGCCGGGGTTTCCTCGTCGGCGGAGCCGTACTCTTAGCGGCCGGCTGCACCAGCAACGAGCCCGCGGCCGCGCCGAGCAGCGCGGCCCCCGCGCCCGCCCCCGCGGCGAGCGGCAACGACCAGCCGGGTACGAAGGTCGTGATCGGCTTCTCGGCGCCGGCCGCGGACCACGGGTGGATCGCGGCCATCGCCAAGAACGCGGAGGCGGCCGCCAAGCAGTACTCCGACATCGAGTTCAAGCCCGTCGAGCCCACGAACGACATCAACCAGCAGATCTCCGCGGTCGAGTCGCTCATCGCGGCCAAGGTGAACGCGCTGGTCATCCTGCCGAACGACGGTCAGCAGCTGAACCAGGTCGCGCTGCAGGCCACGGAGGCGGGGATCCCGGTCATCAACCTTGACCGGATATTTCCGGACAAATTGGCATATCGGACCTGGATCGGCGGCGACAACTACGGCATGGGCGTCGCGGCCGGGCACTTCATCGGCAAGCAGCTCAAGGACAAGGGAGTCTCGAACCCCGTCATCGTGGAGATCCAGGGCATCGCCACGCTGCCCCTGACCCAGGACCGCACCAAGGGCTTCGCCGACGCGCTGAAGACGTACGGGTTCAGCGTCACGGCCAAGCAGGACGCCCAGTTCACCGTCGAGACCGGCAACGAGGTGGCCACGTCGCTGCTCCAGGCGCACAAGAAGATCGACGCGCTCTGGAACCACGACGACGACCAGGGTGTCGGCGTGCTGGCCGCCATCAAGGAGGCCAGCCGCAACGAGTTCATCATGGTCGGCGGGGCCGGCTCGCTGAACGCGATGAAGGAGATCCAGTCGGGTTCGTCCGTGCTGCAGGCCACCGTCACCTACAGCCCTACGATGGCCTCGTCGGCGATCAAACTCGCACGTCTGATCGCGCAGGGTAAGGGCATGAGTGATCTGGTGGAGAACCAGGTTCCGCAGTCACTGACGCTCGCATCCGAGACCATTACCAAGGAGAACGTCGAGAAGTACCTGGCGCTCGGCTTCGAATCCTGATCGGGGGTTGCATGTCAGACAGAACGAGCATCGGCGTGGGCATGGTCGGCTACGCCTTCATGGGCCGTGTCCACTCCCAGGCCTGGCGCAGCGTGGGGGCCTTCTTCGACCTGCCGCTGGCGCCGCGGATGGCGGTGCTCGCCGGCAGGTCGAAGGAACGCACCGAGACCGCCGCCGCGCAGCTCGGCTGGGCCGACGTCGAGACGGACTGGCGGGAGCTGGTCAAGCGCGACGACGTGCAGATCGTCGACATCTGCACGCCGGGCGACTCCCATGCCGAGATCGCCATCGCCGCGCTGCGGGCCGGTAAACACGTGCTCTGCGAGAAGCCGCTGGCCAACACCGTCGCCGAGGCCGAGGCCATGGTGCGGGCGGCGGCCGCGGCTTCGGGTAAGAGCATGGTGGCCTTCAACTACCGGCGGGTGCCCGCGATCGCGCTCGCCCGCCGATACGTCGAGGAGGGCCGGATCGGCGAGATCAGGCACGTGCGGGCCGCGTACCTGCAGGACTGGATCGTCGACCCGGAGTTCCCGCTGGTGTGGCGGCTGCAGAAGGACAAGGCAGGAGCCGGCGCGCTCGGCGACATCGGCTCGCACATCGTGGACGCCGCCCAGTTCATCACCGGGGAGAAGGTGGTGGGCGTCTCCGCGCTGACGGAGACGTTCATCAAGGAACGCCCGCTCGCCGCGGAGTCGGCGGGTCTGGGCGCTTCCCGGGCCGAGTCCATGGGGCCGGTCACCGTCGACGACGCCGCGCTGTTCATCGGCCGGTTGTCCGGCGGCGGGCTGGCCTCGTTCGAGGCCACCCGGTTCGCCAACGGGCGCAAGAACGCGATGCGCATCGAGATCTTCGGCTCGCTCGGCAGCCTGGCGTTCGACTTCGAGGCCATGAACGAGTTGTGGTTCAGCTCCCATGGCGGCGGCTTCGAGCGGATCCTGGTCACCGAGCCGGACCATCCCTACGCGGGTGCCTGGTGGCCGCCCGGGCACGGGCTCGGCTACGAACACACCTTCACCCACGAGGTCAAGGACTTCCTGGAGGCGATCGCCGCCGGAGCCGACCCCACGCCGTCGTTCGCGGACGGGCTGCGGGTGCAGCGGGTGCTGGCGGCGGTCGAGCAGAGCGCGGCTGAGGGCAGCCGCTACACGAACGTGGAGGACTGACTCATGCGACCTGTCACCCTGTTCACAGGGCAGTGGGCCGACCTGCCATTCGAGGAGGTGTGCCGGCTCGCGGCCGAATGGGGTTACGACGGCCTGGAGATCGCCTGCTCGGGCGACCACTTCGACGTGGCCCAGGCGGTGGCGGACCCGTCCTATGTCGAGCAGAAGCGCGCCCAGCTCGACAAGCACGGCCTCAAGGTCTGGACCATCTCCAACCACCTCGTCGGCCAGGCGGTCTGCGACCACCCCATCGACGAGCGCCACAAGTCCATCCTGCCGGCGCGCATCTGGGGCTCGGGGGATCCGGAGTCCGTACGCCAGGCCGCGGCGGAGGACCTGAAGAACACCGCCAGGGCCGCTTCCCTGCTGGGCGTGGACACGGTCGTGGGCTTCACGGGTTCGTCGATCTGGCACACGGTGGCCATGTTCCCGCCGGTGCCCGCTTCGATGGTCGAGGCCGGCTACCAGGACTTCGCGGACCGCTGGAACCCGATCCTCGACGTCTTCGACGAGGTCGGAGTGCGCTTCGCGCACGAGGTCCACCCGAGCGAGATCGCGTACGACTACCACACGACGGTACGCACCCTGGAGGCGATCGGCCACCGGCCGGCGTTCGGCCTGAACTGGGACCCGTCGCACATGGTCTGGCAGGACCTGGACCCGGTGGGGTTCATCCTGGACTTCAAGGACCGGATCTACCACGTGGACTGCAAGGACACCCGCATGCGGGTGGGCGACGGGCGCAAGGGCCGCCTGTCCTCGCACCTGCCGTGGGCCGACATGCGAAGGGGCTGGGACTTCGTCTCGACGGGCCGCGGCGACGTGCCGTGGGAGGACTGCTTCCGGGCCCTCAACTCGATCGGGTACGAAGGGCCGATCTCGATCGAGTGGGAGGACGCGGGCATGGACCGGCTGGACGGGGCGAAGGAGGCGCTGGCGTACATCCGCAAGCTCAACTCCATCACCCCACCCACCACCGCCTTCGACGCCGCCTTCTCCACCACCTGACCTTCGGCCGGGAGGGCACCGCTTGGGGCGCGCCACACAAGGCCGCCCCTCGCGCCCCCCGGCACCGGCGGAGTCGCATTGGGGGTTGCCGGCAATCTGGGAGTCACCCGTTCACTTTCCGTCACGAGTCCAGCACGCTAGAGTCCCTTCCGCCGATAGTCGGCTCTCCCCGCAAAGGATGGGTTCATGGCGGAATTCATCGAGGTCCACATCACCATCGAGGGACACGAGAAAGCGTCCCGACTGGCGCACAGCCTGCTGCACACCGGCCTTGCCGCCTCGATCGACATCGGGGAAGTGACGCGGCTGATCCGGCGGGAAAACGGGATCGAGGAGGCAAGCGCCTGGCAGCTGGCGGTCATCACGACCGCGTCGCAGCTGGCCGCGATCGAGCAGCACGTCGGGGAGAACCACCGCGACGAGGAAATCCCCATCCTGGCGCTCCCGACCTCGAGCGGTAACCAGGCTCAACTGGACTGGCTACGTGATCAGGCCAACCGGGACCGGCGATGAGGGCGTACCCACGCTCGGGACCCGCTGGATCCTTACACGAAAGACACTGCGATGAAAGGATACGGCTTATCCTTTCATCGTTGAGGTGAGCGTGAAAGGATAATCGCCGTGGCGGTGTACCTAGAGGCCTCGTGGCCCGCGGCATGGGACGCCCCGAGTAGGCGGGACAGACAGGGCGGCGTCTATCGTCCCTATGTGCCCGACCATCTGGTAGGCGGGACCCTTGTCATCGCGCCGGACGTCGCGCAGGAAGCCGCCAAGGCAGAAGGGCTCGTCAGACGGCTTACGTCGCACTCCGCCAGTCACGGCGTGGACGGTCTCGCCCGCTTCCTCCTCCGGTCAGAGGCGATCGCATCGTCGCGTATCGAAGGGCTGCAGACGTCCCCGCAGCAGGTCGCGCTCGCCGAGCTGGCCGTGCACGACCCGGGGGTGTCAAGGGGGTTCACCGCGACGGCGGCTCTGGTCGCCAACAACGTGAAGGCGCTGCGGCAAGCCGTCACTGAACTCGTCGCAGTCGAGTCGGTCTCCGTGGCGGACGTCGTCGCTTTGCACACGGCGTTGCTTCCCGAGGAGAGGCATCATGGCCTGCGCGAGGTGCAGAATTGGGTGGGAGGAGGGAATTGGCATCCGCTGGACGCCGAGTTCGTTCCGCCCCCGCCCGGGCATGTCCAGCCCTTGATGGACGATCTCGTGTCGTACATCAACATGGCCGAACACTCGCCCTTGATCCAAGCGACGTTGGCACATGCACAGTTCGAGACGATTCACCCGTTCACGGACGGCAACGGCCGGGTTGGCCGGGCACTGATCCACACAGTTCTGGCTCGCCGGGGTCTCACACCCCACGCGATCCTTCCGATCAGCCTCGTGCTGCTCACGCGATCGGATGCGTACGTCGATGGGCTCACGGCGTACAGGCACGCGGGAGAACCTGGATCGGCAGAGTCACAGCGAGGGACCAACGCCTGGCTGCGTGTGTTTCTCGCGGCTACCTCTACCGCCGTTGAGCAAGCGGAGAGGTTCGCTGACGAGCTCAGTGAACTACACGACCAGTGGCTGGCACGACACCGTCGCTTCCGCGAGTCTCAGGGTTTGCGCCCGATGCCCCGGACAGACTCAGCGGTCGCACGCCTTCTGAATCTCCTGCCGGCGGTGCCGCTCGTGACCGCCCGTACCGTGCAATGTCTGCTCTCGATCACGCATCCCGCCGCGCGCCAGGCATTGGAGGAGCTTGCAGGGGCCGGCATCCTGTATCCCAAGCAGGTGGAAAGAAACACCACGGGGTATCTCGCCCGCGAGATCTTTGACCTGCTCACGCTGACCGAGCGCCGCCTGGCGAGCACCCGCTGGGACACGCGCGAATCGCCGCCCGGACGAATCGTTCCCGCCCGGCCGCAACGCTGAGCGGTGACGTGGCTTGGAGGAACCTGGTGCAGGACCGGACTCCTGCACCAGGTTCCCCAACGGTCAGTCCATGAGGACGATCTGGCGGAGGACCTCGCCGTTGCGCAGGGCCTCGACCGCGTCGTTCAGGTCGGCCAGGCGGATGCGGGCGCTGATCAGCGATTCGAGGTCCAGCTTGCCGGCCTTGTGGAGCTTGGCGAAGTAGGGGAAGTCGTGGCGTACGTCCGCTTCGCCGTACAGGCTGGAGAGCAGGTTCTTGCCTTCGAACAGCAGGCTGAACGCCGAGATCGACACCATGTCGTCCATCGCGCCCGCCCCGACCACGATGACGTCGCCGCCGGCCCGGGTGATCTGCCAGGCGTTCTGGATCGTGGCCGACTTGCCGACCACCTCGAAGCCGTAGTCGAAGCCACTGCCGCCGGTGAGGTCGTTCAGGGCCTGGGGGATCTGCTCCGGCGTGACCGCGTGCGTCGCGCCGACCTTCTTGGCCAGCTCGTGCTTGGACTCCAGCGGGTCGACCGCGAGGATCGTCCTGGCGCCGGAGACGCGGGCGCCCTGGATGACGGACAGGCCCACGCCGCCGCAGCCGATCACCGCGACCGTGGAGCCGGGGCGTACCTTCGCGGTGTTGAGCGCGGCGCCCACGCCCGTCGTGATGCCGCAGCCGATCAGGGCCGCCGCCTCCCACGACACCTCGTCGTCGATCTTGATCGCGCCCTGCCACGGGACGACGATCTCCTCGGCCCAGGTGCCGCAGCCCGCCATCCCGAACGCCGTCGCCCCGTCGCCGCCGAACCGGAAGTTGCCCTTGGTGAAGGACTCGATCACGTACTTCATGCACAGGTACGGCTGGCCGCCCAGGCACAGGTCGCAGTCCTGGCAGGCCGGGCGCCAGCTGACCACCACGTGGTCGCCCGGCTTGACGGAACTGACGTGCTCGCCCACCTCCACCACCTCGCCCGCGCCTTCGTGGCCCGGGACGAGCGGCACGGGTTGCGGCAGCACGCCGGACATGGCCGACAGGTCCGAGTGGCAGACACCGGTCGCCCGGATCCGTACGCGTACGTCCGTCGGCCCGACCGGGGCCAGGGTGACGTCGTCGCGGATGTCGAGCTTGTCGTTGCCTACGGCGTGCAGGATCGCGGCGCGCATGTGGGGTTCCTCCTCGTGCCTGGGGGCTTATTCCTCGAGGGAAAGGGCGGCTTTGGGGCAGGACCTGACCGCGTGGCGGACGCGGTCGAGCATCTCGGGGGGTGGTTCCGGAAGAAGGATGTGCAGCTGGTCGTCGTCGTCCACCTCGAACACCTCCGGGGCCAGCCCCATGCACACGGCGTTGGCCTCGCAGACCAGCTCATTGAGCTTGACTTTCATGTGAGCCTCCGGTGATCCCATGAGACCACTTTGGTGCGCTCGACGACGTACGCGATCCGCTTGAGCCCGGTCTTCTCCACGTACGGGCGCAACAGCTCGTCCGGGACGCCCGGAGTCATCCTGCGGGCGATCATCAGGCCGATGGCCATGACCCGGTCCCGGTCGTCCACTCGCTCGGCCTTGCCGTACACCAGGACGCCGCGCAGCTCGCCGTAATCGTCGCCGGCCTCGACCAGGCAGCTCACCCGGGGGTCGCGGGCCAGGTTGCGGGCCTTCTGGGCCTTGCCGTAGGTCCAGAAGGCGATCCTGCCCTCGTCGAGCCCGTAGAACATGGTCACCAGGTGCGGCATGCCGTCCGGGTTGATGGTCGCCAGTTGCAGCTTGCGTGAGCCCTCCAGGAACGCGGTGACGTCGTCGTCCGACATCGCGATGCGAGCGCGCTGATTCACGTTGCCAAGTAGAACAGGTTGCAGAAGACGCCTGCAAGTGCTCCCTGGAATGTTATTCGGTTCGGTTAGGGTGCATGCCTATGACGATGCCGTCAGAGCTGCTCTACGCAGCTAAACACGCCAAGGGATTCATGCCGCCCGAGGAGGGTTCGGCCCTGTTCGAGGTGGCCTGCCAGTACGGAAAGCTCGGGCCCATCTGCGAGATCGGCACCTACTGCGGCAAGTCCGCGATCTACCTGGGCGCGGCGGCCAGGCAGGCCGGGTCCGTGGTCGTCACCGTGGATCATCACCGGGGGTCGGAGGAGATCCAGCCGGGGTGGGCGCACCACGATCCGACGCTGGTGGATCCGCGGGTCGGGAAGATGGACTCGTTGCCGACGTTCCGGTCCACGATCGCGGCCGCGGGGCTGGAGGACGAGGTGATCGCGATCGTCGGGAGGTCGGAGCGGGTCGCCGAGCTCTGGCGGGCGCCGCTGGGCATGTTGTTCATCGACGGCGGCCATTCCGAGGAGCCGGTGACCCGGGACTACGAGGGATGGGCGCCGCATGTCATGGAGGGTGGGGCGTTGGTGTTCCACGACGTCTATCCCGATCCCGCCGATGGGGGGCAGGCGCCGTACCGGGTGTATGTGCGGGCGCTGGAGTCCGGGGCGTTCGCGGAGGTGTCGGTGCAGGGCTCCCTGCGCGTGCTGGAACGCGTCGGTCCCGGCATCTAGCGGGCTGGTCAGTGGTGGTGGCGGCGGGCCCAGGAGCGGCGGGTCTGGGACTGCCAGCGCTGGAAGTCCTCGTGCGTGTGCGCCTCGTGCCCGAGCGCGATGAGCGCCCGGTCCGTCCACGACGCCGCCTCGTCGGGCTCTGCCCCAGCCAGTATCGGTACGGCCTGCGCCGCGTGGTCCGGCAACACCCCGGACCGCAACCGGGCGGCCACGGCGAAGGCGCAGCCCTGCGCCAGGTGGGCCCGGAACCCGTCGGCCCCCGCGTGCTCGGTCAGCCACCAGAGTTCGTCGGCCTCGGCCCCACCGGTGTACGTCGCCGCGAACCCGACCCCGCTCCACAGATCGGCCCGTCGCCCCGCCGGATACCCGCCGACCCTGGCGGCGACGTCGTCGGGCGAGGCGCTGTCGTGATACCAGAGCAGCCGTCCCAGCCCCTGGTCGAACACGGCGCAGTGCGCCCTCGTGAGCAGGTCGGGCATCGTCCGCTCGCCCACCATGCGATCGGCCCTGCTCAGGCTCCACTGGAACCCGAACCCGTCCACCGCCAGCCAGCGCAGCAGCGGATGGGCCCGCCGCGCGCCCCACACGGGCCGCAGCCGCACCAGGGCGTACCCGCGACCGGCGCCGAGGTAGGCGGCGTGGCGGTGATGCTGGGCGGGGCCGGCAAGTAGCTCGTGAAGGCGCCGGCCCCGTGTCAGCGTGAGCAGGTCGAGCATGGTGCAGGCGGCTGCCGCCCCTTCGTAGCCGAAGGGCCGCTGCTCTCCCGAAATTTCCTCGACCTTCTCAACTTCTCGCGACATCACCGCGTTGAAGCCGAAAACATATGATTTTTCGGCGTTGGTGAAGACTGTGCGAGAAGCTCCCCCTCTGAGCCGGAACCTTCGCCGACCCAGATCGGACTCCAGCGGATCCTTGGCCAGGAACCTCCGCAGCCCCCTCGCCGGAGACAGTGCCGGGTCGGTCCTGACCTGGTCCAAGAACGATGTTGTGCCCGTGTCGCCCACGCTTCCCCCGAAGACGCCTCGTACCGGCCACTCAGAAGCTAGTAAGCCCATTGCGCCTTTCGTCGGCGGCGCACCGGATTTCCCCGGCAAAGAACCCGCAAAAGCCCTTGCGGGTGGCCAAGGAAGATCAGTGGCCCTCTTCGGCGACCTGGGGAGGGACGCGCAGTCCCGTACCGGCGGCGCATCCGCAGATCTCGGGGTCGAACACCGATGTCTCCGGGATGTCCCTGAACAGGCCGGACCCCGGCGAGAGCCGCAGCAGCGCGTCGGCGGCCAGGATGGCGGCGGCGGCGGTGTAGCCGGAGCGCTCGTGGGGGAAGTGCCTGCGGTTGGCGAACTGCCACCCCGTCCAGTACGAGCCGTCCTCGTGCCGCAGGTGCTGTACGTCCGCGAACAACGTGACCGCCCGCCCCCGATCCCCCAGCGCGTCGAGCGCCAGCACCAGCTCGCAGGTCTCGGCCCCGGTCACCCACGGCTGGTCCGACACGCACCGGATGCCCAGCCCGGGCACCACGAACGTCGACCACTCGCGTTCCAGCAGCTCGAACGCCTGCCGCCCGCGCACCGCGCCGCCGAGCACGGGGTAGTACCAGTCCATGGAGAAGCGGCTCTTGTCGGCGAACGCCTCGGGATGCGCCGCCAGCACGTGCGCCAGCCGGTCGGCGGCCAGCTCCCAGTGCGGCTGCGGGTCACCCAGGTGGTCCGCGAGCAGCACGCCGCAGCGCAGCCCCTGGTGGATGGACGAGCACCCGGTGAGCAGCGCGTACGTCGAGGCATTGCCCTGCGCGTCGCGTTCCCAGACGATCTCGCCGCGCTCGGTCTGGAGGCCCGCCACGTAGTCGAGCGCGGCCTTGACCATGGGCCAGCGTTCCTCGGTGAACGCCTGATCGCCGGTGACGAGGTGGTGGTGCCAGACTCCGGCGGCCACGTAGGCGGCGTGGTTGGTCTCGCCGCCCAGCTCGGTGGGCACGCCGTCGACCAGCTTCATCGGCCAGGAGCCGTCGGCGCGCTGGTGGCGGGCCAGCCATTCGTAACCGCGCCGCACGGGCTCGCCGAGCCCCGCGACGGACATGGCCATCAGGCACTCGACGTGGTTCCAGGCGTCCACGTGCCCCTCCGGCCAGGGCACAGCGCCGTCGTCCTGCTGCATCGCCGCGATGCTCCCGGCCGTGCGTACGACCTCCTCGCGGGAGATCATGGCTTCCTGACGTAGAGGACCACGCTCTTGCCGATCACCGGGTTGAGCACGGCTTCGGCGATCCTGGTGGCGGCCGGGCGCTTCATGATGTCCCAGACCAGCAGCCCGTGGTACGCCTTGGCGAGCGGATGCTCGTCGTTGTTGACGCCGACCGCGCACTTGATCCACCAGTACGGCGCGTGCAGCCCGTGGGCGTGGTGGTGCGGGCCGATCTCGAAGCCGGTGGACTTCAGCTTGGCGGACAGCTCGGCCAACGTATAGATCCGGACATGTCCGCCCGGGGCCGTGTGATAGTCCTCGTCCAGCGCCCAGCAGATGCGTTCGGGCAGGAAGCTCGGCACGGTGATCGCGGCCGTGCCGCCGGGCTTGAGCACGCGGAAGATCTCGCGCATGGCCGTCATGTCGTCGGGGATGTGCTCCAGCACCTCGGCCGCGATGACCCGGTCGAAGCTGCCGTCCTCGAAGGGCATGTCGAGCGCCGTACCCTGGACGATCTCCCCGCTGGCCCCCGGCGGCACCTCGCCCGCCTTGTCCATCGCCACGAACATGCCCGCCACGCCGTCCAGCTCCGACTGGTCCATGTCGAACGCGGTGACGTCCGCGCCCCGGCGCAGCACCTCGAAGGCGTGCCTGCCGCCGCCGCAGCCCAGGTCGAGCACGCGTACGCCGGGGCCGACGGGCAGCCGGGCGAAGTCCACGGTCAGCACTTGTCGCCTCTCCTCAGCTCTTACGGGCCGCGATGGCCTCGCGGTATGCCTCTACGGTTCGCTTGGCCACGACGTGCCAGGTGTAGCGCTCCATGACGCGGTCGTATCCGGCCTGGCCCACCCGTTCGCGCTCCTCGGGCGAGTCGTGCAGGCGGCGCAGCGCCGCGGCCAGCTCCTCGGGGTCGCCGGGCGGGACCTGGACGGCCGCGTCGCCCACGACCTCGGGCAGGGCGCCCGTACGGCTGGCCACCAGGGGCGTGCCGCAGGCCATGTGCTCGACGGCGGGCAGCGAGAAGCCTTCGTAGAGCGAGGGCACGACCGAGATCTCCGAAGTGGCGATCAGCTCGCCCAGCTCGTCGTCGGAGATGCCGTGCACGAAGCGGACGCGGTCCTGCAGGGACAGCTCCTGGACGAGCTGCTCGGTGGGGCCGCCGGGGGTGGGCCTGCTGACGACGGTGAGGTGCACGTCGCGTTCGGTGGCCAGCTTCGCCACGGCCCTGAGCAGTGTCGCGACGCCCTTCATCGGGGAGTCCGCGCTGGCCACCGCGACGATCGAGCCCTTGCGCCTGGGCTTGTCCGGGCGCGGGTGGAAGTAGCGGGTGTCGACGCCGAGGGGGATCAGGCGCATGTTCGCCTGGGGGACGTTGAAGTCGCGGTGGATGTCGGCCAGCGACGACTCGCTGACGGTCAGGATCGGGCTCAGCCGGGGAGCGACGCGGGACTGCATCTTCACGAAGCCGTACCAGCGGCGCATGCTCAGCCTCTTCCCGCCGGTGGCGGCCTCCAGCTCGATGCGCCGGTCCACGCTGATCGGGTGGTGGATGGTGCCGACCACGGGGAACAACTTCTGGATGCCCAGCAGGCCGTACCCGAGGGTCTGGTTGTCCTGGACGACGTCGAAGTCGCCGACCCGCTTCTTCAGCTCGCGGTAGGCGCGCAGCGTGAACGTCAGCGGCTCGGGGAAACCCGCCGTCCACATCGTGCCGACTTCGAGCCAGTCGATCCAGTCGCGGTATTCGTGCAGCTTGGGCGTTCTGAACGGGTCCTCGTCGCGGTAGAGGTCGAGGCTGGGCACCTTGTGCAGGATGACGCCCTCGTCCAGCTCGGGGTAGGGCTGGCCGGAGAACACCTCGACGTGGTGCCCGAGCGCGACCAGCTCGCGGCTCACGTGGCGGAGATAGACACCCTGGCCGCCGCAGGTGGGCTTGCTGCGGTAGGACAGCAGTGCGATCCGCAGCTTTCGCTCCCGCCCGGAAACCCGCAGCGTTGGCTCCTGCACGGACACCCCTTTCTCCGCCGGTAGGGCCCTGAGACGGGCGTGTACCGTGAAAGATGACCTTAGTCCGAGAAGGCTACCATTCGGTAGGTCGCCTGGAATTGTTCACATCAGCCGTCATAGGCCGTGCGAACTGCGACGTTGCTATGACCGAGCGTGGTTCGGTGGAACGTGTTCTATGCGGCTTGATGCCCCATCAAGGCGCTTGGCTGTACATTCGCGTCCCAAAGGGATGCGGCAGGGTGGGTCGCGTCCAGCGGGCCACCGCAGGTAGCGGCTCATAGTTGGAGGACCCCTTGGCCAGGCGCGCTCTGATCACCGGCATCACCGGCCAGGACGGTTCTTATCTAGCGGAGCACCTGCTGGAGCAGGGGTATGAGGTCTGGGGGCTGGCCCGGGGGCAGGCGAACCCGCGCGTGTCCCGGATGCGCAAGCTGCTCACGGACGTTCAGGTGGTGCGGGGGGACCTGCTTGACCAAGGGTCGCTGATCTCGGCGGTGGAACGGGTTCAGCCCGACGAGGTGTACAACCTGGGCGCCATCTCGTTCGTGCCCATGTCGTGGGAGCAGGCGGAGCTCACGGCTGAGGTGACCGGGATGGGGGTGCTGCGGATGCTCGAGGCCATTCGCGTGTGCTCCGGGGTGTCGCGGGGCGGGGGTCCTGCCGGGCGGATCCGCTTTTATCAGGCTTCATCGTCCGAAATGTTCGGGCAGGTCAGCGAGACGCCGCAGACCGAGGGCACCGCCTTCCACCCGCGCTCGCCGTACGGGGTGGCGAAGGCGTACGGGCACTTTCTCACGCAGAACTACCGGGAGTCGTACGGGATGTTCGCCGTGTCCGGGATCCTGTTCAACCACGAGTCGCCGCGGCGGGGGGCCGAGTTCGTCACCAGGAAGGTGACGCTGGGGGTGGCGCGGATCAAGCTGGGGCTGGACACGGAGCTGCGGCTGGGCAATCTGGAGGCGCGGCGGGACTGGGGGTTCGCGGGGGACTATGTTAAGGCGATGCACCTGATGGTGCGGGCCGACAACCCCGAGGACTATGTGATCGGGACCGGGCGGATGAAGTCGGTCAGGGAGCTGGTGGAGGCGGCGTTCGCGGCGGCGGGGCTGGACTGGGAGCGGTACGTGGTGACGGACCAGGCGCTGCACCGGCCGGCCGAGGTGGATCTGCTGTGCGCGGATCCCAAGAAAGCTCGGGCGCAGCTGGGGTGGGAGCCTCGGGTGTCGTTCGACGAGCTGGTGGCGATGATGGTCGAGTCCGATCTGCGGCTTCTGTCGGACGGCGGCGATCCCGATCAGGACAGCTCCTGGCCCTAAAACCTCCCATCTGTTACGCGGTGCCGTGGCTTGCCACCCGCCGTCGCCGCTTCCGTCTCTCCAGGAAACGCCCGCTGACCGGTCAGTGGCGCGCCGCCGTAACGGCGCGCACGTTCACCGGCTCCGTGGTTGACCTGGTGTGACGGCCTGGCGGTAGGCGCCGGGGGTGAGGCCGAAGTAGCGGGTGAACCAGCGGGTCAGGTGGCTCTGGTCCGCGAAGCCCGTCGATACCGCAGCCTCGCCGATCGGCGTGCCGTCGGCGATCAGGGTGCGGGCCGTTCTGAGCCTCAGCTGGCGCTGGTAGTCGCTCGGCGGCAGGCCGTACTCCGTCCGGAAGGCGCGGTAGACCGCGTACCGGCTGGTGCCCGTGGATCTTGCCAGGTCGTCCATGGTGAGGTCGTCTGTCAGGCGGTCGTGGAGGAGTTGCCTGGTCTGCCTGGCCACCCTCGTCGATCTGCTCGGTTCGCCGGGTCGGCCGATGGGGGTCGTCGCCGCTCGCCGTACGATGCCCGCGATCGTGGCCGTGAGCAGTTCGTCGCGGCGGAGGGCTGTCGCGTCGCCCAGCAGGGCCGCGTGCAGGGCGCGTAGCGCGCCTGCCAGGGCGGGGTCGTCGAGCACCGGGGCGGTGAAGAGCGGCAGGCCCGTGGGGTGGCCCGTGGCGTCGGCCAGGGCGTTCGACACGAGGTCGGGGCCGATGTGGACCATTCTGTAGGTGAATCCGAGTGGGTTCGTGGCGTGGCCGTCGTGGGGATCCTCCGGGTTGAAGGCCATGACCATGCCCGCCGCGCTCGTGTGCGCCCCGCCCCGGCAGGTGAACGACTGCGCTCCCGTCTCCGTCATGCCGAAGGAGTAGGTCTCGTGGCTGTGCCGGTGGTACACGTGCTGCTCGAAGTGGGCGTGCATGGCCTCGATCGGCCGGTCGGGCGACCGCCAGTATCGGGACCAGTCATGTTGCATGTTCCCATCTTATTGACAAAGAGAATTTTTACGTAAAGGATGGTTTTTGCGATGAGAGATGTCCTGTACCTGGAAGAGATCGAGCAGGCCGAGGCGCTGCTCAAGCCGCAACGCGTGGAGGTGTTGCGGCAGTTGGCCGAGCCGCGTACGTGTTCGGAGGTCGCCGAGCGGCTCGGGCAGACGCCTCAGCGGGTCTACTACCACGTCAAACGGCTGGTGGAGGCGGGTCTGGTCGATCTGGTGTCCGAGCGCAAGGTGCGCGGGATCCACGAGGGCATCTATCAGGCCGGAGCCCGCTCGTACTGGCTGTCGCCGCGCCTGGTGGGGCGGATCGGGCTGGGTAAGGCCCGCGACGAGTTGAGCCTGGGCTACCTGCTCGACCTCATGGAGGAGGTCCAGGCCGACATCGCGGCGCTCGATCGGACCGCGCCCGAGCTGCCGTCCATCGGCCTGTCGGGGGAGATCCACGTGCGGCCGGAGAACCGTCAGGAGTTCCTGGACGAGTTGCAGACGATGCTGCGGGAGCTGTTCACCCGGTATGGGGGAGCGGAGGGCGACGCTTTCAAGCTCGCCGTCGCCTGCTACCCCAGCGGTATCCACAAAGGAGAAGAGCATGACTGAGCCCATGATCATTCGAGCCCGCGTCCAGGCGCCTCTCAAGGAGGTGCGTCACGCGCTGACCGATCCGGCCACGTTGCGGATCTGGCTCGCCGAGCACGCCGAGGTGGAGTTGCCCGGCCGGTTCGGGTTCTGGGGGCGTACCACGCCTGAGGGGGACGCGCCGCACCAGCGGCTGCTGCATGCCGACGAGCGTACGGTGCGGTTCGCGTGGCTGCTCGACGGCGAGGAGACGACCACCGAGTTCGGGCTGGAGGAGGACGGGGACACGACCATCGTGTCGGTGTCGCAGTCGCACTTCGACTTCCAGGACGTGATCACGGGCAAGAGCATCCGAGGGGTGCTGCAGACGTACTGGTGCCAGGCGCTGGCCAGCCTGGCCGAGCACTTCGAGGGGCGGGAGTTGTCGCCGAGGGTCGACTTCACCTCCGCGGAGCTGCGGGCGCAGGTCACGATCGACGCCTCGACGTCCGAGGTGTTCGACTCGCTGATCGACTCCGAGACGGTGACCCGGTGGTTCGGGTTCCCGATCGAGATCGAGCCGTACGTGGGCGGGCGCTTCGCGATGGGCGGCTTCGAGAACGACCCGAGCCCGGCCAAGGTGCTGGAACTCGAGCCCGGCCGCAAGTTCTCCGTGAACTGGGGCGACGCCGGGGTCGGGACGTGGGAGCTGGAGGGGGCCGGGGGAAAGACGCGGCTGACGTTGGTGCAGAGCGGGTTCGACGTCGAGCGGCCTCCGTACGCGGCTTGGGGCGGGATCCTGTCGGGGGTCGCGGAGCTGCGGCGCTACCACGAGGTACGGGACTGGCAGCCGGTCCTGCTGCCCTAGCCCCTGGGGCCGGGTTCGCACCAGCGTTCAAGACGTGATGGGGGCGGGGCGTGGAGACTGATGGCCATGCGTTTCGACACCAAGATCGGCATCGTGGTTCGCGCGGATCTGGCCGCATGGCAGCAGCTCAACGTCACCGCCTTCCTGGCCAGCGCGGTGGCGGGCGGGGTGCCTGAGACCATCGGCGAGCCGTACGAGGACGGGTCCGGCAACTCGTACCTGCCGATGTTCCGGCAGCCTGTGCTGGTTTACGTGGGGGCTATGGAGGACTTGCGCGCCGTTCGAGAGAAGGCGTCGGGCCGGGGGATGGATGTGGCCGTCTACATCGAGGAGATGTTCAAGACGGGGCACGATGCGGACAACCGGGCGGCTGTGCGGGCGGTGGAGGCCGATGAGCTGGCGCTGGTGGGGGTGGCGGTCCATGGGCCGAAGAACGGCGTGGACAAGGTGCTGAAGGGCCTGGCGCTACATCCCTGAGCTCCGGCCCCGTGAGGCTCCGGGGCTACGGTGCGTCGCCAGCCCGGTTCACCACGCTTGATCGAGCGCGCTCGGCGAGTCACGCGAGCAGTCCCCCGACCTCCGCCACCCTGTGGCCAACGCCTTGATCGAACGCGGCCGGCAACCCGGCCCTGAGCGCACCACATGCCACGCCCGGGGTGGCGGTGGCCTGGTTTGGGGCCGTCAGCCGATCGTGACGGGTAGTTCCTTGATGCCGTTGATGAAGTTCGAGCGCAGGCGCCGGGCCGGGCCCGTCTGGTGGAGGCGGGGGTGGCGGCGGGCCAGTTGTTCGAACAGGATGCGGAGCTCGAGCTTGGCGAGGTGGTTGCCCAGGCAGAAGTGGGCGCCGCCCCCGCCGAAGCCGATGTGGGGGTTGGGGTCTCGGCCGATGTCGAAGGCCCCGCCGTCGGGGAAGACCGTGGTGTCGCGGTTGGCGGAGGAGTAGAAGACCACGACCTTGTCGTCGGCCCGGATTGGCTGGCCGCCGAGCACCTGGTCGGTGGTGGAGGTGCGGCGGAAGAGGTTCACGGGGGAGACCCAGCGGACGATCTCGTCGGCGGCGGTCTTGGCCAGGGTGGGGTCGGCGACCAGGCGGTCCCACTGGTCCGGGTGCTCGAAGAGGGCGAGCATGCCGCCGGAGGCCGCGTTGCGGGTGGTTTCGTTGCCGGCCACCACCAGAAGGAGGACGAAAAGGTCGAACTCGTCCTCGTCGAGCGTCTCGCCGTGCTCGTCGGGCTGTATGAGCTTGGTGACGATGTCGTTCTTCGGATTGGACCTGCGCTGCGCCGCGAGCTGGTTGGCGTAGGCGTAGACCTCCATGGCGGCGCCCGAACCCTCTTCGGGGGACGAGGCGTAGTCGGGGTCCTGGGCGCCGATCATGCGGTTCGACCAGGAGAACACCTTGTCGCGGTCGGCCACGGGCGCGCCGAGCAACTCGCAGATCACGTACAGCGGGAGAGGCGCGGCGACTTCGGTGACGAAGTCGATCTCGCCGGTGCACTTGTCGAGGAGGTCGTCGCAGATGTCGCGGATGTGTTGTTCGAGGGCTCCGATCGTGCGCGGGGTGAAGCCCCGGTTGACCAGCGAGCGCCGCCGGGTGTGCTCCGGCGGGTCCTGGTTGAGCATCATGAGCCGCTGGAGCGCGATCTGCTCCTCGGGCATCTCGTCGAACAGGGCAAGCTTTCTCGAGGAGGAGAAGAGGTCGGAGTGCCGGGACACGTGGACGACGTCCTCGTGCCGGGTGACGGCCCAGAAGCCGGGCTCGCCCTCGTGCCAATGGACGGGGGAGTTCGCGCGGAGCCAGGCTAACTGGTCGTGTGGCGGTCCAGCGGTCGCGTAAAGGTCCCTGTCGACGAGGTTGATCTGCACCGGGTTCACCCTCTTGATCAAGCGCTTGGTTAAGCGTTCTGAAACGTGTTCTATTACGTCACTGTACGGTCGTCAAGGAGACCTGGTCGCGGCGGGCTCGCGCGAGGGCGGCCCCCGACGGCATCTTCACTAGCCAGCTGGGCAGGGAGGCTCGGTCGCGAGTGGGTATTCCGTGCCGTGTGCTGCGGCTTTGTCGCCCGGGTTGCACCTCCGATGTTTTGGCTGGCGAGAATTCAGCAATGTGAACGGGGGCGTCGGGGCGGTTAATTCGGTTCACAGGCGGGGGGCTACTCGCGCGGGTATCCTTCGAGGTCACGGATCGGATGTATCCACCTCGGCACCCTTGACACGCTCCACCCCGTCGCACGAGCATCGTGAATCGAGACATCCGATGTATATGTGAAGGATGCAGTGTGAAGCTACTGCGAGTAGGACCTGTCGGCCAGGAGCGACCGGTGGTGCTGGATGCGGCCGGTGACCTGCGCGACATCGGAGAGCCCGAGATCGATGGGGCTTTCCTCGCTTCCGGGGGAGTGGCGCGCGTCCGCGACGCGCTCGAGCGCGGTGCCCTGCCCGTCGTCGACGCCGAGGGGTTGCGGATCGGCGCCCCGCTCGCGCGTCCAGGAAAGATCGTCTGCATCGGCCTGAACTACAGCGACCACGCCGCCGAGTCCGGCGCGCCGGTGCCGGCCGAGCCGGTCGTGTTCATGAAGGCGCCCAACACCGTGATCGGCCCGTACGACGAGGTCCTCGTGCCACGAGAGAGCGTGAAGACCGACTGGGAGGTGGAGTTGGCCATCGTCATCGGTCAGGAGGCCCGGTATCTGGGCAGCCGGGAGGAGGCGCTCGGCGTCATCGCCGGGTATGCGATCTCCAACGACGTCTCCGAGCGCGAGTTCCAGCTCGAACGCGGTGGGCAGTGGGACAAGGGCAAGTCCTGTGAGACGTTCAACCCGCTCGGCCCCTGGCTGGTGACGGCGGATGAGGTGGGCGACCCGCAGAACCTGCCCCTGCGCCTCTGGGTGAACGGTGAGCGGCGGCAGGACGGCGACACCAAGAACATGATCTTCGATGTCGCGGAGATCGTGCGGTACCTGAGCCAGTTCATGGTCCTCGAGCCCGGTGACGTGATCAACACCGGTACGCCCGCCGGAGTGGCGATGGGCATGCCGGGGCAGCCGTACCTGCGTGCGGGCGACGTGATGGAGCTGGAGATCGAAGGGCTCGGAAGGCAGCGCCAGACGGTGGGGCAGGCATGACGGACCAAGGCGCAGCGGTGGCGTACCGGATTGTCGGGATGGAGACGCACGATGTGCGGTTTCCGACCTCGCGGGAGCTCGACGGCTCCGATGCGATGAACCCCGATCCCGACTACTCCGCCGCCTACGTCGTGCTCAAGACCGATGATGGGTTCGAGGGGCACGGGTTCGCGTTCACGATCGGGCGTGGGAACGACATCCAGACCACGGCCATCAGCGCGCTCGAGCCGTACGTGGTCGGCAAGGACGTCGAAGACCTGGGCGCGCTCTACCAGGACATGGTCAACGACTCGCAGTTGCGGTGGCTGGGGCCGGAGAAGGGCGTCATGCACATGGCGATCTCCGCCGTGGTCAACGCCCTGTGGGATCTCAAGGCCAAGCGGGCGGGCAAGCCGTTGTGGCGGTTGCTGGCCGAGCTGTCGCCCGAGGAGATCGTCGATCTCATCGACTTCCGCTACCTGAGCGACGCGCTGACACCGCAGGAAGCCCTGCAGATCCTGAAAAATGCGGAAGCAACCAAAGAAGAGCGGATTAGTCGGCTCCTCGAGAGCGGCTATCCCGCCTACACCACCTCGCCCGGGTGGCTCGGATACGACGACGACAAGCTGCGCAGGCTCTGCAAGGAGGCCCTCGACCAGGGGTTCGGGCAGATCAAGCTCAAGGTCGGCGCCGATCTCGACGACGACAGGCGCCGTTTCAGGGTGGCCCGCGAGGTGTGCGGGCCCGACTACCCGATCGCGATCGACGCCAACCAGCGCTGGGACGTCGGCTCCGCCATCGAGTGGATCAATGCGCTGAGGGAGTTCGACCCGCACTGGGTCGAGGAGCCGACGAGCCCCGACGACGTGCTCGGCCACGCCGCCATCGCCAGGGGCATCGACCCGATCCCGGTGGCCACCGGCGAACACGTACAGAACCGCATCATCTTCAAGCAGCTCCTGCAGGCCGGCGCCATCTCCTACCTGCAGATCGACTCGGCCAGGGTCGGCGGGGTCAACGAGAACCTCGCGATTCTGCTGCTCGCGGCCAAGTTCGGCGTCCCGGTGTGCCCGCACGCGGGCGGCGTCGGGCTGTGCGAGCTGGTGCAGCACCTGTCGATGTTCGACTACGTGGCGGTCACCGGCTCCATGGACAACCGCGTGATCGAGTACGTGGACCACCTCCACGAGCATTTCGTCGACCCGGTCGTCATCAGGAACGGCCGGTACGTCGCCCCGTCCGCGCCCGGCTTCAGCTCGGAGATGCACGCGGAGTCGATCGCCGCCCACACGTTCCCCGGCGGCGAGGTCTGGAGGGACGCATGAGCCTCAAAGCGATCGTGACCGGCGGCGGCTCCGGCATCGGCCTGGCCGCGGCCACCCTGCTCGCCGAACGTGGCATGAAGGTCGCCTGCCTCGACCTCAACCCGCCGGGCGAGCCGTTCATCGGCATCAAGGCCGACGTCACCGACGACGCCGGGGTGCGGGCCGCGGTGGCCGAGGCCGCCGAGCGGCTGGGCGGCATCGACGTGCTCGTCAACAACGCGGGCATCGGGGCTCAGGGCACTATCGAGGACAACCCGGACAGCGAGTGGCAGAAGGTGTTCGACGTCAATGTGCTCGGCATGGTGCGGGTGGCGCGGGCGGCGCTGCCGTACCTCAGGAGGTCCGAGCACGCCGCGATCGTCAACACCTGCTCGATCGCGGCCACCGCCGGGCTGCCGCAGCGGGCGCTCTACAGCGCGACCAAGGGCGCGGTGTTGTCGCTGACGCTCGCGATGGCCGCAGATCACGTACGCGAGGGCATCCGGGTCAACTGCGTCAACCCGGGCACCGCGGACACCCCGTGGGTCGCCAGGCTGCTCGACTCGGCCGGTGACCCCGAGGCGGAGCGGGCGGCACTCAACGCCAGGCAGCCGATGGGCCGCCTGGTCAGCGCGGAGGAGGTCGCCGCGGCGATCGCCTACCTCGCCAGCCCCGAGGCCGGTGCGACCACCGGGACCGCGCTCGCGGTCGACGGCGGCATGCAGGGGCTTCGCCTCCGGCCAACCAACTAAGGAAGGTAACCCCCCAATGAAACTCGGACCGGCGGCCGCGGCAGCGGCCCTCTTGGCGGTCGTCACGGCGTGTGGCTCAGGCACCTCGACGGAAGGAGGAGCAAGCGGCGGCGGAAAGGTCGGCATCGACCACCCCCGGGCCGACTCCGACTTCTGGAACTCCTACATCAAATACGTCCCGCAGATGGCGAGCGAGCTCAAGGTGGACCTCATGCCCGCCACGAACTCGCAGAACGACGTGGCCAAGCTGGTCAACAACGTGCAGGCGCTGACCGGCCAGGGCGCCAAGGTGATCGTCATGGCCCCGCAGGACACCGGCGCCATCGCCAACACGCTGCAGCAGCTCGAGAACAAGAAGATCCCCGTCGTGACCGTCGACACCCGCCCGGACAAGGGCAAGGTCTTCATGGTCGTACGCGCCGACAACCGGGCGTACGGGACCAAGGCCTGCGAGTTCCTCGGCGAGAAGCTCGGCGGCAAGGGCAAGGTCGTGCAGCTCCAGGGCGCGCTCAGCTCGATCAACGGCCGCGACAGGTCCGAGGCGTTCGCGGAGTGCATGAAGACGAAGTTCCCCGGGATCACGGTGTTCAGCGAGCCGACCGAGTGGGAGGGCAGCAAGGCCGCGTCCATGCTGCAGACCCGCCTGGAGCAGAACCCCGACATCAAGGGCATCTATATGCACGCCGGCGGTGTGCACCTGGCCCCGACGTTGCAGGTGCTGAAGCAGAAGGGGCTGCTCGTCCCGCCGACCGACCCCAAGCACATCTTCGTGGTGTCGAACGACGGGATCCCGCAGGAGTTCGAGGCGATCCGCAAGGGCGACATCGACGCCACGGTGTCCCAACCGGCCGACCTGTATGCGAAGTACGCGCTCTTCTACGCCAAGGCGGCGGCGGAGGGCAAGACGTTCAAGCCGGGCCCGACCGACCACGACAGCACCATCATCCAGCTCCCCAACGGCCTGGAGGACCAGCTTCCCGCGCCACTGGTGACGAAGGACAACGTGGACGACAAGGCCCTCTGGGGTAACCAGGTCAAGTAATGAAAAATCACGTTGAAGCCCGAAATGTCGTCAAGCGCTTCGGCCCGACCACCGCGCTCAACGGCGCGGAGATCGCGATCGCCGAGGGCGAGACCCATGCGCTCGTCGGCAGGAACGGCGCGGGGAAGTCCACCCTGGTGTCGATCCTCACCGGGCTCCAGCGGCCTGACGAGGGCGAGGTGCTGTTCTCGGGAGAGGCGGCGCCCGCCCTCGCGGACCGTGACGCCTGGCGGCAGCGCGTCGCCTGCGTGTACCAGAAGTCGACGATCATCCCGGCGCTGACGGTCGCGGAGAACCTGTTCCTCAACCGCCAGTCGGCCAGGGGTCACACGATCAACTGGCCGGGGCTGCGGGGCAGGGCTCGCGAGCTGCTGGACACGTACGAGGTGGACGTCGACGCGCAGGCGCTGGCCGGGGACCTGACCGTCGAGCAGCGCCAGCTCGTGGAGATCGCCCGCGCGCTGTCGTTCGGGGCCAGGTTCATCATTCTCGACGAGCCGACCGCCAGGCTCGACGGGCCGGCCATCGAGCGGCTGTTCGCGCGCATGCGGTCGCTGCGCGAGCAGGGCGTCACGATGATGTACATCTCCCACCACCTGGACGAGGTCTACGAGATCTGCCAGAGCGTCACGGTCTTCCGCGACGCCCGGCACATCGTGACCAGGCCGGTGGCCGACCTCCCGCACGACGAGCTGGTCGCCGCGATGACGGGGGAGGCCACGACGGCGTACGAGTCCCGCTCCCGCACGCCCGGCGACACGGTGGTGTTGTCGGGTGAGGGCCTGTCGCTGGACGGCCGCTACCAGGATGTTGATATTTCCGTTAAATCGGGCGAGGTCGTCGGCCTGGCCGGATCCGCGAGCAGCGGCAAGGTCGGCGTGGCCGAGACCCTGGTCGGGCTGCGCAAGGCGGATTCCGGCACCGTCACGGTCAACGGCACGCAGGTCAGGCCGGGCGACGTGCCCGCCGCCATGAAGGCCGGCCTCGGGTTCGTGCCCGAAGATCGGCACCACGAGGGGTTCGTCCCCCTCCTGTCCGTGGGGGAGAACGCCACGTTCCCGATCGTCCGCAAGCTGGGGCGGTACGGCATGGTGTGGCCGGCTCGGCGCCGGGCCAAGGCCGTACAGATGATTAAAAGTCTGGATATCAAGACAGAAGGGCCTGATCAGCCCGTCAGTGACCTGTCCGGGGGGAACGCGCAGAAGGTGGTGTTCGCGCGGGCGCTCGTGGACGATCCGACGGTGCTGGTCGTGATCAACCCGACCGCCGGCGTCGATGTCAAGGCCAAGCAGGCCCTGCTCGGCGCCGTCGAGGACGCGGTCGGCCGGGGAGCGGGGGCCGTGGTGGTCTCCGACGAGCTCGACGACCTGCGCATTTGCGACAGGGTGCTGGTGATGTTCCACGGCAGGGTCGTCAAGGACGTGCCGCGTGGCTGGACCGACCACGAGCTCGTGGCCGTGATGGAAGGCATAGAAGATTGACCACTTTGACTGCGCCGGCGCCCCGGGTGCGGCTGGCCAGGTTCCGCGACCTGACGCTCGTGCCGGTGATCCTGCTCCTGCTCGTCGTGGGCGCGTTCCTGGACCCGACGTTCCTGACGCCGGGCAACCTGACGAACGTCCTGCAGCAGCAGGCGGCGATCTCGCTCCTCGTGCTGGCGGAGGCGATGATCCTGATCGCCGGCAAGTTCGACCTCTCGCTGGAGTCCACGGTCGGCACCGCCCCGGCCATCGCGGTGATGCTGGTCATCCCGGTGTCGGCGGGCGGGTTCGGCCTCGGGTTGCCCGGGACGCTGGTGATCCCGTTCGCCCTGCTGGTGGGCGCGGCCATCGGGGCCTTCAACGGTTTTCTGATCATCAGGTTCCAGCTGTCGGCGTTCATCGTCACGCTGGCCATGCTGATCATCGTGCACGGCTTCCTGCAGGGGCCGACTGAGGGCAAGACGTTGTTCCAGCTCCCCGACTCGATCCTCTACCTGGGCAGCGCCATCTGGCTCGGCCTGCCCGCGGCCATCTGGATCGCCGGGCTGCTGTTCGCGGCGGGCATCTTCGGGCTGGGCTACCTGCGGCTCGGCCGTTCGCTCTACGCGATCGGCGGCAACTCCGACGCCGCCCGCGCCGCGGGCATCCGGGTGGACCGGGTCCTGTACGGCGTGTTCATCCTGGGCGGGACGCTGGCGGCGCTGGCCGGCATCCTGGAGACCGGCCGCCTCGGCGCGATCGGCAACAACCAGGGGGTCGGCTGGATCTTCATGGTGTTCGCCGCGGCGGTCATCGGCGGCGTCAGCATGGACGGCGGCAAGGGCACGATCCTCGGCGCACTGACGGGCGTGCTGGTGATCGGCCTGGTGCAGAACATCCTGACGCTCATCGGGGTCTCAGGCTTCTGGCAGCCGGTCATCTACGGCGGCATCATCCTCATCGCGCTGATGATCAGCCGGATCGCGGGCGGAAAGGCACAAGATTAATGAAACGTCACGGAGGTGTGGCGTGACCGGGAAACCTCGGGTCGGCCTGGAAGGTGGCGTGGCGGAGATGCCTTGGACCGTTCGCCGGAGGTGTGGCGTGGTGGAGTTGCCGTGGAGCGCTCGCGGAGGTGTGGCGTGATCGAGTTGCCGCGTCATGGCTTCGGTGGTGCCCCCATCGGCAACCTCTATCAGGGGGTCACGGACGAGCAGGCCCGCGCCACCGTGGACGCGGCCTGGGAGAGCGGGGTGCGCCTGTTCGACACCGCGCCCCACTACGGGCTCGGCCTGTCGGAGCGGCGCCTCGGCGCGGCGCTGGCCGGACGCTCGGGCTACGTCCTGTCCACGAAGGTCGGCCGCCTGCTGGTGCCCGCGTCCTCCCGGGACGTTCGCGACGCCCAGGGCTTCGACGTGCCCGGCGAGCTCGAGCGGAAGTGGGACTTCTCGCGCGACGGCGTACGCAGGTCCCTGGAGGAGTCCCTGGAACGCCTGGGCCTGCCGGCCATCGACATCGCCCTCATCCACGACCCGGACGACCACGTGGACCAGGCGATCGAGGAGGCGTACCCGGCGCTGGCGGAGCTGCGGGACGAGGGCGTGGTGCGGGCGATCGGCGTCGGGATGAACCAGTGGCAGGTCCCGCTGCGCTTCATCCAGGAGACCGACATCGACGTCGTCATGCTCGCGGGCCGCTACACCCTGCTCGACCAGTCGGGCCTGCCGCTCCTGCAGGCGTGCGCGGAACGCGGCGCCAGGGTGCTGGCGGCGGGAGTCTTCAACAGCGGCATCCTCGCCACGCCCACGCCGTCGGGCACGTACGACTACGCCCCGGCCCCAGCACCGCTCGTGGACAAGGCCACCAGGATCGCCAAGATCTGCGAGCGCCATGGGGTCTCGTTGCCCCAGGCGGCCATGGCCTTCCCCCTGCGACACCCGGCGATCGCCTCGATCGTCCTGGGCGCCCGCGCACCGGAGGAGGTCACGACGAACGCCACACTGTGGTCCCGCCCGGTCCCGGAGGCACTGTGGGCGGAACTGGAGTCGGAGGGTTTGCTGCCCAAGTCAGGGTAGGAGCGGTTTGCGACGCCTGTGACGCGGGTGCGCGAGGGGCCTGCCGGACAGGTATGCCGTCGCCGCGATTTTGCGCGTGCCACGAGTGCTCGTCAGCCGACTTCCCACAGCGCGCTGACGGGCATGGCCCGCATCCGATCGCCGAAGGGGAGTGTTTGCGTGCCGGTGTGCAGGACGATGCCTGCGATCAAGTCATCCCCGAGTCGATCGGCGAGGTGTCGCAGACCCTTGAAATCATCCGCTCGTACGGTGGAGGTTGCCTTGACTTCGATACCCACCACCTGGCCACGCCGATTCTCCAGGATCGCGTCCACCTCGACACCGTCCTTGGTCCGGTAGTGATACAGATCGACCTGACCTTCCGCCCAGCTCAGCTGGCGTGCCAGCTCCATGAGAACGAACCCTTCGAGCAAAGGGCCGA
Source organism: Nonomuraea marmarensis (assembly GCF_043197025.1). Classification (NCBI taxonomy): domain Bacteria; kingdom Bacillati; phylum Actinomycetota; class Actinomycetes; order Streptosporangiales; family Streptosporangiaceae; genus Nonomuraea; species Nonomuraea marmarensis. The sequence continues at coordinate 61,830 of NZ_JBICRM010000008.1, forward strand.
ACGACCCGTTGGGCCGGACGAGCCCACGTGAGTCGACACCGAGCAGGCTCGCCGCGATTCCGGAATCCACGAAGGCCACCTTGGAGGTGTGGACGGCACGGTTGCTGAGGTTGCGCGACCAGGCGGGTATGCGCTTGATCAGGTACACCTCCTCGAGGAGGCTGAGGTACCTGTACGCGGTGCTCGCCGGAAGTCCCAGGTCGCTGCCGATGGACTGACGCACCAGCAGCTGACCGGATCGCGCTGCCAGCAGGCGAGTGAGCGCATGCATGTCGGGGACCCGTTCGATCTCCGAGAGCTCGTTCACGTCGCGGGCGATCAGGTCCCCGATGTATGAGTCGAAGAAGTGTTGCCGCCGCCGGATGTTCGTCCGGGTGACCGCCTCTGGAAAGCCTCCTCGAACCACCCGCTCCGCATAGTCCACGCGAGAGAGTTGAGACGTGTGGCGGAGGTCGGCGCCTTGCGCGAAGATCGCGTCGACAAAGCCGTCGGGCGTGCTGTCGATCTCTCCTTGAGAGAAGGGCCAGAGCTCAATGGTCTCCATCCGCCCGGCGAGGGTGTCCGGCAATGCGCGCAGCCCGAGAATGCGAGCGGAGCCTGTCAGCAGGTAACGACCGGGTCTGGGGTCGTCGTCGACCTGCGCTTTGATGGCCAGCAGCAGCTCCGGCACCCGTTGGATCTCGTCGATGACCATCATGCCGGAGAAGTCGACGAAGCCCTCCGGATCGCTCATGGCCCCCTGGCGCATGAACTCTCTGTCCATGTCGCGCCACTCCGCCGCTCGTCCCTTGGCGATCTGCTTGACCAAGGTGCTCTTGCCGCACTGTCGTGCGCCGTTGATCAAGACGACCCGGGTATCCGCCAGGGCTTCTACCACGGCTTTTTCGGCGTGCCGGGGCACCACCCTGCCGAGAGGAGTGCTGACCATGAACCCAGCATGGCACATGGCGTGGTGGATTGGTCGCCATGATCGTGGTCATTTGGTCGCCAGCTCCGTGGTGGTTTGGTCGCTGGGTGCGTGGTGGTTTGGTCGCTGCTTCCGTGGTGACTCGGGTGGGTCAGGAGGGGATGAACAGCCAGGACTTGGACACCCCAGGCTCGTACGGAGAGTCGAGGCGTTTGGCGACGACCCCGGGCAGGCCCTGTTCGAGGGCCGCCTGCCGTACCGGGCCGAAGTCCTCCGGCCACGAAGGCGCGGTCTGCCAGTGGGCGCCCGCCAGCCCGAGTGCCTCCAGGGCGGCCCGCCGGGCGGTGTAAGGCTCCCCGGTCAGCGCGTGGCCGTCGTCGTACAGGAGGTCGTAGAAGACCAGGATCTCGGCGCCCCCGAGCGTGGCGAGCTCCCCGTCCAGCACCGCCGTGCGGCTGCCGAACGACTCCGCCAGTCCCCGCAGCCACGGATGCTCGCGGGCGGCCGTGGTGCGGCCCCCTTCGATGGGGACCAGGAGGCGGCGGCCGCCCCACGCGAACTCGAAGGCGTAGGCCGAGGCGTCACGAGGGGGTTTCGTCCGCTCAGTGGGCAGCATGGGGTCGGCGGGAGGGAACGGGTCGCGGGCCGCGGCGTCCATGCGGTGGATCATCCAGTTCTTGCCGCGCGTCCGGAACAGGACGAATCGCCCGGAGGCGCGCGAGCCGTGCAGGACGAACTTGACCTCGCGGTCCGACCACTTCTCCGTCTCGTACGTGCCGGTGTCCCAGACGGTCATGGTGCCGCCGCCGTACTCGCCCTTGGGGATCTCGCCGTGGAAGGCGAGGTACTCCATCGGATGGTCCTCGGTCTGCACGGCCAGGTGGTTGGTGCCGGGGTCGGTGGGCAGGCCCTTGGGGACGGCCCAGGAGACCAGGACGCCGTCGCGTTCCAGGCGCAGGTCCCAGTGCAGGGCCCGCGCGTGGTGCTCCTGGATGACGAACGCGTTGCCGTCGGCCGAGGACGAGAGCGAGTCGGGGACGGGCTCGGGGGTGCGTTCAGCGTCGCGCTTGTCACGGTATTTCGACAATTTGTCGGACACAAACCGGTTCTACCCGCTCGTGCTCTCCCGGATCACCAGCCGATACGGCACCCGGATCTCCCTGGCCTCGGCCTGCGGGCCCTTCGCCATGCGGGCCGCCAGCAGGTTCACCGCCTGGCGGGCGATCGACTGCTTGTCGGGGGAGATCGTGGTGAGGGTGGGCGTGCCGTACCGGCCGTCCTCGATGTCGTCGAAACCCGCCAGCGCCACCTCCCCGGGCACCGAGTGACCGCGCTCCAGCAGCGTCCGCAGGGCGCCGAGGGCCAGCAGGTCGTTGAAGCAGAAGACCGCGTCGGGCGCCGGGCCGGAGTCGAGCAGGGAGGCCATCGCGCGCGCCCCGTCCGCCCGGTGGTACGCCTCCACGTGCACCACCAGCCGGTCGTCGGCCGGCAGGCCCGCCGAGGCCAGCGCCTCGAAGTAGCCCGCCAGGCGCAGCCGGGACGTCTCCGCCGCCACGTCGTCCTGGGCGCCGATCGCGGCGATGCGGCGGCGGCCGAGCGAGGCCAGGTGCAGGGTCGCCTCCCTGGCCGCCGCCACGTTGTCCACCACGATGTGGTCGGCCGGACCCTCGTACACCCGCTCGCCCAGCAGCACCATCGGCGTTTCGTCCATGCGCGCGGCCAGGTCCTCGGGCGTCAGCGCCAGCGGGCTGAAGATCAGGCCGTCGATCAGGTGGGCGCGGAACCCCTCGGCGACGAGTTGCTCGCGCTCGCGCGAGGCGCCGGTCTGGTCGATCAGCACCGTCAGCCCCCGTTCGTCGGCGGCGGCCACCACGAACCTGGCCAGCTCCGCGAAATACGGGATGTCCAGCTCCGGCACCGCCAGCGCGATGATCCCGGTACGGCCCTGCCGCAGGTTCCTGGCCGACAGGTTTGGCCGGTAGTTGAGCTCCTTGATGGCCGCCTCGACCCGGGTCCGCATGGCCGGGGTGACGTGTACGTAGCCGTTCACCACGTTGGAGACGGTCTTCACCGAGACGCCGGCGAGCCGGGCCACGTCCTTGAGGCCGACGCGAGGTCTGTCCATGACGACAAAGTGTACGCACTTCTTTACAACGTTGAATACAACGATGTATAGATGGGCTGAGCCGATTTAGGAGGACTGTCCATGGAATCCGCCAAGCTCACCCTGGACCCGGCGTTCGAGGTCGGGCCGGTCGAACGGCGGCTGTTCGGATCGTTCGTCGAGCACATGGGGCGGTGCGTGTACACCGGGGTGTTCGAGCCGGGGCACCCGACCGCGGACGACGACGGGCTGCGCCGCGACGTGATCGAGCTGACGCGGGAAATGGGCGTGACGGCAGTGCGCTACCCCGGTGGCAATTTCGTCTCGAACTACGAATGGGAGGACGGCGTCGGCCCCGCCGCCGATCGGCCCACCAGGCTTGACCTCGCCTGGCGGCAGATTGAGACGAACGCGTTCGGGCTGGGCGAGTTCATGGCCTGGCTGCGCGAGGTGCGCGCCGAGCCGGTGATGGCGGTCAACCTGGGCACCAGGGGCGTCGGGGAGGCCCGCGACCTGCTCGAATACGCCAACTACCCGGGCGGCACCCGCTGGTCCGACCTGCGGATCAAGCACGGCGTACGGGACCCGTACGGGATCAAGGTCTGGTGTCTGGGCAACGAGATGGACGGGCCCTGGCAGATCGGCGGGAAGACGGCGGCCGAGTACGGCCGGCTCGCGTTCGAGACGGCCAAGGCGATGCGGCGGGTCGATCCGAGCATCGAGCTGGTGGCGTGCGGGAGCTCCAACATGCGGATCCCGACGTTCGGCTCCTGGGAGGCGACGGTGCTGGAGCACTGCTACGACCAGGTCGACTACATCTCCGCGCACTCCTACTACGACGCGGTGGCCGGCGACCGGGCCGGCTACCTGGCCTCGGCCGTGGAGATGGAGCGGCAGATCGAGGGCGTGATCGCCACGGCCGACCACGTGGCCGCCAAGCTGGGCAGCCGCAAGCGGCTCAAGGTCTCCTTCGACGAGTGGAACGTCTGGTCGCAGAGCCTGTTCGGCGGCGAGAGCGGCCTGGACTGGGCGCACGCGCCGCGCATCATCGAGGAGGAGTACGACGTGGCGGGCGCGGCGGTCGTCGGCAGCCTGCTCATCACCCTGCTCAACCACGCCGACCGGGTCGGCATCGCCTGCCAGGCCCAGCTCGCGAACGTGATCGCCCCGATCCGCACCGAGCCCGGCGGCCCGGCCTGGCGGCAGACGATCTTCCACCCGTTCGCGCTCACCGCCGCCCACGCCCGCGGTCGGGTCCTGCGCGTGCAGGCCACGGCCCCGACCATGCCGACCGAGCGTTACGGCGAGGTGCCCGCGCTGGTCGCCGCCGCCACGCTGGAAGACGACCGGCTCTCGGTCTTCGCGGTGAACCGCGGCGACCAGCCTCTGCCGCTGGAGATCGACCTGCGCGGCCTGCCGCGGGCGACGGCGATCTCGCACGTCACGGTGGCCGAAGACGACACCGCCGCGCGCAACACCGAGCGGGACCCGCGCCGCGTCGAACCGCGCGTGCTCGACGGCGCAGTGATCGACGGTGGACAGCTCAAGGCGGTGCTCCCGCCGGTCTCGTTCAATCTGGTGCAGGGAAAGCTCTCATGAGGAGCGGGAGTCCTCCGACCGTTCAAGAGTGCTGGAGGTCCTGCGTACCGATGACCTTGAGCAGCCGCAACGCCTCGTACGACGGCGACCCCGGCGCGGCGGTGTAGAGCACGACCCACTGGTCGGACTCGGGCACGTGCAGCGCCTCGCAGTCGAGCTCCAGCCAGCCCACCGTGGGGTGGTTGAGCCGTTTGCGCGCGGACCTGCGCACCGTCACGTCGTGCCCGGCCCACAATTCGGCGAACTCGGCGGAGGCGGCCAGCAGCCGTTCGACGAGCCGTTTGATGCCGGGATCGTCCGGATAGCGGGCCGTGGCGGCCCGCAGGTCGGCCACCGACTCCCTGGCGAACTGCCACGAGCCTGCCGGATCGTGGCGCGCCTTGGCCCGCGGGTCGCTGAAGAAGCGCCAGATGAAGTTGCGATCGTCGGCGGGCAGCTCGGAGAAGTCCGTGATCAGCGCCGCGGCCAGTGGATTCCAGGCCAGCACGTCGTATTTGGCGTCCATCACCATCGCCGGGGTGTCGTCCAGCCGGTCGAGGAGGTGCAGCACGCCGGGACGGACGTCGCGGGGCGGCCCGGGAGGCGGTCCCGGCGGCTCGCCGGTCAGGTAGTGCAGGTAGGAACGTTCGTCGTCCGACAACCGCAGCGCCCTGGCGATCGCGCCGAGCATCTGGCGCGACGGCCGCGGCCCGCGGGCCTGCTCCAGGCGGGCGTAGTAGTCGACGGACATTCCGGCCAGCCGGGCGACCTCCTCGCGCCGCAGCCCGGGGGTGCGGCGGCGCTTGCCGGTCTCCAGGCCCACGTCGGACGGCCGCACCAGCTCGCGGCGGCTGCGCAGGAACGCCGCCAGCTCCGCCCTGTTGATCCGGTCCATGCCTTCCAGCATGCCTGAGCTGCGGCGCCGTAACCAGGGACCGCCGATCCGAGGCTCGGCGGGTCTCTCCCGCCCGCGCCGGACCCCGGCCACGCTGGGAGCATGAACATCGCACTCATCACCGGCGCCAACAAGGGCATCGGGTACGCCACCGCCCGCGTACTGGGCAAGTCCGGAAATATCGTGCTTGTCGGTGCCCGCGACCCCGAGCGGGGCACGAAGGCCGCCTCCGAGCTGGCGGCGGAGGGGCTGGACGCCCGCTTCGTCCGCCTGGACGTCACCGACCTGGACACCGTGGAGGCGGCCGCCGCCTACATCGACCGGGAGTTCGGCCGCCTGGACCTCCTCATCAACAACGCCGCGATCACCCGTGGCCGGGACCGCAAGCCGAGCGAGCTGCCGGTCGCGATGTTGCGCGAGGTCTACGAGACGAACGTGCTCGGCGTCGTCGCCGTCACCAACGCCATGCTCCCGCTCCTGCGCAAATCGCCGGCCGGCCGCATCGCGAACGTCTCCAGCGGCCTCGGCACGGTCGCCTTCCTGACCGCCCCCAACCCGGAGCTGCGCCCGTACGCGACGCTGCTCGGCTACAACTCCTCCAAGGCCGCGCTGAACGCCGTCACCCTGATGTACGCCGAGGAGCTGCGGGACACGCCGATCAAGGTGAACGCGGTGTCGCCCGGATTCTGCGCCACCGACCTCAACGGCTTCCGCGGCGTGCTGAGCGCCGACGAGGGCGGCGAGCACGTCGCCCGCCTGGCCATCGTGCCGGACGACGGCCCGACCGGCGTCTTCCTGAGCGAGCAGGGCGGCACCTATCCGTGGTGAATCAGTCGAGCTCCAGCGCCTTGCGCAGCCACGACTCCACGCCCGCCACGTGCACGGTGGCCCAGGAGCGGGCGACGTCGGCCTGGCGGGCGGCGATTGCCTCGTAGATCGCGGTGTGCTGCTCCCGCGTCTTCTCCATCGCCCCCTCCTGCGTGAGCCCGCGCCAGATCCGCGCCCGCGTGGTCGGACCCGACAGGCTGTCGATGAACGAGCTCAACACGCTGTTGCCCGACCCCTGCGCGATCCGCTGATGGAACTTCAGGTCGTTGGCCACCAGTTCCTCGACCGTGGGCTCGTCGGGCAACGACTCCAGGATCACCCGCAGCTCGTCGATCTCCGCATTGCTCATCAGCTCGGTCGCCAGCGCCGTCGCGGCCGGCTCCAGGATGCGCCTGACCTCGAAGAACTGGATCACCGTGTCGTCGCGGTGCAGGTCGAGCACGAACGACATGGTGTCGAGCAGCAGGCGGGGCTCCAGGCTGGTGACGTACGTGCCGTCGCCCTGCCGCACGTCCAGCACATTGATCAACGACAGCGCGCGTACGGCCTCGCGCAGCGAGTTGCGTGACAGGCCGAGCCGTTCGGCGAGGTCGGCCTCCTTCGGCAGCCGGTCACCGGGGGCCAGCTCCCCGGAAAGGATCATCTGTTTGATCTTGTCGATGGCCGCGTCGGTGACCGCCACGCTCTTCTCCCTAGACATCGGATGTCTAGGAGTCTAGAGCCTGGAAGCGGACGGGATCGACACCTGAGAGGCGGCGGATCCGGCCTCTGGCCTCCAGGGTGCGCAGATGGGCGGCGGCCTCTCCGGCCGCCATGCCTCTCAGCACGGGGGCCAGGGCGTCCCACGGCCTGTTCCACGTCATCATCGCGGCGACCTCCCAGATGGTCAGCGGTTCCGGCCGCTGGACCAGGAGGGCGAGCAGCCGTTCGAGCTTCTCCTCGTGATGGTGGCGGATCTGGGCGGCCCGCGCGGCCACATCGGGAAATATCCACTCATGTGCGGGCAGCGCGTCGAGGGGACCCAACTCGCCGACCCGGTCCAAGGATTCCAGGAAATCACCCAATGGATCGACATCGTCCCTGTCATAGGGATAAATCCCGACGTGCGGGGTTATGTCGGGCAGCACGTGGTCACCGGTGAACAGCCGGTCCGCGTCTTCCAGGTGCAGGCAGATGTGCCCGGGGGTGTGCCCCGGCGTGTGCACGGCCCGCAGCTTGCGCCCCGGCAGGTCCACCAGGTCGCCGTCGCGCAGCTCGCGGTCGGGCAGGGCGGGCGGCGCGGGCCTGGCCCCCATCACCTGCCGTACCTCGCCGGGATCGGCCCCCGCCCGCCTGAGCATGTCGGACTGGAAGCCGTCGTGCTCGCTGGCCGCGTACTCGGTCATGAGCCTGACCAGCGCCGCGTCGCTCTCGTGCATGGCGATCCACGCGCCGGACTCGTCCCTGACCTGCCCGGCGAGCCCGGCGTGATCCGGATGGAAATGGGTGACGACCACCCCGCTCACCGCGGTCACGTCGATCCCGAGCGCCGCGAGCCCGCCGCTGAGCGCTTCCCAGGCGTCCGGATGGTTCCACCCGGCGTCGACCAGCACGGGTCCCTTGGGCGACTCGACGGCGTAGACGAGCGTGTAGCCCAAGGGATTGCTGGGAATCGGCACCGGCACGCTCCACACGCCACCGCCGAGATCCTGCGGCCGCTGCTCCGCATACGGCCTGCGTCTGCTTTTCATGTACCCCCCGATCGGTAAGGAGCGCCGAGCACCGGATCCGAATACCCGATCAGGTGATCCGCTCCAGAATCGTGGCCGTGGCCAGCGCCCCGCCCGCGCACATCGTGACCAGCGCGGTCGCCGAGTCGGAGCGTTCGAGCTCGTGCAGCGCCGTGGTGATCAGCCGCGCGCCCGTGGCGCCCACCGGATGGCCGAGCGCGATGGCGCCGCCGTTCACGTTCACGCGGTCGAAGTCGGGCTCGTGCACGCCGGCCCACGACAACACGACCGACGCGAACGCCTCGTTCACCTCGAACCTGTCGAGATCGCCGATCGTCATCCCGGCCGCCGCGAGCACCTTGGCCGTCGCGTCCACGGGCCCGTCCAGGTGGTAGTACGGCTCCGCCCCGACCAGCGCCTGCGCCAGAATGCGCGCCCGGGGCCGCAGCCCGTACCGCCGAGCCGCCTGCTCGCTCATCACCAGCACGGCGGCGGCGCCGTCGGAGATCTGCGACGACGTGCCGGCCGTGTGCAGGCCGCCCTCCGCCACGGGCTTGAGCCCGGCCAGGCTCTCCACGGTCGTCTCGCGTAGTCCCTGGTCCCTGCGCACGTCCCCGACGGGGACGATCTCCCGCTCGAACCGCCCGTCGGCCCACGCCTTGGCCGCCAGCCGCTGCGACCGCGCCCCGAGCCAGTCGAGCCGCTCCCGCGTCAGCCCGCGCCGCCGCGCGATCCGCTCGGCGGCGGTGAACTGGTCGGGCAGGTCGATGTTCCAGTCGTCCGGCTTCGGCCGCGCGGGCAACACGTTGCTCCCGAGCGGCGCCCGGCTCATCACCTCGACGCCGCAGCCGACGCCGACCTCGATCACTCCTGCGCTGACCAGCGCCGCCGCCAGGTGCACCGCCTGCTGCGACGACCCGCACTGCGCGTCCACCGTGGTGACCCCCGTCTGGTACGGCAGCCCGGCATAGAGCCACGAATGCCGCCCGACGTGCCCGCCCTGCTCGCCCGCCTGGGTCACGCACCCGGCGAACACCTGGTCCACGACCGCCGGATCGATGCCCGAGCGCCGCACGAGCCCGTTCAGCGCGGTAGCCAGAACCTGTTGCGGTTTGAGCCCGGCCAGCCAGCCCGCCCGTTTGCCGATGGGGGTCCGTACAGCCTCGACTATCACTGGTGTGCCCACAGTCGCCTCCAAAAGATGCGCTGGCGCGACTGTAACGCGTTCTACTTTGGTGCGGAACCCTCCAACGTCGCCGGCAGCCCGAACGTGCCGAACAGCTTCTCCTCGAAGAACATGCCGACGTGGCTGATCTGATCTCCGGACAACGTCACCACCATGATCGCGAACTGGTCCCCGCGGTAGTACATGGCGAAGGCCGGCTGCCCGTTGGCCGCGATCGGGACCAGTTTGAGATCGCCGGGGCCCTTGGCGGGGCACTGCGTCTTGGTGAGCTGCACGATCGTGTCCGGCCCCTGATACCAGCCGACGAACGGCGGCATCTCCCAGACCGCGTCCTTCGTGAACAGGTGCACCAGGCTGTCGATGTCATAGTTCTCGAACGCCGCCACATAGCGGTCGAGCTGGGCCCGTTGCTCCTGCGACAGCGGCTCCACGGGGTCGTCCAGGCTCGGCGACACCTCGTTGAGCTGGGCGCGGGCGCGCTGCAGGCTGCTGTTGACGGCCGCGGTTGAGGTGCCGACCGCCTCGGCCACCTCGGCGGCCTTCCACCTGAGCACGTCACGCAGGATCAGCACCGCCCGCTGCCTGGGCGGCAGGTGCTGCAGGGCGGCGATGAGCGCGAGCCTGATGCTCTCGCGCGAGGTCACGATCGAGGCGGGGTCGGCGGTGCCCGCGCCCGCCAGTGTGTCCGGCACGGGCTCCAGCCACGGCACCTCGGTGTCCTGCACGAGTGGCGCGCTCGCCTCCAGGCTCGGCGCGCCGAGCCCGGTCGGCAACGGCCGCCTGCTGCGGCTGTCCAGCGCGGTCAGGCACGCGGTGGTGGCGATGCGATAGAGCCAGGTACGCAACGAGGAACGCCCCTCGAAGCCGTCGTAGGCCCGCCACGCGCGGAAGTACGTCTCCTGGACGAGGTCCTCGGCGTCGTGCACCGACCCCATCATGCGGTAGCAGTGCGCCAGCAACTCACGCCGCATTGGATCGGCCAGCCGGAGGAAGTCCTCGTTGGTTGGCTTGTCGCTCATACCCCCTGTATAGACGCCGCCACCGACAAACCGATGAGTTTTTTACCCTTCGCCGGTCGATAAGGGCGAACCATTTACGAACGAGGGGAATCACGATGAACGCGGATCGCTCCAAGGAGCTCTGCCTCACCGCGGGCCACTGAGCGAGCGAAACCCGCCCTCGCCTGCACAGGGGCGTGGCGAGGGCGGCTCGCGGCAGGGCTCAGTGGGGGACGGTGAGGACGATCTTGCCGGTGGTGCGGTTGGTCTCGCCGAGCTCGTGGGCCTTGGCCGCCTCCGCCAGTGGCAGGACGGCGGCGATCTCCGCCCGCAGCCGGCCCGCCTCCATCAGCGCGGCCAGCGCCCGCATCGCGGCCTGGTCCGGCTCGACCAGCATGCTCTCCGAACGGATGCCCAGCTCGGCCGCCTTGGCGTGGAGGATCTCGAGCGAGAGGACGAGCGAGACGATCGTGCCATCGCCGCGCATGGTCCGCAGCGAGCGTGGCCCGTATTCGCCGCCCATGGTGTCGATCACCACGTCCACGTCCCGCACCACCTCGGCGAAGTCCTCGGTCCGGTAGTCGACGAGCTCGTCGGCGCCCAGACCGCGCAGGAAGTCGTGCTTGGGGGCGCTGGCCGTGCCGATCACGTATGCCCCGCGCGCCTTGGCGATCTGCACCGCCAGGTGCCCCACCCCGCCCGCCGCGGCATGGACGAGCACGCGCTGGCCGTCCTGCACCCCGGCCACGTCCACCAGCGCCTGCCAGGCGGTCAGCCCGGCCAGCGGGATCGCGGCGGCCTGCACGTGGTCGACGCCCGCGGGCTTGCGTACGAAGTGCCGGGACGGCGCCGTCACGTACTCGGCGAACGCGCCGTGCCCCTGGGGGTACTTCAGCATGCCGAACACCTCGTCGCCCGGCTTGTAGAGCGCCTGCCCGATGCCCGAGTCCTCGACGACGCCGGAGACGTCGTACCCGCCCACGAACGGCGGCCGCATCCGTGTCATGCCGCCGGTCTTCCGGATCTTCCAGTCGGTCGGGTTGAGCCCGGCCGCCTCCACCCGCACCAGCACCTCGGTCGGCCCGGGGGCCGGCTTGTCCACCTGCACCAGCTTCAGCACTTCCGGGCCGCCAAGGGCGTCCTGACTGATCGCGTTCATCTTCATGCGATACAGCCTGCTCGGCCCGAACTTGATGCGCGAGTGGCCCAAAGGTCATGATGCGCAAAGATTGGGCCATGCGTCCAACGGATCACCACTTAGGGGGCTCACTGTGCGCACCGTAACGGCGGCCTGCCACTGAAGGGTCAGCGGCCGTTTCCTGGAGGGCCCTCAGCCGTCTACGGCGGGTGGCATGCCCGTGCGCAGCGTAAAAGATGATGGTTTCAGATGTCGGTGAGAAGCCTCGCGGCGGCGGTCTCGATGCGACGCTGGATCTGATCATAGGTACGGCGGCCGCGCAGCATCTCCAGCAGCTCCTGCACCCACACGCTGGCCAGCGACCCCGCGAGGTCGAGCTGCGCCTCGCTGGCCTGCTCGATCGACAGGCCCTCGGCCGAGACGCGCAGCAACAGCCCCGTCATGCGGTCGCCGAACGGGGTCTGGACCTCCGCCATGATCAGCGACCGGATGAGCGCGTCGGCCAGCTCCGGCTCGCGCATCAGCCCCCGGGTGGCCCGCATCAGCACGTCCACCGCGCGGCTCGACGGGGTGGCGGCGCCGGGCGGCCGGCGCTCGATGCTGCTTTCGAGGAGGTCGATCTCCTCGCCGACCACCGCCACGACCAGGTCCATCTTGGAGGGGAAGTAGCGGTAGAGGGTGCCGAGCGCCACACCCGCGCGCTCGGCGACCGTGCGCATCTGCATGGCCTCGACCCCGCCGCGCGAGGCCAGCGCGGCCGCGGCCTGGACGATGCGCTTGCGGCGTTGGTGCTGGCTGCGCGTACGGACGCTGTGCCCGCCCGGCTGCGTGGCGTGGGTCTCCATGGTCCCCTCGGTGTCGCTGGAGGGCGCGGCGATTGTCGCGTGCGGGGTACGCATAAGAACACGTTATCTGATTTCTCGATAACGCGGCTTGTTACTCGCGGGTCACAAACGAGCCGTATCGGCCCATGTCTACGGCGTTACCGGCATATGACGTGACTTGTCGGCATGGGTGGCTACTGGACAGATATTAGAATGTGTTCTAGTTTGCGAATCGGCTGACCTAGCGCTTGCTGGAGGAGCGATGACTGCGAACACCCTCGCGTCCCTGCTTCTCGCCCGGGCCGAGGACGATCGACCTGGGCTGATGTTCGAGGGCACGGTGTGGTCGTGGCGCGAGCACGTCGCCGCCTGCCGCGCCGCCGCTGCCTGGTTGTCCGGGCGGGGCGCGGGATCGCATATCGGGGTGCTCAGCGAGAACGTTCCGGAGCTGGTCTTCCTGGTGGGCGGGGCGGCGCTGGGCGGGCACGTGGTCGTGGCGCTGAACCCCACGCGGTCGGTCGACGAGCTGATCCGCGACGCCCGCGCGACCGACGTCGCCCTCCTGCTGGCGGACGCTCCCTACGCCGACGTCGCCCGGCCGGTGGCCGAGGCGCTGGGGGTGGAGGCGATGCCCCTCTCCGCCGTGACGTCGGAACCGTCGGGCGCCGTGGATCCGGCCGAGCCCTCGGACCTCGTGATGCTGATCTTCACGTCCGGCACCTCCGGCCGTCCCCGGGCCGTGCGGATCACGCAGCGGAAGATCGCCGTGCCCGGGGTGAGCCTGGCGGCGCTGCTCACGCCCGACGACGTCGTCTACTGCTCGATGCCGCTGTTCCACTCCGGCGCCCTGATGGCCGCCTACGCTCCCGCCGTCGCGTCGGGGGCGGCGCTGGTGGTGCGGCGGCGGTTCTCGGCCTCGGGGCTGCTGCCCGACATCAGACGGTACGGCGGCACGTACCTGCATTACGTGGGCAAAGCGCTCTCCTACGTCCTGGCCACCCCGGAACGCCCCGACGACGCCGGCAACCCGCTCAGGATCGCGTTCGGCAACGAGGGCAGCGCGGTGGCGATCAGGAGGTTCGGGGAGCGGTTCGGGTGCCAGGTGATCGACGCCTTCGGTTCCACCGAGACGGCCATCTCGCTCACCCCCGACCCTTCGGGCCCGCCGGGCTGCCTCGGCAGGTTGCCCGAGGGCGTACGGATTCTCGACCCGTTCACCGGACGGCCCTGCCCGCCGGGCCGCGTCGAGCACGGCCGCCTGCTCAACCCGGACGAGGCCGTCGGCGAGCTGGTCAACACGGCCGGGCTCGGGTTGTTCGAGGGCTACTACAACGACCCGGAGGCGGACGCCGAGCGGATCAGGGACGGTACGTTCTGGTCCGGCGACCTGGCCTACATGGACGCCGACGGCTACGTGTTCTTCGCCGGCCGGGGCACCGAACGCCTGCGCGTGGACGGCGAGAACCTGGCCGTCGCCCCCATCGAGGCGGCGCTGCGGGAGTTCGCCGGGGTGGTGGAGGCGGCGGTGTATCCGGTGCCCGACGCGGCGGCCGGTGACCAGGTCATGGCGGCGCTCGTCCTGGAGGGGGCCTTCGACCCGGACGCGTTCACCGCCTTCCTGGCGTCCCGCCGCGATCTGGGCGCCAAGTCCTTACCCCGCTATATCCGCCTTTCTGATCAGCTGCCCCTGACGCCTTCGCACAAGGTCATCAAACGGCTGCTCGCCCGGGACGGCTGGCGCACCGCCGACCCGGTCTGGTGGCGTACCGCCGCCGGGCTCCGGCCGCTGACGGACGCGGACGTCAAGGGGATCGAGGAGCAGTTCGTACGGCACGGCAGGCAACACCTACTGGAGCGGTGATGGATTTCAACCTGGACGAAACCCAGCAGGACCTGAAGAAGCTGGCAGCCGAGGTCCTCGCCAGGGAAGGCGACGCCGGCGACCGGATGTGGCAGGCCGGGCTGTTGAGCGTCTGCGTTCCCGAGGAGGCGGGCGGGGCCGGGCTCGGTCCGGTGGAGATGGCCGTGGTGCTGCGCGAGGTGGGGGCGCGGGCGGCGCCGGTGACCGCGCTGCCCACGCTGGTGAGCACCCTCGTCCTGGCTCGCTACGGCACGCTTGACCAGCAGCGCCGCTTCACCGGCGGACCGGACGAAGGCGGCGGCCGGGCCACCGTCGCGCTCCGCGAGCCCGGCCGGGCCTTGGCCGATCCGCCCTTGACGAGCGCGCGGGCCGAGGGCGACGGATGGGTGTTGACGGGACGCAAGGTCTCGGTGCCGTATCCCGGTGCGCCGGTGCTGGTCACGGCCGACGAGGGACTGTTCGTGGTGGAGTCACCTCCGGCGACTCCCGAGTTCACCTCCACCGGCGAGCCCGCCGCCACGATCGTGCTCGACGGCACTCCGGCCGAGCGCGTGGCCGGGTCCGAGGCGGTCACCGGGGCCGGGCAGTTGTTCATGGCCGCCGTCGCCGCCCAGGCCAGTGGCGTGCTGGCCGGGGCGCTGGAGCTGACCACCGCGTACATCAAGGGCAGGAAGCAGTTCGGCCGGGCGCTGGCCGAGTTCCAGGCGGTGACGATGCAGATCGCCGACGTCTACATCGCCGGGCGGGCGCTGGACGTGGCCATGTGGTCGGCGGTCTGGCGGCTGGGCGAGGGCCTCGAGGCCGACCGGGACCTGGCGCTGGCCGCGTACCACGTGAGCGAGGCCGTAAAGGCCCTCTACACCTGCCAGCACCTGCACGGCGGCCTCGGGCTCGACGTGACCTATCCGCTGCACCGCTATTTCGCGCAGGCCAAGCACCTGTCCCAGCTGCTCGGCGGCGCCGACGCCCAGCTCGACCTGATCGGAGCGCTCGTCTGATGCTGATCGACCTGACCGCCGGCCAACGCGCACTCCGTGACGAACTCCGCGAATACTTCCAGGGTTGCCTCACCGGAGAGGACCGCAGGAAGATCGCCGAAGACCCGTTCGGCGAGGCGTACATGGAACACTGCCGCCGCCTCGGCCGTGACGGGAAGCTGGGCCTCGGCTGGCCCAAGGAGTACGGCGGAGGCGGCTACGGCCCCCTGGAGCAGCAGATCTTCGCCAATGAGATAGCCCGGGCGGGCGTCCCGTACCCGATCATCACGGTGCAGACGGTGGGCCCGACGCTCATGCAGTACGGCACGCAGGAGCAGAAGGACCTCTTCCTGCCGCGCATCCTCGCCGGAGAGTGCCACTTCGCGATCGGCTACAGCGAGCCCGAGGCCGGCACCGACCTGGCCTCCCTGCGTACGACGGCGGTGCTCGACGGCGACCACTACGTCGTCAACGGCCAGAAGATCTTCACCAGCGGCGCCCACTACGCCCAGTACGTCTGGCTCGCCGCCCGCACGAATCCCGGGGCCAAGAAGCACAAGGGCATCACCATGATGATCGCCGCCACGGACGACCCCGGCTTCTCCTGGACTCCGATCGTCACCATGGACGGCCGCCACCACACGAACTCCACGTACTACTCCGACGTGCGTGTACCGGTGAACATGGTGGTCGGCGAGGTGGACCGGGGCTGGGACCTGATCGTCAACCAGCTCAACCACGAACGTGTCACGCTCGGCCCCGCCGGGAACCTCGGCCAGACGTACGACCGCTTCCTCGCCTGGGCGCGCCGCACCGGGCTCGCGGAGAACCCGGACGTGCGGCGGGCGCTCGCGCGGGTGTGGGTGGCCTTCCGTACGAACGAGCTGCTGAACTGGCAGGTGGCCGCGAACATGGACCTCGGCTGGCTGGGCGCCCCCGACGCGTCCGCCACCAAGATCTACGGCTCCGAACGCATGCAGGAGGTCGGCAGGATCTTCGGCGACATTCTGGCCAGGTACGGCGACCCGTCGGACCCGGAGACGGCCGAGCTGCTCGACCGTGTGGATCACGGGGTGAAGGGGGCGGTGGTGCTGACGTTCGGCGGCGGGGTGAACGAGGTGCAACGGGAGCTGATCGCGATGCTCGGCCTGAGCCTCCCGAGGCCGCCCCGATGACCCACGAGGAGTTGCATGAGCTCGCGGGCAAGCAGGCGGCGCTGGGCGAGGTACGCGGCACCCCGGCGCCCGATCCCGTGAACGTGCCCATGATCAGGCACTGGCTGACCGCCATGGGGGACGCGAACCCGGCGTACCTCGAAAAGGGGCTCGCGCCGCCCGCGATGGCCCAGGTGTGGACCATGCAGGGCCTGCGCCCCCCGGCCAAGGACCGTTCGCCGGTGGACGACCTGATGGCCGCGCTCAACGCCAACGGGTACACGGGGGTGGTGGCGACGAACTGCGAGCAGACGTACCACCGGTACGCGCGCGTCGGCGAGCGGCTCATCCCCGCGACCAGGTTCTCGGATCTGGCGGGGCCCAAGAGGACGGCGCTGGGCGTGGGGTACTTCGCCACCTGGAACGTCACCTGGTACAGCGAGGACGACGAGCCCGTGGCGGAAATGCTCTTCCGAGTCCTGAAATTTCGCCCACCGAGCCCAGCGGACAGGACGGCCGCCGAGCCGTACCCGCTGCAGCCCGCGATCAACCAGGACACCGCGTTCTTCTGGGAGGGCGTCCAGCAGGGTGAGCTGCGCATCCAGACCTGCGCCGACTGCGGCGAGCTACGCCACCCGCCGGGCCCCCTGTGCCCCCACTGCCGCTCGGTCAACCGCGCCCACACGGTCGCGACCGGCGAAGGAACCCTCTACAGCTACGTCGTGTACCACCACCCACCCGTGCCGGGCCGCGAGACGCCGTTCGTGGTGGGGGTGGTGGAACTGCCCGAAGGGGTACGGATCGTCGGCAACGTCGTGGACTGCCCGATCGAGGAGGTGGTCATCGGTATGCCGTTGCGCGTGACGTACCGCTCGATGGACGACCGGCTGGTCCTCCCGATGTGGGCGCCGGGGGAGGCATGATGCCGTCCGAAGGCTCGGTGCTCCCGGAGTTGTCCATCGACCTCACACCCACCGTGGTCGTCTCGACGGCGCTGGCCACCATGGACTTCACCCCGGTGCACCACGACACCCAGGGCGCCAGGGCCCAGGGCTCGAAGGACATCTTCCTGAACATCCTGACCACCATGGGCCTGGTCGAGCGCTATGTCACCGACTGGGCGGGCCCGGAGGCCGTCATCCAGGGCATCAAGGTCAAGCTCGGCGTCCCCGCGTACGCGGGCGACCGCCTGAGCTTCACCGGGACGGTCGTCTCGCGTGCGGGCGGCCTGTTCACGGTCGAGGTACGCGGCCGGGTGAGCCTGGGGGACCATGCCACCGGCACCGTCACCTTGACCCTTCCTCGGACCTAGAAGGAGAACAGAGGGTGTTGCGGGCGCGTACGGCCATCGCGGGCATCGGGGCCACCGAGTTCAGCAAGAAGTCAGGGCGGTCGGAGCTCCGGCTGGCCGCCGAGGCGGTGTTGTCGGCGCTGGACGACGCGGGATTGTCGCCCGGCGACGTGGACGGCCTGGTCACCTACAGCCAGGACTCGAACCAGGAGATCGCCGTGGCCAGGGAGGTGGGCGTCGGCGACCTGACGTTCTTCTCCCGGGTCGAGTACGGCGGCGGCGCGGCCTGCGCGACCGTGGCCCACGCGGCCATGGCCGTGGCGACGGGCCTGGCCACGACGGTGGTCTGTTACCGGGCCTTCAACGAACGTTCCGGCCGCCGTTTCGGCCAGCCGAACGCCCGGCTGACCGGCGAGCCCACCTCCCAGGGGCTGGAGATGAGCTGGCACGTGCCGTACGGGCTGATGACGCCCGCGGCGTGGGTGGCCATGTTCGCGCGGCGTTACATGCACGAGTACCGAGCGACGTCGGAGGACTTCGGCCGGGTGGCGGTGGCGATGCGCAGGCACGCGGCCACCAACCCGGCGGCCTGGTTCCACGGGCGGCCGATCACGCTGGCGGAGCACCAGGCGTCCAGGTGGATCGTGGAGCCGCTGCACCTGCTCGACTGCTGCCAGGAGAGCGACGGGGCGGTGGCCCTGGTCGTGACCTCCGCCGAACGCGCCCGCGACCTGCGCAGATCCCCCGCCGTGATCACCGCGGCGGCCCAGGGCTCGGGAGCCGGTCAGCTGATGATGACCAGCTACTACCGCGACGACATGAGCGGCCTCCCGGAAATGTCCGTCGTCGGTCGCCGACTCTGGGAGATGTCGGGCTTGTCGCCGAAGGACATCCAAACGGCCATCCTGTACGACCACTTCACCCCGTTCGTCCTGGCCCAGCTCGAGGAGCTCGGCTTCTGCGGCCGTGGCGAGGCGCCGGAGTTCCTCAGGGACGGCGGCATCGAACTGGACGGCCGCCTCCCCGTCAACCCACACGGGGGCCAGCTCGGGGAGGCCTACATCCATGGCATGAACGGCATCGCGGAGGCCGTCCGCCAGATCAGGGGCACCGCCGCCAACCAGCTACCCGGCGTCACGAACGTCCTGGTCACGGCGGGTACGGGCGTACCGACGAGCGGCCTGATCCTCTCGACCGGCTGACCGCGGAGCTTTGCTCCGCGGTAGAAGAACGCCTCTTCCTTGTTTTTGGGGGGGTCGCGGGGGGTGTGCCCCCCGCGGGGGCTTTGCTCCGCGGTAGAAGAACGCCTCTTCTCACGGGTGCATGAACATGGGGACGGAGAAGAACACGATCATCGCGATCGCCACGCACACCAGGAACCCGATCACCTCCCAGGCCCAGTCGAAGTGGCGGTCCGTGCGCCGGTGTGCCTTCTGCGGCCGGGCCGTGTACTCCGGCTTTCTCTTGGTGGGTGGCCGGGCGCGGACCGGGCGCGGGGCCAGTAGGGAGGGCTCCGGGGTCAGGAAGGTGGGCCCGTCCTCGCCCGGTGGGCCGTCCTCGGCTTGCGGGAGGCGGTAGACCGGCTCCGCCGGCTTGGCGCGGGACTGCGCCGCCGCGGGTCCGTTCCGGAACTGCGGCTCCGCGGGCTGGGTGCGGGGCTGGAACAGCGGTGCCGCCGCCTCACGGGCCGTCTCCTCCATCCGCTGCGGCTGCCAGCGGAGGGGACGGGCGGGGCCCTTGTGCACCAGCACGTCGCCCGTAAGGGACGGTCCTGGGGCGTCCCTGGGCAGCAGCACGTCGCCGGTCGCGAACGGCTCCCCCGCGTCCCTGGGCAGGATCACATCGCCGGTCGCGAACGGCTCCGCCCCTTGAGGTGCCGCCAGGAAGAACGCAGGCTCCCCCGGCGCGGGCGTCCGCGGCTGCCCGGGCGGGAAGGGCCCTGCGGCGTCCAGCGCCGCCAGCGGGTCCCGCAGTGGCCGGGCGGACCCCAGCGGGTCCCTGAGCGGCACGCCCGGGCCCAGTGGGTCCAGGCGGTTGCGGAGTTTGGGCATCGGGGCCGTGGTCGCCTCGTGCTCGGCGACCCGCGAAGGTGCGGGCGGCGTCAGCAGCTCGGCGGGGAAGATCACCGTGCTGGTCGCCGGATCGGCCTCCGCCAGCGGTTGCGGCCAGACCGGCGGGCCAGGCCAGCGCGGCTTGACGAACAGCGGCCCGGGGCTGGCCGTACGGGAACCCGCGAAGTGGATGCGTAACCCGCCGGGCGGCTCGGGCCACGGCAGGCGGCAGAGCACGTCGCGCAGCGGCGCGATGCCCAGCGCGCCGTAGACGTCCGCCGCCGGCTTGGTCACGCGGGCACCGAGGCCGAGCAGCGCCATCCCGAGCGACTGCCTGAACTGGTGCCCCGCCCCCACCGCCAGCTCCGCGGCGGTGTCCGGCGCGACGTCGAGCACCCACGCCAGCTCGGCCTTGCTCAGCCCGCAGACCGTGCACAGCACCAGCACCTCGCGCTGGTGCGGGCGCAACTCCCGCAGGGTGCGCTCCACGAGCGCGGAGGCCGGGTCGATGAGCGCGTCGACGGCGGGCGGCGAGTAGACGATGTCCCGCCGGTGGATCTCGCGGCGGGCGAACGCGTAGATGGCGGCACGGGGCGGCTCGCCGTCGGGGACGCTGGTGAGCACGGACACCAGGACGTCGGACGCGGAGCCGAGGTCGCCGAGCTGGTCAGCGCAGTACGCGAACAGCCCGGTGGCATGACGGTCGTAGAGCTCCGCGATCAGTTCTGCGCGCGGGCGCTGACCGGTGAGCGGCTGAGACACGGGGCCGGATCCTCTTGCTGTTTGTGCGGGACGCTGAGGGTGACTCAAGTTCATCGCTGGGGATGAAGAAGACGCGTTTGACGATTGTGTGGGTAATCATGCCAACACACCCTGGTCCGGCGCACTACCAGATCCGGATTTCATGTGAATATCCAGGTCAGTGAAACGTTTAAGCCGGGCCCGAGGGGACAGGGCGGTCCGAATCGCCGTAGTCTGTGCTCCAAGAGATCATGCGGCGGTCGTGGCAGGGGGGCTGCGACCCTGCCATGAGCGAGAGGTCGCGCGTGATCACATTCGACGCAGTCACCAAACGTTACCCAGACGGTACGGTCGCCGTGGACAGCCTCAGCCTCGAGGCGCCCACCGGCGAGATCACCGTGCTCGTCGGGCCTTCTGGCTGCGGGAAGACGACGTCCCTCCGGATGATCAATCGCATGATCGACGCCTCGGAAGGGCAGATCCTGCTCGACGGCGTTCCGGTGCAGGGGATCGACCCGCCGACGCTGCGGCGCGGCATCGGCTACGTCATCCAGCAGGCCGGGCTGTTCCCGCACCGGAAGATCGTCGACAACATCGCCACCGTCCCCTACCTGCTCGGCTGGGACAAGAAGAAGGCCCGCGACAGAGCCATGGAGCTGCTCGAACGCGTCGGCCTCGACCCCGCCTTCGCCGGGCGCTACCCGTTCCAGCTCTCCGGCGGGCAGCAGCAGCGCGTGGGCGTGGCCAGGGCGCTGGCCGCCGATCCGCCGGTGCTGCTCATGGACGAGCCGTTCAGCGCGGTCGACCCCGTGGTGCGCACGAGCCTGCAGGACGAGCTGCTCAGGCTCCAGTCCGAGCTGAACAAGACCATCGTCTTCGTCACCCACGACATCGACGAGGCCATCAAGCTCGGCGACCGCGTGGCCGTGTTGCGGGTGGGCGGCCGGCTGGCGCAGCTCGCCGACCCCAAGACGCTGCTGTCGGAGCCGGCCGACGACTTCGTCCGCGAGTTCCTCGGGCATGACAGGGGGATCAGGCGGCTGCAGTTCGTCTCCACGGAGGGGTTGCGGCTGCGTACCGATCTGACCGTCCCTGAGGGCTTCACGGGCAGTACGGACGAGCCGTGGTTGCTGGTCGTGGGCGAGGACGGCGGGCCGGTCGGCTGGGTGGCCGGGTCGCGGCCGGACCAGCTGGAGTCGTACGGGACGTTCGTGCTCGGCCGCGACTCCATGCGGTCCGCGCTCGACGCGGCGTTGCTGTCGCCGTCCGGCTGTTCCGTGGCCGTGGACGAGCACGGCAAGGTCGTCGGCGTGGCCACCAGGGAGGCACTCGACGAGGCGCTGGCGGAGGCGGCAGATGGGTGACGGTCCCCCTTCCATATGGGAGTGGATCGGGCGTAACTGGGACACCGGCCGGGTCGACAGCATCAGGAACCTGCTCACCGACCACCTGACCATGTCGTTCGTGCCGATCCTGGTCGCGCTGGTCGTGGCGCTGCCGCTCGGGCTGGCCTGCGTGCGCTGGCGCTGGCTCTACCAGCCCACCTCCGGCCTGATGAACGTCGTCTACGCGCTCCCCTCGCTCCCCGTCTTCATGTTGCTGATCTCGGTGACCGGGCTGTCGCAGACCACCGTGATCATCCCGCTGACCTTCTACGGCATGGCCGTGCTGATCCCGGCCGTGGTCGACGGGCTGGGCTCGGTGCCCGACCACGTGCGGCAGTCGGCGGTCGCGATGGGGTTCACGCCGCTGCGCCGCCTGCTGACGGTCGAGCTGCCGATCGCCGTGCCGGTGGTGCTGGCCGGGCTGCGGGTGGTCGCGGTCTCCAGCATCAGCCTGGTCAGCGTGGGCGCGCTGATCGGGCAGGGCGGGCTCGGGGGACTGTTCACGCGGGCGTACCAGAACCCGTTCATGCCGCCGGTGATCACGGGCATCGTGCTGATCGTGGCGCTGGCGCTGGTCGCCGACGGCCTGCTGGTCCTGGCGCAACGGCTGCTCACCCCGTGGGTACGCGCTCGAAGGGGCACCCGATGAGCTGGCTGACCGCGTTCTTCGACTGGCTGGGCGAGTTCTTCGGCAGCGGCGACAACTGGTCCGGGCCCGGCGGCATCCCCGCGCGCCTGCTGGAGCACCTGGAGTTCTCGGCGCTGGCCCTGGTGCTGGCCGCGCTGATCGCCGTGCCGCTCGGGCTGCTGATCGGTCACACGGGCCGGGGCGAGGTGCTCGTCGTCGTCTCCGCGAACCTGGCCAGGGCGCTGCCCACGCTGGGGTTGCTGGTGATGTTCGTGCTGTTGCTGGGTACGTCCTCGATCTGGCCGGTGATCATTCCGCTGGTGTTGTTGTCGGTGCCGCCGATCCTGGTGAACACCTTCGAGGGCATCAAGGGGGTTGATCCCGAGCTGCGCGACGCGGCGTACGGGATGGGGTTGCGCGGCGGGCAGGTGCTCGGACGGGTGCTGGTCCCGGTGGCGCTGCCGCTGATTCTGCTGGGCTGCCGGCTCTCCGCGATCCAGGTCGTGGCCACCACGACGGTCGCCGCCTACACCGGGCTCGGCGGGCTCGGACGTTTTGTGATCGACGGTTTCGCGACGAAGGATTACGCGAGCGTCGTCGGGGGTTCAGTACTCATTGTGCTGTTCGCGCTCGTCGTGCAGATATTGTTCACGCTCGTCCAGAGGGTGACGGTGTCGCCGGGGGTGAGCCAGCGACTGAAGGTTCGATAGTCTCCCGTATTACCTCCCGCTTAGAAGGGAAAAGCAAAGATGAGACGCAAGTACGGCATCGCGGGGGTGCTGATTTCGGCGATGCTCGCGCTGGCCGCCTGCGGTGGTGGCGGCAGCACCGGGGGCAACCCGCTCGACACGACGAGCGCGGCTCCCAGCGCTTCGGCCTCGGGCGGGGGTGGGAAGGCCGTCATCGGATCCTTCGACTTCGACGAGAGCGTGCTGCTCGGGTCGATCTACGCCCAGGCGCTCGAGGCCAAGGGCGTGCAGGTTGAGGAGAAGCCGCGGATCGGCAGCCGCGAGGCCGTCTACGACCAGGTCAAGAGCGGCGGCCTGACCATCGTGCCCGAGTACAACGGCAACCTGCTCGCCTTCATCGACCTGAAGAACACCGCCGCGACCACGGACGACGTCAACGCGGCGCTGAAGGAGAAGCTGCCGGCCGAGCTGGAGGTGCTCGACTCCTCCCCGGCCGAGGACAAGGACAGCCTGTCCATCACCAAGGACACCCAGACCAAGCAGTCGCTGAACACGATCGAGGACCTGGCCAAGGTCTCCAAGGACCTGGTCGTCGGCGGGCCGCCCGAGTTCAAGAAGCGGTGGGAGGCGCGGTTCAAGGAGGTCTACGGGATCGAGTTCAAGGAGTGGAAGCCCACGGGGCCGACCACCTCTGACGCGCTGAAGGACGGCACGATCCAGGTGGGCAACGTGTTCACCACCGACCCCAAGATGGTGGCCAACAACCTGGTGCCGCTCCAGGACACCAAGAACATCTTCCCCGCCCAGAACGTGACGCCGCTCCTCTACAAGGCCGGGGCGACCGACACGATCAGGACCACGCTCAACTCCATCTCGGCGAAGCTCTCCACGCAGTCCCTCCTGGACATGATGCAGAAGATCTCCGTCAACAAGGACGAGCCCGCCACGGTGGCCAAGGAATGGCTGACCTCCAACGGCCTGGGCTGACGCTCGTCGCGAGGGTCCCCGTCCTCCGGGGGCCCTCGTCGTGAGCGAGTTCACGGAGGCGATGGCGCAGCTCGCGGCGGGCGTGGCGGTGGTGACCGTACGCGACGGGCGCGACGACCTCGGCGCCACCGTATCGGCGCTGATGTCCGTCTCGCTGGAACCCCCGCTCGTCCTGGTGAGCCTGGCCAGCAGCGGCTACCTCAACGAGGTCCTGCTGCGCCAGGATCGCTGGGCCGCCTCCCTGCTGTCGTCGGACCAGGCCGCGATCGCCAGCCGCTTCGCCACCGCGGGCCGCCCCAGCGCCCGCCTCCTGCTGGCGGGCACCCCGCACCACCGGGGACCGCACACGGACGCGCTGGTGGTGGAGGGCGGCGTGGCGGCCCTGGAGGCCGAGACCACCAAGGTGGTCGCGGCCGGCGACCACACGATCTTCATCGCCGCCGTCCTCGCCGTCTCCTACGTCAACCCCACTCTCAACCCTCTGGTACGACTCCGCGGCCGCTACCGCGCGATGGGATCGTGATGCGCGTCACGCAGCGCCCTGATCGTGTCCCCGCTGTACTGGTACAGCGCTTCCGCCTCCACCAGGCGGGGACTGCGTCAGCGGATCGTGTACCAGGTGGGGAGCAGGAGCGGCCCCGCGGCCGGTAGGCCCAGCTCGGCGGACAGGCGGGCCAGCGGGCCCCAGGCGTCCATCCTGATCCTGGCCAGCGCCGCGGACTTGTCCTCGCTCGACTCCGGGCCGCGCAGGCGCTCCAGGGGGTTGAGCCGGGGGTAGGTACGCACCGGGGCGTCGTCGGCGAGGCCGGCCCGCTTCCTGGCCAGGGCCAGCGCGTCCTCCAGCCCGCCCAGCTCGTCCACCAGCCCGCTCGCCTGCGCGTCGGCGCCGGTCCACACGCGGCCGCGGGCCAGCTCGTGGGCGCGTTCGCGGGTGAGGTCGCGGCTGCTCGCCACCTTGCCCACGAAGTCGTCGTAGATCCGGTCGAGCCAGGCGTTCACGCGTTCCCACTGCTCGGGGGAGAAGCCGCGGGACGTGGAGAACATCCCGGCGTTGGCTCCCGCGGCCACCATCTCGGAATTTATCCCGATTTTTTCGAGCATTTCGGAAATGACGGGCTTGCCGCCGTACACGCCGATCGAGCCCGTCAGTGTGCCTGACTGGGCGACGATCACGTCGGCGGCCATCGACACGAAGTATCCGCCGGACGCCGCCAGGTCGCCCATGGAGACGATCACCGGCTTGACCTTGCGCGTCAGCGTCACCTCACGCCAGACCGTGTCGCTGGCCACGTACGAGCCGCCGGGGCTGTCGACCCGGAACACGACGGCCTTGACGTGCTCGTCCCGCCGGGCCGCCCGGAACGCGGCGCTGATCGTGTCGGAGCCCATCGCCCCGCCCCCGCCCAGCGGGCTGCGTCCGCTGCGCCCGCTCCTGATCATGCCCAGGCCGTGGATGAGCGCGATCCCGTCCGCCATCGGGTGCGGCAACTTCTTGACGGCCGCGCCTCTGGCGTACCTGGAGACGTACAGGAGGTGCGCGTCGCCTTTGACCTCGTCGTACACCTCGTCCCGGTACGCCAGCCCGTCGACCAGCCCGGCCTCCTGCGCCTCGGTGCTGGAGAACGGGCCGCGGTCGATCAGCTCCCGCACCTTGCCCGGGTCCAGCCGGCGCCCGTCGGCGATGCCCGCGACGAGGCTCTCGGTGACCGACTCCACGATGCGGCTCATGGACTCGCGGTGCGGCTCGGTCATGTGGTCCTGGGTGAAGGTGTTGACGGCGGTTTTGTACTCGTGCCGCTGCCCGACCTCGTACCCGACGCCGAGTTTCGCCAGCGTGCCCTTGACGAAGCGCTGCTCCATGGCCACCCCGGTCAGCCCGACGTCGCCGCTCGGCTGCAGGTAGACGCGTTCGAAGGCGCTGGCCAGGTAGTAGGGGACCGTACCGCCGCCGAACTCGCCGAACGTCTCCGCGAACGCGACGGTCAGCTTGCCCGCGGCCCTGAAGTGGATCACGGCCTGCCGCAGCTCCTGCACCGTGGCCAGGCCCAGCGGGTTGCCCCCGATCTTCACGATCAGCGCCCTGACCCTGGAGTCCTGCCTGGCCCGCTTGAGCCCGGACAGGACGTCGGACAGGCGCGTCTTGCGCATGGACAACACTGCGGCGAGCGGATCGCTCGGCGGGCCCTCGGTGAGGCCCTCTGTGAGATCGAGCTCCAGCACCAGCGGGGCGGTGCGCCGCTGGCGAATCTTGTCGACGGTTTCGAAGATCGCCCTGCCTGCGTCCATAGAAGCCACCCTAAACGACACAATTCGAAATGCGCTTAGGGGAATATGTCAGGTGGCCCACCGCCCAGATGGGTTACGGGTGGGTGAGCCCCTGGCAACCTGCTTCCCTGCGCCTATCGGCTGCGCAAGGCCGCGTAGACGTTGATGCGGGGGGTGGTTGTCTCCGTGCCCGCGCTTGTGTACGTGATCGGCTTGCCCGTTCGCTTCAACGTGTTCAGCAGTTGGTCCACCGTTGCGTTCTTGTGCTTCTGGCGTAGCAATGCGAATGTGCCCGTCACGTGCGGAGTGGCCATTGACGTGCCGTTCAGGGCCGCGTACGTGTTGCCTGCGATGGCCGCCGTGATGGCCACGCCCGGTGCGTACACGTCCAGCAACGCCCCCCGGTTCGAGAAGGAGGCCACCGCGTCCTGCTTGTCCGTGGCGCCTACCGCTACCGTGTTCGAGACGCAGGCCGGCCACGACACCGCGGCGTCCCAGCCGTTGTTGCCCGAGGCCACCACCGTGGCGGTGCCCTTGGCCAGGAGCTTGTCCACTTCCGCCTTGAAGTCGGCCCCGTCGCCCTCGTCGCAGGCCGTGTCGTACTGGCCGCCGCCCAGGCTCAGGTTCACCGAGGCGATGTTGTACTGGTCGGCCAGCAGGTCCGCGTACGCCATGCCCGTCAGGACCGAGGAGTCGTACGCGAGGATGCAGGCGGGACGGCCCGAACAGTACGGGGAGTTGTCGAAGCGGCTGAAGACCTGCACCGGGATGATCTTGGCCTTGGGGGCGACGCCGTTGGCCGCGAACTCGGCCGTGGCCTGGCCCGCGGTGATCCCGGCCACGTGCGTGCCGTGGTAGCACAGGCCGTACTGGGGCTGCGGGGCGCCCGTCATGCACGCCGGCGTCTCGGCGTTGGCGGCGCCGTCGCCGATCTGGAACTGGCTGCCGTTCGGGCACAGCGGTGACGAGCCGTCCACCGGGTCGGCGGCCGAGAAGCAGGCCTGGGCCGTGATGCGGTTGCCGAAGGCCGGGTGGTCGTTGTCGATGCCGGAGTCCAGGATCGCGACGGCCGTACCCTTGCCGTTGTAGCCCTGCCGCTGCGCCCGGTCCGCGCCGATCAGCGGGATGCTCTGCACCAGCGACGGCTCGCTGAGCGTGTCCTTGCGGATCGAGACCACGTCGGACTGCTCGGCGATCTTCTCCAGCTCCGCGCGGGTGCCTCGGTAGACGAAGAAGTCCAGCTTGCCCGCCACCTCGGAAGGCGGCTCCGCGGAGACGTTCTTCCTGCCCTGCTTGACCTCTTCCGCGCTGGTCAGCGCGGTCTTCACCTGGGCGGGCCGGTGTACGCGGACGATGGCGCGGTGCTCGCCGGACGCGGTGATCGCAGGGTCGATCTTGGAGTCGGGGGCGGCGAGGGCGGGTGTGGCGATCAGCGCTGCCGAGGTGGTCGCTAACGCGATGGCGCCGGCCAGCAGAGACGAGAGTCTCAACTGTTCCTCCGGGGGCTCGGGGGGTGTTTGTTCTAAGAAGTGTATTAATCGGACAAGTGATGTCAGAGAGGGGGATGGGGTTCCGTTATCGGTTCTTGTTGTGATGACCCGACCGTTCCGGTGACCCGACCGTTCCGGGGAAGGCTCCGGGAGGGGCCGGATGTGCCGGTCCGGCACCTCCCGCCGCTCAGACCCGAGGATCGGCGGCCGCCTGGGCGGCGGCCGTGGCGCGTTCCGCGTTGATCCGCGTCGTGGTCACCTGCGTGCCCCCCGCGTCGTACCGGATGGGCGTGCCCGTCGCCTGCAGCCGCTGCAGGGACTGCGCCACCGTGAAGTTCGGGTACGCCTGCTTCATCAACGCGAACATCCCGGCCACGTGCGGCGCGGCCATCGAGGTGCCGCTTTGGACGGCGTACGTGTTGTCGGGCACCGAGGAGTTGATCCCCGCGCCCGGCGCGAGCAGGTCGACCAGCCGCCCCCGGTTGGTGAACGTGGTCAACGCGTCGCTGTCGTCCGTGGCGCCCACCGTGATGGCCGTGGAGACGCACGCGGGGGAGGAGACACCGTTCAGGAAGCCGTCGTTGCCCGACGCCACCACCGGCGCCACGCCCAGGGCCACCAGGGCGTCGAAGTTCGGCTTGACCGCGGCGGCGGTCGCGTCGGTGTCGCAGGCCGAGCTGAACGGGCCGCCGCCGCCGATGCTCATGTTCACCGCGGCGACGTTGTGGTTCCTGGCCACCCTGGCCACGTACTCGAGCGCCAGCTTCTGATCCGAGGTGTAGGTGAGGTAGCAGGGCGCGAGGGCGCCCCTGGCCATGCAGGTCAGGGCGTTGTTCACGCGGCTGAAGATCTGGATCGGCAGGATGCCCGCCGCGGGGGCGACGCCGTCGGAGGGCGCTCCCGTGGCCATCTTGCCCGCCGCGATGCCGGCCACGTGCGAGCCGTGGGAGCAGGCGTTCGCGTTGTTGACGACGCACTGCCCGATCTCGGCGTTCGCCGCGCCGGCGCCGATCTGGCTGGGCTGGTTGTTCGGGCAGAGCGAGACGGTGCCGTCTCTCGCGTCGGACGAGGAGAAGCACGCCTCGTCCACGAGCCGGTCGGCGAAGAACGGATGGTCGCGGTCGATCCCCGTGTCCAGTACGGCGACCGTCGCGCCCCTGCCGGTCCAGCCGGCGTCGTTCGCCCGGTTCGAGCGGATCAGGTTGGTGCTGACGTCGAGGATGGGCAGGCTCAACTCGTCCTTGTAGACGGATTCGACGCGGTTGTCCTTCTTGAGCTTGGCCAGGGTCGGGTCGTCCACCTCGGCGACGAAGAAGTGCGGCGACTGCGCCCTCTCCAGCACCCGGCCGCCCTCGGAGGCCTGTTCGAGGTCGGTGGCGACGGCCGCCACGCTCTGGCCCGGTTTGAGCTGGATGATGGAGCGAACGCTGGTCTTCGCCTTGATCTCCGCGACGAGCGCGGGGCTGATGACCGGGTCGCCGGTGTCGGCGGTGGCGGCATGGAGCGCTGGGGCCGCACAGAGCCCGGCGGACGTCAGGGCCAGCGTCGTGGCGCAGGCCAGAAGAGACCGTAGCCTCACGAAATTCCTCCGAGTATCAGAGCCGTGAAGCTGATCGCGGCTCCCGGCTTGCGGACAGCCGCATACATCCCCGCCTGCGACAACAGTGATGTCAGTGACCTATGTGACTGAGAGCAACGTTGGAGGCCTTTTTGCCTTGTTGCGGCCAAAGAGAAAGGCCGGTCAGGAGTGACCGGCCTTTTTCGAGATATCTAGCTATTTGCTGGTTTTGAGGACGTTCTTCGCGGCCTTCTTCACCGCCGCGGTGGACGGCTTGCTGCTCAGCCGCACCTTCTCCGCGGCGGTCAGCGTCGTGGTGCCGTTCGTGCCGTGCGCCCAGTTCAGCCAGGCCGTCAGCAGCGCGCTGTCGAGCGCGGCCTTGCTGGACTTGGTGCTCTTCAGCACCCGGTACGCCTTGCCCAGCGACGACGCCTTCGTCAACTCGGGGAACACCTTGCTCGACTTGCCGATGAGCTTCAGGTAGCAGGTGAGCGTGGCGTCCGGGATCGTGCCGCTGCTGCGGTGGATCTCCACGGCCCACTTCTTGGCCGTCAGCTTCTTGGCGGCCGTGCCGCGCGTGCAGACCGCGGCCGTCGTGGCGGCCGGGCTCGGCATCACCGTCACCGTGACCGTCACGGTCGGCAACGGGATCGGCGTGCTGGACGTCGAGGGCTCCGGCTCGGGGTCTGCCGGGTCGTCGGGCTCGGGGCTCGGGCCGCTGCTGTCGGTCGGGTCGGGCTGGTCGGGCGCCGGGTTCGGGGCCTGGGTGATCGGCGGTTGCGGCGCCGCCCCGGCCAGGGCCGCCGCCAGGTCCAGGCGCGGCGTGGTGACCTGCGCGCCGTTGGCGTCGTACACGTACGGCCTGCCGGTCGTCTTCAGCGTGTTGACCAGGTCGGCCATCGGCGTCTGTGGCGAGGCCTGCTTCATCAGCGCCAGCGCGCCGGCCACGTGCGGGGTCGCCATCGAGGTGCCGCTGTGCACGGCCGTCGCGTTGTCCGGCACCGACGACTCGATGTCCACGCCCGGCGCGAACAGGTCCACCAGCGCCCCGCGGTTGGAGAAGTCCGCGATGACGTCGTTGTTGTCATTCGCCCCGACGGCCACCGCCGTGGAGATGCAGGCCGGGTACGACGCCCCCTCGAAGAACTCGTTCCCCGCGGCCACCACGGTCGCGATGCCCTTGCCCAGCAGCGCGTCGATCTTCGGCTTGAAGATCGCGCCTTCCTCGCTGGCGTCGCAGTCGGTCTCGGAGAGTTCGCCGCCCAGGCTGAGGTTCACGGCGGCGATCGGCTGGTTCAGCGTCGTCACGTAGTCCATGGCCTGCCGCAACGACGACTCGAACGCCAGCAGGCACGAGGGCTCGCCGCAGATTCCCTCGTCGTTGAGCCGGCTGAACACCTGCACCGCCACGATGTTCGCCCCCGGCGCCACGCCGCCGCTGCCGGCCGCGATGCCCGCGACGTGGGTGCCGTGCTCGCACAGGTTCACGCCGTCGGCCAGGCACTTGGCCGTGGTCGCGTCCGCCGCTCCGGCACCCGTCTGCTCCGGCTGGCCGTTCGGGCAGAGCGACTCGACGCCGGACTCCTCCACGGAGGAGAAGCACGCCTCCGCGACGATCCTGCCGGTGAACCACGGGTGGTCGAGGTCGATGCCGGTGTCGAGCACCGCCACCGCCTGGCCGGTCCCGGTGAGGCCCTTCCCGTGCGCCTGGTCGGCGCCGATCAGCTTCAGGTTGGGGCTCACCTCGGCAGGCGTGTACGTCCTGTCCCGGTGAATCGAGGTGACCCGCGGATCCTCGGCCAGCTTGGCCAACTCCTCCGCGGTCCCTTCGACGACCATGAACGACTGGCTCGGCGGCTGCAACACCACGTCCACGCTCTCGGCCGCCGCCTGGCTCGCCACGGGCGCGTTCTGCCCGGGGTCGGTCAGCTCGACGATGGCCCGCTCGGAGCCACCGTCGACCCCTAAGCCGTCCTCGACCTTGTCCTCGGGGGTTTGAGCGGCGCTCGGTGAGGGGCTGGGAGTCGAGGCCGCGGTGGGGGTCGGCGTCGGTGTCGGATCGTCGGCGTAGGCCGAGCCCGACAACGGCAGCAGGGCCAGCACCATCGAGCACACGATCAGGGGGCGAAGTCGCACGCGTCGTCCTCCGAGAGGGGATGATCTCGGAGTTTATGGGGATTTGCCGGACTGGCACAGGTCTCCGGCGGGGTTTCTCACCGAACTTTCAGCCAGATGTTGTCAGGTTGTTCCCTCGTGGGTGAGCCAGACCGCGCCGAGCGGCGGCACCCGCAGCGTCGTGGAGCACGGCAGCCCGTGCCAGGGCTCCTCACTCGCCTCGACCACTCCCAGGTTGCCCACGCCGCTGCCCCAGTAGTCGTAGGCGTCGGTGTTGACGATCTCCGTCCACTGCCCGGCGTACGGGAGGCCGAGCCGGTAGTTCTCATGCGGCCCGCCGCTGAAGTTGACCACGCACGCCACCGCGGACCCGTCGGACGCGTAGCGGACGAACGAGAACGTGTTCCCGGAGGCGTCGTCGGCGTCGATCCACCGGAACCCGTCGGGCGTGGAGTCCTGGTCCCACAGGGCGGGGGTCTCCTTGTAGATCCGGTTCAGGTCGCGTACCAGCCGCTGCACGCCCTGGTGCCCGTCGAACTCCAGCACCCACCAGTCCAGCCCGCGCTCCTCCGACCACTCCGAGCCCTGCCCGAACTCGCCGCCCATGAACAGCAGCTGCTTGCCAGGATGCGCCCACATGAACGCCAGCAACGCCCTGAGCTGCGCGAACCGCTGCCATTCGTCCCCCGGCATCTTGCCGAGCAACGACCCCTTGCCGTGCACGACCTCGTCGTGCGACAGCGGCAGCACGTAGTTCTCCGAGTACGCGTACAGCAGCGAGAACGTCATCTGATGGTGGTGGTACTGGCGGAAGACCGGCTCGTGCCGCAGGTATTCGAGCGTGTCGTGCATCCAGCCCATGTTCCACTTGAACCCGAACCCGAGCCCGCCCAGGTGCACCGGCCGCGAAACCCCGGGCCAGGCCGTCGACTCCTCGGCCACGGTCGAGATGCCGGGCGCCTCGCGGTAGCAGACGGAGTTCATCTCCTTGAGGAACTCGACCGCGTCGAGGTTCTCCCGGCCGCCGTAGACGTTCGGCGTCCACTCGCCCTCCCGCCGCGAGTAGTCCAGGTAGAGCATCGACGCCACCGCGTCCACCCGCAGCCCGTCGACGTGGAACTCCTTCAGCCAGTAGAGCGCGTTGGCCACCAGGAAGTTGCGCACCTCCCTGCGCCCGAAGTCGAACACGTACGTCCCCCAGTCGGGGTGCTCGCCCCTGGCCGGGTCGGCGTGCTCGTAGAGCGGGGTGCCGTCGAAGCGCGCCAGCGCCCATTCGTCCATCGGGAAGTGCGCGGGCACCCAGTCCAGCACCACGCCGATGCCGCGCTGGTGCATCAGGTCCACGAAATGGCGGAACTCGTCGGGCGTGCCGAACCTGGCCGTCGGCGCGTAGTAGGACGTCACCTGGTAGCCCCACGAGCCGCCGAACGGATGCTCGGCCACCGGCAGCAACTCCACGTGCGTGAACCCCATGTCGGCCACGTAAGCGGACAACTGCTCGGCCAGCTCCAGATAGGTCAGCCCGGGCCGCCACGACCCTAGGTGCACCTCGTAGACGCTCATCGGCCCGCGTTGCGGCTGCCTCTCGGGCCGGTCGGCCATCCAGACGCCGTCCTGCCAGGTGTAGTCCGACTTCTCCACCACGGAAGCCGTCATCGGCGGCACCTCGGTCCGCCTGGCCATCGGGTCGGCCTTGTCCCGCCACACCCCGTCGGCGCCCAGGATCTGGTACTTGTACCGCTCGCCCGCCGCCAGCCCGGGCACGAACAGCTCCCACACCCCCGAACGCCCCAGAGAACGCATCGGGTAGGCGATGCCGTCCCAGTGGTTGAAGTCGCCGACGACCCTGATGCCGCGCGCGTTCGGCGCCCAGACGGCGAACGCGGTGCCCTCGACGTCCTCGTGCTCCATCACGCGGGCGCCGAGCACCTCCCACAGCCGCTCGTGGCGCCCCTCGCCGATGAGGTGCAGGTCCACTTCGCCGAGCGTGGGCCAGTGCCGGTAGGGGTCCCGCGTCAGGTACGGCTCCGCGCCGGCGTATTTGACGCTCAGCGAGTAGTCGGGCACCTTGTCCAGGCCCGGGACGGTGACCTCGAACACCCCGTGGGCCTGGTGTTTCATGTCATGGGCCGTACCGTCTTCGAGCACCACCCGCACCCGCTCGGCCAGCGGGCGCAGCGCGCGGAAGACCACCCCTCCGGACACGGGGTGTGCTCCTAGCACGGAGTGCGGATCGTGGTGCGCCCCGCCCGCGAGGCGGTCGAGCTCTGTCCTCATCGGCATGCTCCCAACACTGCCCTATGATGACCGTCCATCCCAGGCACTGCCCGCTTTCATCGAGACAATCACTGAAAGTGCAAAATCCCGGGTTCATCCCGAGAGGATTCTTGACCCGGCTCCGACCAGGAGCGCCGCCCAGGCGCGCCCTCGGCCACGAGGCGAACCCTAGACCGGCCGGGGACGGAACGCGGCCAGCGGGATCGCGATCCACGTGGGCCGGTTGCGGGCCTCGTAGACCACCTCGTACACGGCCTTCGACAACTCGAACGCCCGCAGCAGCGCCGCGTCTCCCCGCGTGATGACCCCGCCGCCCTCGACGTACCCCTCCAGGAACGAGGCCCGGTTGCGGTCCGCCCACTCCTGGGCCCGCGGCTCGAGCTCCTGGGCTTGGGCCCGGATGTTGGCGCTGTCGGGCAGCAGGTGCCTGGCCGCGTAGTCGAACGAGCGCAACATCCCCGCCACGTCCCGCAGCGGCGAAGACAGCGCCTTGCGCTCGGCCAGCGGCTGCCCGGGCTCGCCCTCGAAGTCCAGCACCACCCAGTCCGTCGGCGTGCGCATGACCTGGCCCAGGTGGTAGTCGCCGTGAACGCGTTGCACAGGCACCTCGCTGGTGTGCAGCTCCACCTCGTGGTAGGCGTCCTCAACGGTGCTCACATGCTGGCGCAGCTCGGGCACCTCGGCCACGGCCCGGCCCAGCCTGCGCCTGAAGCCCTCGGCCATGCGCTTGATCTCGTGGATCTCGACGACGTCCGTGGGGAAGGCCTCGGCCAGCTCGTGGTGCACCCGGGCGGTGGCGCTGCCCAGCCGCAGCGACTCGGCCGCGAAGTCCCCGCCCGCCTCGGCCGCCGTGATCTCGGGCAGCGACGCGTACAGGTCGCGCACGCTGGCCAGCGCCAGGTCCCAGCCGTCGTTCGCGGTGGCCAGGAACTCCTGCATGATCGCCAGCGTGGTGTCCGTGCCGTCGAGCTCGGTCTCGATCCACCCGTACGGCTGCGCGATGTGCGGCGCGTCCCTGGCGGCCAGCGCCGTGATGACCTCCAGCTCGGGATTGATGCCGGGGATGAGACGGCGGAAGAGCTTGCAGATGTACGCGTCCCCGTACACGAGGGAGGTGTTGGACTGCTCGGCCCCCAGGACCAGGCTGCGTTGGGAGGTGTCGATGGTGACGCCGGGCACATGGCGCATGCGCAGGCCGCCGCTGGTCTCGTCGTGGGCCATGCCGTTCAGCAGCCAGCCCATGCGGTCGGCGTCGTGTACGGCGTCGTAGAGGTACAGGTCCCCGACCGTGGCGATCAGGGCGTGGGTGAGCCGGTCGGGGATGGAGTCGCGCTCGCCGAGCAGCACCTGGTAGCGGTCGCGTGAGCCCTCCTGCCAGATGGCGACGATCAGATGCCGCAGGCCCGGCGTGAGCTCGACATCCGAGTCGATCGACAGCTCGTCGATCGGGCGCCCCTTGCCGCCGAACCAGCGCTGGCGTGCGATCCATGCGGCAAGGAGCTCGTCAAGCACGTCCTACTCCTCCTGGGTGATGGCCGGCGGGAGCGTGAACCAGTAGAACCCATGCCCGGGAAGCGTCAAAAGATACGGAAGTTCGCCAATTGCCGGGAATGGTACGCCTCCCATGGTTTCAACGGGGGAAACGCCCACGAATCTCCGCAAATCAAGCTCGACGGGTTGCGGGAAGCGTGACAGGTTGTTCACGCAGAGCATCCGGTCGTCGCCCAGCTCCCTGACGAACGCGAGCACGCTGGGGTTGGAGGAGTTGAGCTCCGCGTAACCGCCCAGCCCGAACACCGGGTGCCGCTTGCGGATCTCGATCATGCGCTTGGTCCAGTGCAGCAGCGAGCCGGCGTTCTTCTGATGGGCCTCGACGTTGATGGCCTGGTAGCCGTAGATCGGGTCCATGATCACCGGCAGGTAGAGCCGCCCGGGGTCGCAGTCGGAGAAGCCGGCGTTGCGGTCGGGGTCCCACTGCATGGGCGTGCGCACGCCGTCGCGGTCGCCGAGCCAGATGTTGTCGCCCATGCCGATCTCGTCGCCGTAGTAGAGCACCGGGGAGCCGGGCAGCGACAGGAGCAGCGCGGTGAACAGCTCGATCTGGTTGCGGTCGTTCTCCAGCAGGGGCGCCAGGCGGCGGCGGATGCCGACGTTCGCCCGCATGCGGGGGTCTTTGGCGTATTCGGTGTACATGTAGTCGCGTTCCTCGTCCGTGACCATTTCGAGCGTCAGCTCGTCGTGGTTACGGAGGAAGATTCCCCACTGGCAGTGTTCCGGAATTTTCGGCGTTTGCGCCATGATTTCGGAAATGGGGTAACGGGACTCCCGGCGCACGGCCATGAAAATGCGGGGCATGAGCGGGAAATGGAAGGCCATGTGGCATTCGTCCCCGCCGCCCACCGGATCGCCGAAGTATTCCACGACGTCCGACGGCCACTGGTTCGCCTCGGCGAGCAGCACTCTGTCCGGATACAGCCGGTCCACGTCAGACCTGATGCGCTTGAGGTATTCGTGCGTCCTCGGCAGGTTCTCGCAGTTCGTCCCCTCCTCCTCGAAGAGGTACGGCACCGCGTCCAGCCGGAAACCGTCAATGCCCAGGTCGAGCCAGAAGCGCAGCACCTCCAGCATCGCGTCCTGCACGGCCGGGTTCTCGTAGTTGAGGTCCGGCTGGTGATGGAAGAAACGGTGCCAGTAGTACTGGCCGCGTACGGGGTCGTAGGTCCAGTTGGACGTCTCGGTGTCGATGAAGATGATCCGGGCGTCCTGGTATTGCTCATCCGTCGACGACCACACGTAGAAGTCGCCGAACGGCCCCTCCGGATCGTGCCGCGACGCCTGGAACCACGGATGGGCGTCGCTGGTGTGGTTCATGACCAGGTCGGCGATGACGCGCATGCCGCGTTTGTGGGCCTCGTCGACCAGCTTCACGAAGTCGCCCAGGTCCCCGAACTCGGGCAGGATCTTCATGAAGTCCGCGATGTCGTAGCCGCCGTCACGCAGTGGCGACTCGTACAACGGCAGCAGCCAGAGGCAGTCGATGCCGAGCCACTGCAGGTAGTCGAGCTTGCTGATGAGGCCCCGGATGTCGCCGGTCCCGTCGCCGTTGGAGTCGGCGAAGCCCCTGATCAGGACCTCGTAGAAAAGCGCGCGCTTGTACCAGTAGGGGTCGCGCGGCTTTTCCTCGTCAAAGGTGTTGGGAATGGGTGTGGTGGAGCTCATGAGTCACCCCAGGAGGGGCTCACGAGGGAGGCGCTTTCACACACGTTGAAGACTCCCCGCTGAATTCTGTTCTACCGTGGCGCGGCTCGAACGGTGAGAATATGGGCAGGCTGGATGTGCGGGTCGAGGCGAACATAGTTGCTCTGCCGCCAGCGGAACGACTCGCCCGACAATTCGTCGTCGACGACGAACTCGGCGTTCCAGTCGAGACCGAGGGCGGGCAGCTCCAGATCTACAGTCGCCTCGTGGGTATTGTGTGGATCCAAGTTGATGACCGCCAGAACGACGTCGCCCAGCCCGTGCCTTCGTGTGGCCGTGTCATAGGCGCCCGGAAGTCGCTTCGAGAAGCAAACGATGTCCGGTTGGTCGACCCTGTGGAACCGTAGATTACGCAATTCCTGCAGCGCCGGATGCGCTCTTCGGAACAAATTCAGATGAGTGATGAAGGGAGCCAGACTCCGGCCTTCACGTTCGGCCGCGAGCCATTCGCGAGGTTTGTACTGATATTTCTCGCTATCTAGATACTCCTCGCTACCAGGGCGTACCGGGATGTTCTCTCCGAGTTCGTACCCGGAGTAGACGCCCCAGGTCGGCGAGGCCAGCGCGGCCAGCACCGCCCTGATCCTGAACGCGGGCCCGCCGCCGTGCTGCAGGAACTCGTGCAGGATGTCCGGCGTGTTCACGAACAGGTTCGGTCGCAGGTAGGAGGACGTTTCGTGGGAGAGCTCGGTGAGATAGGTCTCCACATCCCACTTGGAGTTCTTCCAGGTGTAGTACGTGTACGACTGGTGGAAGCCGACCTTGGCCAGCGTACGCAACATCGCCGGCCTGGTGAACGCCTCCGACAGGAAGATCACGTCGGGATCGGTCGTGTGGATGTCGGCCAGCAGCCGCTCCCAGAACGCCACCGGCTTCGTGTGCGGGTTGTCCACCCGGAAGATCCGCACCCCGTGGGCCATCCAGTGCCGCAGCACCCGCCTGACCTCGATGTAGATCCCCTCGGGGTCCTTGTCGAAGTTGATCGGGTAGATGTCCTGATATTTCTTCGGCGGGTTCTCGGCGTACGCGATCGACCCGTCCGCCCTGATCGTGAACCACTCGGGGTGCTCCTTCACCCACGGGTGGTCCGGCGAGCACTGCAGCGCGAAGTCGAGCGCGACCTCCATGCCCAGCGCTCGGGTGCGGCCCACGAACTCGTCGAAGTCGTCGAGCGTGCCGAGGTCGGGGTGCACGGCGTCGTGGCCGCCGTCCTCGGACCCGATGGCCCAGGGCGAGCCCGGCTCGTCGGGCTCGGGGCTGAGCGTGTTGTTGCGCCCCTTGCGGAACGTCGTGCCGATGGGGTGGATGGGCGGCAGGTAGACGACGTCGAAGCCCATCTTGGCGATGGCGGGGAGCCGCTTGGCAGCAGTCTGGAAATTTCCGGACTTGGAGATGCCCAGCTTGTTGATCACCGCGCCTTCCGACCTGGGGAAGAACTCGTACCACGAGCCGTACAGCGCCCTGCGCCGGTCCACCCTGACCTTGTACGACCTGGACCTGGTCACCAGCTCGCGGAACGGGTGCGAGTCCAGCAGCGCGGCGGTCTCGGGGAGCTGCGCGATCGACAACCGCGCCCTGGGGTCCAGCTCCTCGTCACGCAGCGTGGCCGAGATCGACAGCAGCGCCGCCCGGTGCCCGCAGGCGCTGTCGCCGTTGCCGTTCTGCCTGCGCCGGCCGTTCTTGTGGGCGTTCTTGGGCACGCCGTTCGGGCAGTCCGGCGCGCGTACGGCCCTGGCGGCCCGCTCGAACAGCCGGGCGCCCTCCTCGCACATGAGATCGACGTCCATGCCACGCGGGATCTTGATCTCCGCGTCGTGCAGCCAGGTGCTGATCGGGTCGCCCCATGCCTCCACGCGGAACAGCCAGTCACCCTCGGCGGGCAGGCACACGTCCACACCCCAGCGGTCGGTGCCGGGGGCCAGCTCGCGCATCGGTCTCAGGCGACCGCGCTGCCCGTCGGGCGCGGTGAGCACCACGCCCGCGGCCACGGCGTCGTGGCCCTCTCTGAACACGGTCGCCGAGACCCCGAAGGTCTCGCCGGCGACCGCCTTGGCGGGCCACTGCCCGCAGTCGACGACGGGGGAGATGTCCGTGATGGGAATTCGTCCGATCATCGCATTCAAGGGTTTGCGGCGACGCTCTCGGAGCCGCCGGAGGCTTTCCTGGCAGGAACGATCCTTGCATGTAAATTGTGGACAGCAGCGGATAGACCTCCCGAGTGTGTCTGCGGGAGAGCCAACAATGAGGAAAGTTGCCCCAATAGTCCCTCTTCATGCTAGTTCCCGGAAGGGGTTTGAACGGGGTTCATGGGGGTGAAGGACTGACTGGTCCCTCCTAGCCCATAGGGTGCAGAAACGTGAGAGCTATCCGCCGGTTTACCGTCCGCACCGTCCTGCCCGCGGAGCTGGCCGCCCTGGGCGAGCTGGTGCAGAATCTCCGCTGGTCCTGGCACCCGGAGACGATGGACCTCTTCGCCGAGGTCGACGCGGACCTCTGGGAGCAGGTCGGGCACGACCCCGTGGCCCTGCTCGGCGCGGTCACCCCGGCCAGGCTGACCGAGCTGGCCGCCGACCGCCGTTTCCTGCGCCGCCTCGCCGACGCCGCCGACGACCTGCGCGAATACATGACCTCCCCGCGCTGGTACCAGACGCTGCCCGACGGAGCGCGCGCCGTCGCGTACTTCTCTCCCGAATACGGCATCGCCGCCGCGTTGCCGCAGTATTCGGGCGGTCTCGGCATCCTGGCCGGCGACCACCTCAAGGCCGCCAGCGACCTGGGTGTGCCGATCCTCGCGGTCGGCCTGCTCTACCGGCACGGCTACTTCACGCAGTCGCTCTCACCCGAGGGCTGGCAGCTGGAGCACTACCCGTCGCTCGACGCCGGCGGGCTGCCGCTGAGCCTGCTCAAGGACACCGACGGCGCCCCCGTCAAGGTCCGCATCGCCCTGCCGGACGAGCGCGTGCTGCACGCGCAGGTGTGGGTGGCACAGGTGGGGCGGGTGCCGCTGCTGCTGCTCGACTCGGACGTGGCCGACAACGACAACGCCGCCCGCGACATCACCGACCGCCTGTACGGCGGCGGCACGGACCACCGGCTCATGCAGGAGCTGCTGCTGGGAGTGGGCGGCGTACGCGCGATCCGGGCGTACTGCAAGATCACCGGGCACGCCGAGCCTGAGGTGTTCCACACCAACGAGGGGCATGCCGGATTCCTCGGGCTCGAGCGGATCCGGGAGCTGACCGAGGCGCGGCTCTCGTTCGACGAGGCGCTGGAAGCCGTACGGGCCGGCACGGTGTTCACCACGCACACGCCGGTCCCCGCGGGCATCGACCGCTTCCCCCGCGACATGATCGAGCGGCACTTCGGCGGCGACAACGCCTGGCCGACCGTGCCCGTGGAGCGGATCCTGGCTCTCGGGGCGGAGAGCGATCCCGGCCGGTTCAACATGGCGATCATGGGGATGCGGCTGGCACAGCGGGTCAACGGCGTGTCCGTGCTGCACGGCGAGGTCAGCAGGGAGATGTTCAAGGAGCTCTGGCCGGGCTTCGACCTGGACGAGGTGCCGATCGGGTCGATCACCAACGGCGTGCACGCCCCCACCTGGGTCGGCCGCGAGCTCATGGAGCTGGCCGGGCGGGAGCTGCCCTCGCTCATCGAGCGGGCCCGTGGCTGGGACGGCATCCAGAAGATCTCCGACGCCGAGCTCTGGCAGATCAGGGGCACGCTGCGCGAGCGGCTGGTCGAGGGTGCGCGGGTCCGCCTGCGCAGGTCCTGGCGCGAGCGGGGCGCCTCCGACGCCGAGCTCGGGTGGATCGACGACGCGCTCGATCCCGACGTGCTGACGATCGGGTTCGCCCGGCGGGTGCCG
The DNA here is from genome assembly GCF_043197025.1 of Nonomuraea marmarensis. NCBI lineage: Bacteria > Bacillati > Actinomycetota > Actinomycetes > Streptosporangiales > Streptosporangiaceae > Nonomuraea > Nonomuraea marmarensis. The sequence goes on from NZ_JBICRM010000008.1 coordinate 102,592, forward strand.
TCGTACAAGCGGCTCACGCTCATGTTGCGTGATCCCGCCCGGCTGACCGGTTTGCTGCTCGATCCGGACAAGCCCGTGCAGATCGTGATCGCCGGCAAGGCCCATCCCGCCGACGAGGGCGGGAAGAAGCTGATCCAGCAGATCGTCAAGTTCGCGGACCAGCAGAAGGTACGGCACCGCATCGTCTTCCTGCCCGACTACGACATGACGCTCGGGCAGCTCATGGTCCAGGGGTGTGACGTCTGGCTGAACAACCCGCTGCGCCCGCTGGAGGCGTCCGGCACGTCCGGGATGAAGTCCGCGCTGAACGGCGGCCTCAACCTGTCGATCCGCGACGGCTGGTGGGACGAGTGGTACGACGGCACCAGCGGCTGGGCGATCCCGACCGCGGACGGGGTGACGGACCCGGACCGGCGGGACGAGCTGGAGTCCGCCGCCCTGTACGACCTGATCGAGCACGAGGTGTCCGACCGGTTCTACGACCGTCCCATCGACGGGCTGCCCCGGAGGTGGATGGAGATGGTCAAGCACACGCTGGCCTCGCTCGGGCCGAAGGTGCTGGCCGGGCGGATGTTGCGGGACTACGTCGTGGACCTGTACAGCCCGGCGGCCGGCGCGGCCCGTTCGTTGTCCGCCGACTCCTACGCGCCCGCGAAGGCGTTCGCCGCCTGGCGGGTGCGGGTGGCCCGGGCCTGGCCGGGGGTGCGGGTGGAGCACGTCGAGGCGTCGGGTGTGGAGGACACGCCTGAGGTGGGGGCCTCGATCGAGCTGCACGCCACGATCGCGCTCGGTGACCTGGAGCCGGACGACGTGCTGGTCGAGGCCGCCTATGGCAAGGTCGGGCCGCATGACGAGCTGGTGCATCCCGCGTACGCGAAGCTGGCCGTGGCGTCTCTGGACGACGACGGGCGGGCTCATTACACGGGGGTCGTGCCGCTCGACCGTACGGGTGCTTTCGGATACACCGTGCGGGTCGTACCGCATCACCCGCTCGTCGCCACCACCGCTGAGTTGGGGCTTATCGCCGTGCCTGAGGAGCCTGCCGGGATGACAAACGGCACGTTGCGGTAATGCGATGGATCCGCAGCGCAGCGAGGACATCCATCGCGGCAAAGCTCGCAAAGTAAACGTTGCGGCATAATCGGGGGGTGGACGACAGCGGCAACGGCCTGCGGGCCGACACTCTGGTGGCCACGGTCCGAGGTGTGCTGCCGTCCCTGACGCCCGCCGCCCAGACCGTTGCCCGGCTCATCCTGGAAGACCCCGCGACGGTGGCCAGGAGCACCATCACGGAGCTCTCCGCCGCCTCAGGCACCAGCGAGGCCACGATCGTGCGTACCGCCCGGTTGCTCGGGTTCGCGGGGTATCCGCAGCTCCGGCTGGCTCTGGCGGCGGCCGCGGCGCAGCCGGACCGGCTGGTGCCCGGAGATCTCGCGCCTGACGATCCGCTGTCGGAGGTCATCCAGAAGGTGGCCAGGGCCGAGTCCGAGGCCATCAACGACACGGTGGCCCAGTTGACCTCCGAGCGGCTCGGGCTCGTGGTCGACGCCATCGTGGGCGCTCGGCGGATCGACGCCTACGGGGTGAGCGCTTCGGGGCTCGTCGCCGAGGACGTGGCGCAGAAGCTGTTGAGAATCGGGCTGTCCAGCCACGCGTTCGCGGACGCTCATCTGGCTTTAACCAGCGCCGTGTTGCTGAGGCCCGGGGACGTGGCCATCGGGATCAGCACCTCCGGAGAGACGCCCGATGTGATCGAGCCGCTCACCCGGGCCAAGGAGGCGGGGGCCACGACCGTGGCCATCACCAACAATCCGCGGTCCTCGATCGCGGAGCTGGCCGAACACGTGCTGATCTCCGCGGGGCGCGAGACGGAGTTCCGTCCCGGCGCCCTGGCCAGCAGGATCAGCCAGCTCCTCGTCGTCGACTGCATCTTCGTCGGCGTCGCCCAGCGGACGTTCGACTCCTCTCAGGAGGCGCTCGCGAGCACCAGGCGGGCCGTCAAGGAGTTCACCCGGAGAACGTCACCCGCACGTCGTCAGCCTTGACGAACATCACGCGGTGGCCGAACTGGATCTCCAGGTACTTCGTCTTCCCCTTCACCACCTTGTGGTCCTCCAGGTTGAACGTGACCGCCCGGTAGTACTCGGTGGCCGCGGCGCCCGCGAGGGTGTATTTCTCACCGGCCGAGAACGTGTACTGGAGCGGGGTCACCGTCTGGTACGGGATGCCTTCCGGGTAGGCCTCCTGCTCCGGGTACGCCCTGCCGTACACCGGGATGGTGGTCTTGCCCGGCTTCGGGGTCACCACCAGGCCCATGGACGGGACGGCGGTGGGGGCGCCGGCCGGGTTGTGGAACCAGGCTTTCTGGCCGAGGTACCAGATGGCCGTCCAGTCGCCCTGGCGGTCCGCTACGGCGAAGCGCTGGCCGGTGCCGGCTCTGGCGCTGTGGTCGTACACGCTGTAGAGGGAGTCGCCCGTCGGGTGCTTGCCGATGTCCTTGACCAGCGGGGCGTCGGCGCGGGGCTCGGTGCGGAGCCAGACGGTGCCGGAGGGGAGCGGCGGGCAGGCGGCTTCCGGGTTCGCGCGGTCGCAGCCGTAGAAGTACGGCTTATTCGTGGCGAAGTCCGGATTTATCATGATCGATTCGGATCTGGGGCCGCCGAACTGGTGCAGCGGGGCGCCCATCAGCTGGAAGTAGTGCGCCCAGTCCCAGAACGGGCCCGGGTCCTCGTGCATGCCCCTGACCGTCGTCGGCAGGGTGCCGGGCACGTTGTCGTGGCCCAGGATGTGGGCGCGGTCCAGCGGCACGCCGTGCCTGAGCGCCAGGTAGCGGACCAGGCGGGCCGAGGAGCGGTACATCGCCTCCGTGTACCAGGTGCCGCCCTCCGCCAGGAAGCCCTCGTGCTCGATGCCGATGGACTTGGCGTTGATGTACCAGTTGCCGGCCTGCCAGCCTACGTCCTTGCTCTTGATGTGCTGGGCTATGTGGCCGTCAGAGGCGCGTACGGAGTACTGCCAGCTCGCGCCGTAGTTGGGGTCCTGGTTGAGGCCGATGGAGGGCAGGAAATATCCCTCCATGTCGTGAATGATGATGTAGTCGATCTTCTGGCTGACCGGCCGGTTCGCCAGGTCGTAGTGACCGTAGTCGTTCCCCGGGAGTTTCTGGTAGGCCGCCGGGATCCACTCACACGAGATCGAGGCCGGACATTCCACACCGTCGGGACGAGTGGGCCGCAGGCCGAGCTTCTGGAGCCACTTCTCGATCTTCGCCAGCCCCGGTACCGCCGGCAGCTTGACCTGCTGCCCGTCGTCCGTCACCCGCTCCGCGCCGCCCTTGATCGTCGCGAAGACCTCGTCGGCGAAGAACTTGGCCGCACCGGACTCCTCGGCGCCGGAGTATTTGGCGACCGCGCCGTACCATTCGCCGGGATTGTCACTCAGTGGCGCACCGAGCGCCTTCTGGTAGTCGGCCAGCAGGGCCGCACCGCCGCGGATGTTGGCGGCGTCGTCCGTACGGAGCCGCTCGCGACTCTCCCCGGTGAGCTCAGCGGCCTTCTCCATGGTACGGAGCGAGCCCGGGATGTCAGTGGGGGCAGGTTGGGCGCTAGGGGCCGACAGGGGCCGGCTGTCGTCACCGCGGGCGTCCTCTTCGCCCTCACTGTGATGGTTGGACGAGGAGAAGGCGGCGGCGTCGGTGAGGTGCATGGGGCCGAACCCGGCATCACTGGACGGCTGACCGGCGTGTGCGTCCCACCGGGACTCGAGGTAGGAGACGCCGAGCAACACACTCTCGGGCACCTGGAACTCCTGAGCGGCGGCCGCGAAGGCCTGTTGCCGATCCGGGGGTTCTTGGGCTTGGGCCGCGGCGGTGCCGGCTGTGGTGTTGGCTAAGGGCAGAACGGCGATGAGGGAGATCGCCAGCAGTCTGCGCATGAACCGCTCCTTGGGGCTGGGGGTGCGTGCTGCAGCTCAGCGTCTCAACATTTTCCTTCGCAGGCGAGATCTTTGCGAAGGTATTTTTCACTCCTTAACACGCCGGCAAACAGCCGGGCGGAGGGCGAGCCGGGATCTTCGGCGCGCCATGATCAGATCCGGCCTGGCCAAGGTCAAGTCTTCCAAAGCCGCACCCCTGGCGTGTTTCGGACAATAGACCGAAGGTAACTCTACGTAGCGAACTGTTACTTAGAGTGATTGGAGCGGTGTCATGAGCCGTCTTATCGCCATACTCGCCTTCGCGTCCGCCGCCGTCGCGCTGCCGATTGCCGCCGCCGGCCCGGCCTCGGCCAACGAAATCGAGAAGGACGAGAAGGTCACGATTCTGGCCTGCACGCTCTCGGACGGCGTGGTCTTGCCGGACTCGAGTAGTCAGACGCACCTGAGATGCTTCGGAGGCCGCTTCGACGGCCTCCCGGTCTGGGGAGTGGTCTGACGGCGTCCGCTCTCAGCGGCCAGGCCCGCCGAAGGGGAGCCGGGGCAAGGTCAAGAGCCGGGCAACTCGGTCGCGGTCCAGCGGTTCGCGTGGCGTACGGGATCTTTCCCGTTCCTATCCTGAGCAGCAGCCGATCAAGAGGGGGACGGCACATGGCATCGCGGCGGTACGCCCACGTGGCCGGAGTGGCCGTCCACCTGCCCGAGCAGAGCGTGACCACGCCCGAGCTGGAAGCCGCGCTGGCCGATCGCAATCCCGGCACCCGCATTCCCCGAGGGGGCATCGAGCAGGTCAGCGGGGTTCGGCGGCGGCATGTGGCCGCCGCCGGCCAGACGGCCGCCGGCCTGGCCGCGGCCGCCGCGCGTACGCTGCTGGAGCGGATCGGGCACGCGGCGCCGGCCATCGACCTGATCATCTTCGCGGGGGTGACCCTCGACGCCGTCGAGCCCGCCACCGCGCACCTGGTAGCCGCCGAGCTGGGCGCCGGCTGCCCGGTGTTCGACGTGCGCAACGCCGCCAACAGCGTGCTGAACGCGGTCGAGCTGGCCGACACGCTCATCACGGCCGGCCGCCACCGCACGATCCTCGTCGTGTGCGGGGAAGTCGCCACCCCGGCCATGCGCTGGCAGGTGGAGTCGGAGGAGGACTTCACGGCCGCGATCCCCTCCTACACCGTCTCCGACTCGGGAACGGCCATGCTGCTGCAGGCCAGTGCGGTCCCGGGGGTGCTGGGCCACCGGTTCTGCGCGAACTCCGCCCACTGGCGGGAAGCGATCACGCCGGGCGATTCCATGGACCTTGCCACCGGCGTACGCAAGCTCGATCTGTCCCTCCTGCGGCAACCGCTGGCCGAGCGTGGGCTCGACTGGCAGGACTTGGCCGCGATCTGCCTGCACCAGCCGTCCCTGCCGTCCCTGCACGCCTTCTGCGACCTGGCCGGGATACCGCATGACAGGGTCGTGCACACGATCGCCGAGCACGGCAACCTCGTCGCGTCCACGATCCCGGCGCAGCTGCACCAGGCGGTCGAGTCCGGCCGTGTCCAGCGCGGCGACCTGGTCGCCCTGGTGGGGGTGGCCGGCGGCGTCAGCGCGGGGATCGTGCTGCTCCGCTGGTGATCGGCCCTTCCGCGGGACGATCAAGGCGGGGAGTGGCGGGCCGGCAAGGCCGTCCTCGGCATCAGCTGAGCGGGCTCCGATTGGTGGCCGCGACGGCGTACCGCTGGCGGTCCTGGCGGTACGTGGAGCCCGCGACGGCGAGGCCGGCCTCGGTGAGCCGGGCGTCCAGGTCGCCGGGGGTGAACGGCTGGAAGTCGATCGGGTAGCGCCGGTGGGTCCGACACCGCCCGAGCGTCGCACGCCCACCGCCCACAGTCCATCCGCACGCGCTTCCGGTCGGGCTGGGTTCAGGGGGGCGTTCGCGGGTAGCAGGGCGGGCAACGTTGGGCGCCGAGAGGAGGCACGGCGATGCGTCGCACCATCCTTGCCGTGATCGTCGTGGCCATGGCCGCCACCGGTTGCGCGGCAGCGGCCACCTACCCCGCTCTGACGCTGCCGCAGAACGACGGGGCCAACGCCGACCTCGGAGGAGTGCTGCACCTGCGCAACGCGTTCCTCCTGAGCGGCACGGACCCGGCCTCGCCCGCCCCGCAACAGCACCTGTACGCCGTGCTGATCAACACCGGCAACCAGCCGACCCGGCTCGAACAGGTCACCGTCGACGGCGGCGGCTCCGTACAGCTGGCAGGCCCCGTCACCCTGCCGCCAAACCGGCCGGTCGGCACCGGGAACAAGCCCATCGGCACGGTCACCGGCATACGCGGCAACACGGTGCCGATGACCTTCTCGTTCCGCGGTTTCGAGCCCCTGCGGGTGAACGTCCCGGTCAAGTCGAGAATCGGCCAGTACACCGGCCTGACCCCCTAGCCGACGTGATCGTCCCAGGTCAGGAGCGCGTGGAGTACGAGCGTGCTCCGGTGCCCGCCAGCGCCTTGTCGTGGACGATCAGGTATTCGTCGCGGATGGGCTTACCCGCCAGCCAGGCTTCGAGGATCTCCCGGGTGCCGGCGGCGTAGCGGGCCTGGGCCGACAACGACGAGCCGGAGATGTGCGGGGTCATGCCGTGGTGGGGCATGGTGCGCCAGGGATGGTCGGCGGGAGCGGGCTGGGGGAACCAGACGTCGCCGGCATACCCGGCCAGTTGCCCGCTTTCCAGCGCCCGTACCACCGCGTCGCGGTCGGCGATGCGGGCGCGGGCCGTGTTGATCAGGTACGCGCCCCGCTTCATCGTCGCGATCAGCTCGTCGTCGAACAGGTTCTCCGTCTCCGGGTGCAGCGGCGCGTTGATCGTCACCACGTCGCAGTGCGGCGCCATGTCGGCGGCGGTGGGGTGGAAGGTGAGGCCGAGCTCCTGTTCGACCTCGGCGGGCAGGCGGTGCCGGTCGGTGTAGTGCAGGTGCACGTCGAACGGCTTGAGCCGGCGCAACACGGCCAGCCCGATCCGTCCGGCGGCCACGGTGCCGACGTGCATGCCTTCCAGGTCGTACGAGCGGCGCACGCTGTCGGCGATGTTCCAGCCACCGTCCAGCACCCACTGGTGGGCCGGCAGGTAGTCGCGTACCAGCGACAGGATCATCATGACCACGTGCTCGGCGACGCTGATGCTGTTGCAGTACGTGACCTCGGCGACGGTGACCCCGTGCGCGATGGCGGCGTCCAGGTCCACGTGGTCGGAGCCGATGCCCGCGGTGATCGCCAGCTTGAGCTGGGGCGCGCGGGCGATGCGCTCGGCGGTCAGGTACGCGGGCCAGAACGGCTGCGAGATGACCACGTCCGCGTCGGCCAGCTCGCGGTCGAAGGCCGAGCCGTCGCCGTCCTTGTCGGAGGTGACCACCAGCGTGTGGCCGCGCTCCTCCAGGAAGCGGCGCAGGCCCAGCTCGCCGGAGACGCTGCCGAGCAGGTGCCCGGGGGTGAAGTCGATGGCCTCGGGCGTGGGCAGGGACTGGCCGCCGGGGTAGCGGTCCAGGACCGGCAGGCCGTCGCGGGCGTAGGAGGCGGGGTAGCCGTCGACGGGGTCGTCGTAGAGCACACAAAGGATCTTCGCCATGTCCTGATGTCCTTTCGGTGATGCTCTCACCTTCCGCGCGTGGCGAAGTGATGGCAAAGCGCGAGTCCCTATGGCCCGATAGCCGCCGCCTATGCGCGCAGGTGGTCGCTCAGCACCCGGTCCAGCGCGTGGCGCAGGTCGAGATCGCGGGCGACCTCCATCAGGGCGCGGGCCAGCACCGGCTCGGGGGTGCGCCCCGGCAGCACCAGCCCGACCCGCGGCGCCTGGTACGGGCGTTCCATCCGGATCACCCGCATCCCGGCCGGCACCCCGAACATCGGCAGCCACGCATGCGCGATCACACTGGACCAGCGGTGCGTGGCGACGTGCGCGAACAGGGCCGAGACGGTGTCGGTCTCGATGGCCGGCACCGCCACCGCGCCCGACTGCGCGAACAGCCCGTCCAGGATCCTGCGGTTGCGCATCTGGGGACTGAGCAGGCACAGCGGCAGCGCGGCGACCTCGGCCCAGCGGGCCACGTCACGATCGGCCAGCTCGCCGTCGTCGGGGGTGAGCAGCAGGTAACGCTCCTCGTATAGCGGCCGGCCGTCCCCGGGATCGTCGAGGTACGTCAGCGCCGCGTCGATCTCGAACTCGGCCAGCTGCCGGCGGATCTCCTGGGACGACAGGGAGGTGAGGCTGACCCGTACGTGCGGATGGCGCTCGCAGAACGGCGTGGTCAGCAGCGAGGCCGCGACCAGCGCGGTGGGGATGGCGCCCACCCGCAACGTGCCCGTCAGCCCTTCGCGCATCCTGGTCAGGTCCTGGCGCATCGCCTCGCAGTCGGCCAGGATCCGGTGCGCCCACGGCAACACGCGCTCGCCCTCCAGGGTGAGGCCGGCGAACCGGCCGCCCCGCCGGACCAGCGGCACGCCCAGGTCCCGCTCCAGCCTGCGGATCCCGGCCGACAACGACGGCTGGGACACGTGACAGGCCGCCGCCGCGCGCGCGAAGTGCTGCTCCCTGGCCAGCGCGACCAGGTATTCCAGCTCCCGCAACAACACTCGGGTCACCCGTTTCGTGGCTATAGGTGCTACTGGTGATCCTCGCAGATGGGGCCAGGGCGCGGATCGGCCCAGCGCAGGGCGATGTAGGGGGCGGGCCGGCCGTGGTAGCGGATGCGTTCGCGGGTGATGCGGTAGCGGGCGCCGGCGGCGGCGTCGGACGGTGAGCGGCACGGGACCGGGATGGTGAGAATGCCGATGTCCTGGTCGATGTGGGTGAGCAGCCCGTGGCACGGACCACCCAGGCAGATGGCGTTGCATTCATGCGGGTCGGTGCTCATGCCGGGTACGCGTGGGTTTCGGTGGCCTTGACCGAGGCCCAGATGTGTTGGCCCGGGGTCAGGTCGAGGTCGGCGAGGGCGGCCGGGGTGATGTCCACGAATGCGGTGATCGGGCCGTCGAGGTGGACGCGGACGTTGTCGCCGTGCCGTTCGATGCCCTCGATCGTGGCCTGCCACAGGTTGCGCGGGCTGCCGTCGGGCCGGGAGCGGTAGAGCGCGACGGCGGCGGGCCGGAAGGCCACGAACGCCGGCCCGTCGAGCTGCTCGATCGTGCTGAACATCAGCTCACCCACCTTGACCCGCTGCCCGTCGGCGTGCCCCCGATACAGGTTGAGCCCGACCAGCCGGGCGACATAGTCGGTACGCGGCCGCCGGGCCACCTCGGCCGGGCTGCCCTGCTGGACGATCGTCCCGTGCTCGATGACGACCAGCCGATCGGCCAGCACCATCGCATCCAGCGGATCGTGGGTGACCAGCACGGTGGCGCCGTCGAAGTCGGCCAGATGGCGGCGCAGCTGCGAACGGATCTCCAGCCGGGTATGGGCGTCCAGCGCGGCCAGCGGCTCGTCCAGCAGCAGGAGCTTGGGCCGTACGGCCAGCGCCCGCGCCAGGGCGACCCGCTGCGCCTGCCCGCCCGACAACCGCCGGGGCTTGGCGGTGACATGACCGGCCAGCCCGACCCGCTCCAGCAGCTCGGCGGCTATGCGCCGGGCCTCGGCCTTCGATACGCCATGGCAACGCGGCCCGAAGGCCACGTTGTCCAGGGCGGACAGGTGCGGGAAGAGCAGGTAGTCCTGGAACACCATGCCGACAGGACGCTGCTCGGCCGCCTGGGTGTGCAGCGGACGGCCATCCAGGATGATCTCGCCCTGGGACAGCGCGGTGAGCCCGGCCAGGACGCGGAGCGCGGTGGTCTTGCCCGCGCCGTTGGGACCGAGCAACGCCACCACCTCGCCCGGGGCGACCTCGAAGTCGATGTCCAAGGTGAAGCCCGGCCGGCTGACGACCAGGCGAGCACGCAGCCCGGGAGGGTTCATGGGCTGGTCACCCACCGATCACGCAGGCTGGCCAGGATGATCACCGAGACGGCCAGCAGGACGAGGCTGAGCACGATGGCCGCCTCCGGCTCGGTCTCCAACGCCAGGTAGACCGCCAGCGGCATGGTGCGGGTGGTGCCCGGGAAGTTCCCGGCGAAGGTGATCGTGGCCCCGAACTCCCCAAGCGCCCGCGCCCAGCACAACACCGCCCCCGCCACCACCCCCGGCATGACCAGCGGCAGCGTGACGCGGCGGAAGACCGTCCAGCGCGAGGCGCCCAGCGTGGCCGCCGCCTCCTCCAACCGCTCGTCGGCCGCCCGCAACGCACCCTCCACGCTGATCACCAGGAACGGCATCGCCACGAACGCCTCGGCGACCACGACGCCCGCCGTGGTGAACGGCAGCGTGATCCCGAACGCCGACTCCAGCCACTGCCCGACCAGCCCGCGCCGCCCCAGCACCAGCAGCAACGCCACACCGCCCACGACCGGAGGCAACACCAGCGGAACGGTGACCAGGGCGCGCACCACCCGCCGCCCGGGAAACGACACCCGCGCCAGCAACCACGCCAGCGGCACCCCGAGCAACAGGCACAGGGCGGTCGCGACGGTGGCGCACACCAACGACAGGCGCAACGCCTCCAGCACCTGCGGCTCGGCCAGCCGCACCAGCAACGTCGCCCACGGGGCCCGGATCAGCAGCCCCGCCAGCGGCAACACCAGGAACGCCAGCCCGAGCAAGGCAGGCAGCACCAGCATCCAGGGCAACCGCCCGGCAACCGCACCGGACCGACCGACGTCCGGACCGGGCGCGGGTGCCCCACCCTGCGCGCCAGGATGGTCGAAACCGTTCGATGCCGAGGAGCTCATACGCGTCAGGGCACCTCGAACCCGGCCTTGGTCAACACGTCCTTGCCCTGCTGCGACAACACCAGCTCCACGAACTGCCCGGCCAGATCACCAGCCGGAGCCTTGGCCAGCGTGGCGATCGGGTAGTCGTTGATCGCCTTGTCCGCCTCCGGAAAGGCGATCCCGGTGACCTTGCCCGCCGAAGCGATCACATCGGTCTTGTACACCAACGCCGCGTCCACCTCCCCCAACTCGACCTTGGTCAGCGTGGCCTTGACATCCTGCTCCAAGGTGACCGGCGTGACCTTGAGCCCGGCCGCGTCCAGCGCCTTGACCGCGGCGGCACCGCAAGGCACCTGCTCAGCGCACAACGCCACCTTCACCTTCGCATCGGCCAGATCCTTCAGTTCATCGACCTTCGCCGGATTGTCGACCGGCACCGCGATCTGCAGCTTGTTGCGCAAGAACGTGGTGGGTGCACTCGCCAGCGAGGCATCGGTGACGGTCTTCATGGTGGCCGGGCTGGCCGCCGCGAACACATCGGCCGGAGCCCCTTGGACGAGCTGCTGCGCCAAGGTCGCGCTGGAGCCGAAGTTGAACTTGACCGTCGTGCCGGGATGCGCCGCCTCGAAGGCCTTGCCGAGCTCGGTGAACGTACCGGTCAAAGACGCGGCGGCGAACACCGTCACCTCCTTGACCCCGGCACTCGAAGCGGACGTGGCGGGCTGCCCAGAGCCGCAGCCGGACAGCATTACGATCACGACGGGCACTGCGACAGCCCACCGGAAAAGACGACCGAACACCAAGGGGGACTCCTTACGGGCTGGCCACGCGTACGTGGTCGGAAACCTCCACGACGACGTTGGTCGACTTGATCACCGCGACCGCCACCACCCCCGCCTCCAGACCCAGCTCGTCGGCGGCCTGCCGGCTCATCAGCGACACCACCCGGTACGGCCCCGCGGCGATCTCCACCTGCGCCATCACCGCGTCCTTGATCACCTCGGTCACGATCCCGCGAAAGCGGTTACGCGCCGAGGAACGGCCGCCGTCGGCGTCCTCGATCTGGGACCGGGCGAAGGCGGCCAGCTCGGCGCCGTCCACCTGCCGGTGACCGTGCTCGTCCCGCTCGGCGGCCAGCCGCCCGGAATCCACCCACCGGCGAACGGTGTCGGAGCTGACCCCGAGCAGAGCCGCGGCCTCGCTGATCCGAAACGTCGTCACAAGCATCACCATACCCTTCGCACATTCCAGCCTGAATACCCACTTCTCCCTGCAGCAGCGGCCTGATATATCCGCACATCATGGCATCTGCGAAAGAGCCCTCTCACCGCCATCAGGCCACCACGTTCGTCCTGGCAGCGACACGGCTCACTCAAGGGCGTGGCGAAGACGGCGCGGCCTTCGTCGTCGCCGGCGGGTTCGCCGTGCTCGGCCTGCCGGCGGCGCTGACCCTACTGGGCGGATGAAGGAAGCTAAAGGACGAGTCTCAGCGAAGGGCGCTGGTCGGGCAGGCCGATGAGCTCGCGTACGCGGGTGATCGGCCAGGCCAGCTCCTGGGCCAGGGCGGCGGCGGTCAGGTCGCTCTCCCGGGTGGCCAGGTCGAAGGCGTGGGCCAGCAGGACCGGTTGCTCGCCCGGGTAGCCGGAGACGGGCTCGTTGGTGAAGCCGGGCTGGTCGCGCAGGGCGTTGAGGCGCTGGTAGGCGCGGCCGGCGGCGGAGTCGGACAGCAGCCCGGTCTCGCGGCACCGGTAGAGCAGCGAGTCGACCGACACGCCCCACGTCTGCCGCAGCTCGGCCAATTTGCGCAGGTCGGCGCGCAGGGGCAGGTCCGGCAGGATGCTGTCGCGGGGGGTGAGGAACTCGGCGGCGAAGGCGTCGGCCTCGCGCTCCTGGTGGGTGTCTCCGGCGGCGGTGTCGCCGTGCAGGACCAGGTGGCCCAGCTCGTGGGCGGCGGTGAAGCGGTGGCGGTAGATGTCGTCGAACCGGTTGGGGGTCAGCACGACGATCGGCCGGGGCAGGCTGGAGGTGGAGAAGGCGTCCACGGTGACCGCGTCGGGGTCGTGGCGGGGGAAGGCCACGACGATGCCGTGCGCCTCCATGTGGCGTACGAGGTGGCTGATCGGGCCGGTGCCCAGCTCCCAGTGGGCGCGCAGGGCCCGGGCGGCGCCCGCCGGGTCGCGCGGCAACGCGGAGTGCATCTCGCCGCCGGCGAAACCGGGCAGGTCGACGAGGGGGAGCTGGATCCGCTTCTCCAGGGCGTAGGTCAGCTCCCACACCTGCTCGACGAAGGCCACGGCCTTGGCGCGCTGGTAGGCGCGGGTGGAGCGCAGGCTGCGGAAATGCGCCATGGAGCCGTCGAGCTTGCCGTGCGGGCGGCCGGGCAGGAAGAACGCCATCGGCACCGCCAGCACCTCGGCCAGCAGCGGGAGCAGGTCGGGCCGGGGGCGGGTGACGCCGGATTCGTACTGGCCGACGGCGGCGGGGGAGACGCCGAGGTGCTCGGCCACCTCCTTCTTGGTGAGCGCGGCCAGGTGGCGGGCCTGGGTGAGGCGGGTGGCGTCGAAGGCGTCGGCGACGGCCTGCGGGGTCAGCGCGCCTGTCTTGAAGCTATTCACCGCTCGCGGCTTCTGCCCTGGTCGAAGCGGCTCCGTCAGCCGGTGCGGCCTCGCTGACAGGCGTGGTGAGGCGCTCGGCGCCGGTGCGGGTGTTGAGCGCCGGCGTGGGCATGTCACCCTGGTCGAACGTGATCGACAACGTCGAGGAGTAGGCGGCGGAAGCCTCCTTCGCCAGGGGGATCTCCTCGCAGTGGTGCCAGCGGAGGCTGCCGGTGCGATCCAGCAGCTCGGCCTCGCCCCACCAGGCGTCGAGCAGCCCGGCGTGCGCGTTGCAGGCGTAGGCGATCAGCACCAGGCTGGTGTCCTCGGGCAGGTCGGCCAGCGCCTCGGCCACCGGAGCCACGTGCGGTGCGACGTCGTGCAGGGCGAGCTGCCGCATCCTCGGCTCGGGCCCGAACCGGTTGAACAGCGCCTGCACCAGCGCGGACGGCCGGCCGTCGCCGATGCGGGCGCTCATCACGCTCAAGGAGCGGTCCTTGGCGTAGCGGAACGGGAACAGCAGCTTGCCGTCCACCACCACCAGCTCGTGTTGCGACCCGCCGGGCTTGACGACCTGCACGTCCCCCATGTCCTCGAACGCCTCGGCCAGCGCCTCGAACTTGCGCGACATGAGCGTGAACCCGAACGGGTGCAGGTGATCGGTCTGCGCCACCTTCTGCGCGTCGCGGGCGTTTTCCAGCGCGACCGACAGCGCCTCCGCGACGCCCTGTCTGATGAGTGGCACGCGCTGCCCGAACGTGTCGTGAGCCCACTGCGACACCAGCATGCGCGACCTCCGAACGCTTTGCCCGGCGGCGACCAGAGGCCGGCGCCGCTTCAGTTTCCAACATCATAGACCCGCCACGGCTTCACACAGCCACCTATCCCCATGGGCGTGTCCCCAGCTCAAAGCATCAGCTCCAAGTCTTGTCACTCTTGCATTCTTGTATGACAATATTTCTCGTCTGACAATAAGCCTGACGAGAGGTGTGTGTCGCGATGCGAACTTCCGACTGGCCCAGAACGGCGACCCGCTGGACGCAGCTCACTCTGGCCGAGGACGACCCGGCACATCTCGATGTCGACTTCTGGACCTCGGTGATGCGTGACAGCAGGTCGAACGCGGTCTGCCTCAGCGCGGGCGGCTACATCGCCTACTACCCGACCCGCATCCCGTTCCACCATCGCAGCACCTACCTGGCGGACACGGACCCCTTCGGCACCCTCGTGGAGGCCGCCAGGGGATTGGGCATGCACGTCATGGCACGAGTGGATCCGCACGCGGTGCACGCCGACGCCGCCAGGGCGCATCCCGAATGGCTGGCATGCGACGCGCAGGGGGCGCCCATCGAGCACTGGTCGTACCCCGGCATCTGGTTGACCTGCGCCTTCACCGGCTACCACCGCGAGTTCATCACCGAGGTGGCGCGCGAGATCGTCCGCGAGTACGACGTGGACGCCATCTTCGCCAACCGGTGGGAGGGCTACTACGGCATGTCCTACAGCGAGGCGGCGCGGCGCTCCTTCCGTGACGACACCGGGTTCGAGCTGCCCAAACGCGAGCACGACCCGTCCGATCCGGCCTGGCCCGCGTACGTGGCCTGGCGGCGGCGCAAGCTCAGCGAGCTGGTCGCGATCTGGGACACGGCGGTCAAGGACGTGCGGCCGCACGCGCGGTTCATCCCCAACCTGGGCGCGTTCGCGGCCCGGGACCTGGAGCCGGAGCTGGTGCGGCGGGTTTATCCGATGTTCGTGGTGGACAAGCAGGGGCGTTCCGGGACCGAGGCGCCGTGGGTGGCCGGGCGGGTGGCCAAGCGCAGCCGCGGCCTGTTCCCCGACCGGCCGGTCGGGCTCATCGCCTCCGTCGGCCCCGAGCACCACCAGCACCGGTGGAAGGACGCGGTGGCCCCGCCGGAGGAGGTGAAGACGTGGATCGTGGACGGGTTCGCGCAGGGTGCGTTCCCGTGGTTCACGAAGTTCAACGCCACGGTCTCGGATCCACGGTGGGTTCCGGCGGTCGTGGAGGCGTTCAACCTGCACGCTCGGCTGGAGCCGGTGCTGGCCGGGATGCCGGTCAGCGCGGAGGTGGCGCTGCTCGATCCGCACCGGGCCGGGCAACTGCGGGCCGGGGCCGCGCACACCTTCCCTGACGAGGATGGGTTCTACCAGGCGCTGGTCGAGGCGCGGATCCCGTTCGACCTGGTGGCCGACCAGGCGTTGTCCGCGGCGCGGCTGCGGCCGTACAAGGTGCTGGTGCTGGCCAACGCCGAGCAGCTCAGCGACGCGCAGTGCCAGGTGATCCGCGAGTACGTCGCCGCGGGCGGCGGCCTGGTGGCCGCGCACCAGTCCTCCCTGTACGACGAGCACGGCGAGCCGCGCGACGGCCTCGGCCTCGCCGACGTGCTGGGCGTGGACCTGGTCGAGCCCACCAGGGGGCCGGTGAAGAACAACTACATCGCCCTGACCCAGGAGCACCCCGTGAACGCGGGCTTCGGCGGCGCCAAGCGGATCATCGGCGGCACCCGGTTGTTGCGGGTCGAGGCTCGCGAGGGCACGGAGGTGCCGTTCCGGTTCGTGCCCGACTTTCCCGACCTGCCGATGGAGGAGCTGTACGCCCGGCAGGAACCGGACGCCCCCGCGGTCATCACCAGGCAGGACCCGGGGCGGGTCGTCTACTTCCCGTTCGACCTCGGCGCGATCTTCTGGGAGGCGCTCCAGGCCGACCACGGCCGGTTGATCGCCAACGCGGTGCGGTGGGCGCTCGGCGGCGAGCCCGAGGCGACCGTCCAAGGCCCCGGCCTGGCCGATCTCGCCGTACGGCGCGACGAGGACGGTGTCGCGGTGACCGTCGTGAACCTCACCAACCCGATGACCATGCGCGGCGCCATCAGGGAGACCCTCCCGCTGCCCCCGCAGACGGTCACGGTCGCCCTGCCGCCCGGCGTGCGGAACGCCAAGGCCCGGCTGCTGGTCGCGGAGACCGAGGCCGAGACGGTGGTCCGCGACGGCCGGGTGGAGGTCGGGCTGGCGGGCGTGGGGCTCATCGAGGTCGTGCACCTCACCTGGGAGCGGTCATGAGCCCGCGAGGGAGTGCCGTCGCCTGGAGGAGCGGCGGGAGCGTAGCGACCAGAGCGGGGGAAGGCAGCGGCGTATGGCGACCGAGCGCGCCTCACGGAGTGAGGCCATGAGCAGGCGAGGGAGTGCCGTCGCCTGGAGGAGCGGCGGGAGCGTAGCGACCAGAGCGGGGGAAGGCAGCGGCGTATGGCGACCGAGCGCGCCTCACGGAGTGAGGCTATGAGCTGGTGGCGTGAGCCCTTCCGGATGTTCCAGACCAACCTCCGCGAGGTGGACGCGGGGCTCGACGTGGAACGGGTGCTGGACTATCTGGAGGAGTTCGGCGCCAACGCGTGGCTGATCAGCGTCGGTGGCATCCTCGCCAACTACCCGACCGACCTGGGCTTCCAGACCCGCAACCCGAGGCTGGCCGAACGGCCGTCCGGCGACCTGATCGGCGACGCGGTCACCGCGGCCAGGCGCAGGGGCGTACGCGTGCTGGCCCGCATGGACTTCTCCAAGATCGATCATCGGCGGGCCGAGGAGCATCCCGAGTGGTGCTTCGTCAGTCCCGGCGGCGAGCCGCAGGTCTACAACGGGCTGACCAGCGTATGCCCGAGCGGCGACTACTACCAGGTCAAGCTGTTCGAGGTGATCGGCGAGGTGCTCGACCGGTACGAGATCGACGGCTTCTTCCTCAACTGGATGTCGTTCAACGAGGTCGACTACAGCCGGCGCTACTGGGGGGCGTGCCACTGCCTGGCCTGCGCCCGCCGCTTCGGCGACCCGCTCCCCGAGGGCCGGGACTCGCCCGGCTACCCGCGGTGGCGGCGCTTCGCGAACGAGACGCTGGCGGACCTCAACGCCAGGATCAGGGCCGAGATCGCCGGGAGGCGGCCCGAGGCGGCGCTGATCCTGGGCGAGCAGGCCGACATCGTCTTCCACGAGGCGAACAACGCCGTCGGCCGGCCCCTGTGGCACCACCGGACCAGCGAGCACGTCAGTGCGGCCAAGTCGTACCGGCCGGACGTTCCGGTGCTGGTCAACTCGGTGGGGTTCGTGGACATGCCGTACCGGATGGCGGGGGAGGAGCCGTACCACTTCGCCCAGTACCTGATCCAGGCGATCTCGCGGGGGGCGATCCCGTCCACATACATCATGGGGACGCCCGACGACAGCCCGTACGAGTGCCTGGAGATCGCCGGCGAGATCACCCGCTTCCACCGCGACCACGCGGGTGTCTACCGGGACCTCGCCTCCGAGGCGCGCACGCTACTGGTCAGGCCCGAGGCCGCCAAGGCCGAGTTCCAAGGGCTGTACCTGGCGCTGCTGGAGCGGCACGTCCCGTTCGACGTGTTGCCCGAGGACAAGCTGCCGATGGTCGGCCTGTCCCGTTATCGGCTCATCGTCCTCCCGGACCTCGGGCCGCTCCAGGCCCCCGAGGTACTGGACGCCTACGCGGAGGCGGGCGGGACGGTGCTGGCGACCGGCTCGACCGGGTTCGACGCGGACCGGACGCAACTCGCCTGCCTGCCCGCGGCCCGCCGCCTGGCGAGCTGGGAGACCGAGGAGTCCACGAGGTCGCTCCATCTGCGCGGCGACACCGGCATGTTGCCGGTGATCGGCGCCTTCCACGTGGTCGAAGCGGCGCAGGGAGCCAGGAAGGGCGTGTTCGCGCTGTCCAGAGCCAGGTACGGCCCTCCGGAGAAGTGCCACGGCCACCACGACACCGGCCACCCCGGCTGGCTGAGCGCCCCTTACGGCCAGGGCAGGGGCGTGCTGATGCCGTGGACGGTCGGCCGCGGCTACCGGGAGACCGGGCTGAGCGCACACCGCGACCTGTTCGTGAACCGGGCACTGGAGGCCGCGGGGGACCTCGCAATCGAGACCGGCCTGCCGGAACAGGTGGAGATCGTCCCCACCCGTTCCGCCGACGCACACGTGATCCACCTGCTCAACCGCTCGGGCGACGCCGACCAGCGCTTCCGCCGCCCGCTGCCGATCGGCGAGTCCTGGATCACGCTTTCGAGCCCTGGCGAGGTATACGCCCTGCGCGCCGGGCGCCCCCTGGAGAGGGACGGCGACCGCGTGCGCCTGCCGGAGATCGGTCTGTATGAGGTGCTAGTCGTGCCACATTGTCAAACAAGTATTCATGACCTATTGACGATCTCGTCTGACAAATGAACACTAGGTCATCACCGGGGTAGCCGGTCCCCTGTGAGAACGACGGGAGAACAGTGATGAGCGGACTCGATCGGCGGGGATTCCTGAAGCTGGCGGCGGCGGGAGCGCTGGGCGCGGGCCTCTCGGCGTGCGGCGGCGGCTCCGAGAGCGGCGGCGGCACCGCACTGCGGTACGCCTGGTGGGGCAACAACATCCGGCAGCAGAACTACACGAAGGCGCTCAAGGAGTTCAGCGCCAAGAACCCGGGCATCCTGATCGAGCCGGAGTTCGCCGAGTACACCGCCTTCCAGGAGCGCATGACCACGCAGATGGCCGCCCGCGACGTGGCCGACATCTTCTGGATCGCCTCGGCACAGGTGCTCACGTACCACAAGAGCAAGCTCTACCGCCGCCTCGACGACATCCCGAGCCTGAGCCTGGCCGACTACTCCAAGCAGGACCTGGAGTCGTTCAAGCTCGGCGGGGAGCTCAACACCATGCCGTTCGGTATCTTCATCCCCGTCATCCGCTACAACGAGACCTTCGCCAAGGAAGACGACGTCGACCTCCCGCCCGCCGACGCCGACTGGGACGCCTGGGCGGCCTTCCTCATCGACTACGCCAAGAACAACCCGAACAAGCGCAAGGGCATGCCGTACGAGCCCGACGCGGACATGCAGTTCGAGGCCTGGTTGCGCCAGCGCGGCGAGCAGTTGTGGACCGAGGACGGCAAGGCCGGCTTCACCCTCGACAGCACGCGCGCCTGGTTCGACTGGTGGGACAAGCTCCTCAAGGCGGGGGCCGTGCTGACGCTCAGCGAGCAGGAAGGCATGGGCCCGGACTGGGCGCTGGTCGGCAAGAAGACGCTGGCCAAGGTGGGCAACTCCAACCACATCATCGACGACGCGAAGATGTTCCCCGACTACCGCTTCAAGCTGCGGGCCATGCCCGTCGCACCCGGGGCCCAGGCCGGGCACCAGTACCTCTACTACCCCCGGATGGCGATATATCAGGGCATCGACGACGACAAGCTGGCGGCGGCCGGCAAGGTTGTCAACTACAACACCAACAACGTGGCGATGATCAAGACCGTCGGGTTGACCATGGGCGCGCCGGTCAACCCCAAGGTGTTCCAGCAGTCGTACGAATTCGCCGGCCAGGACGAGAAGGAGATGCTCACCGTCGTGCAGGCCGCCCGCGAGGCCGAGCGCAAGCCCCGCTTCGAGGCACCGCCGGGCACCAGCACCTGGCGCACGGCCATGGCCAGGGTGGCCGAGGAGATCGCGCTCGGCCGGGTGAGCACGGCCGACGGCTCGAAACGCTTCCTGGACGAGGTCCAGGCCGGCATCGCGCGGACCCGCTAGGAGCTCGCGTGTCGAAACTCCATCGTCAGGGCGGGGCCGCGCACGTCTTCCTCATCCCCTGGTGGCTCGGGCTCGTGCTGGTCACGGCCGTGCCGCTGCTCGCATCCCTCTACCTGGCCTTCACCGACTACAACATCCTCAGCACGCCGGAGTTCAACGGCCTGGAGAACTTCCACCGCATGTTCCAGGACGGCTACTTCTGGGCCGCCGTCAAGGTCACCCTGATCTACGTCCTGATCTCCATCCCGCTGCAACTCGGCTTCGCGCTGCTGCTCGCCCTGATCCTCGACCGGGGTCTGCGCGGCCTGGCCTTCTACCGCAGCGCCTTCTACCTGCCCTCGCTGCTCGGCACGAGCGTGGCGGTGGCGATCCTGTGGCGGCAGATCTTCGGCGACGACGGCCTGATCGACCGGGCGCTGTCGCTCTTCGGCCTGGAGCTGGGCAGCTGGCTGCAGAACCCGAGCCTGTCCCTCTCGACGCTGATCGTCCTGAACGTGTGGACGTTCGGCTCCCCGATGGTCATCTTCCTCGCCGGGCTCCGCCAGATCCCCGAGGAGCTGTACGAGGCCGCCAAGGTGGACGGCGCCGGAATCGTCCGCCAGTTCACCCGCGTCACGATCCCGCTGCTCACCCCGATCATCTTCTTCAACCTGATCCTGCAGACGATCGGCGCGTTCCAGACCTTCACCCAGGCCCACGTCGTCAGCGGCGGCACCGGCGGCCCGGCCAACTCCACGCTGTTCTACACGCTCTACATCTACCAGCAGGGATTCACGAACTTCGACATGGGCTACGCCTCCGCGCTGGCCTGGGTGCTGATGATCGCGATCGGCCTGGTGACGGCCGTGCACTTCGTCCTGTCGAAATACTGGGTCTTCTACGGAGACGACTGATGACGACCGCGACCCTCGACTCCACGCGTACCCATTCCAGGGCGGCCGTGCGCCGGCGCGGTCGGCGTGACCTGCTCAAGCACCTCGGCCTCGGCGCGTTCGTGCTGCTGATGCTCTATCCGCTGGTCTGGATGATCGTCAGCTCCCTCAAGCCCGACCACCTGATCCTTACCGAGACGGGGCTCATCCCCAGCGAGATCACCTTCGACAACTTCGTCGAGGGCTGGAACGCGCTCAACCGCCCGTTCACCGTGTTCTTCCTCAACTCGCTGGTCGTGACGGCCGGCTCCATCGTCGGGAACCTCTTCTCCTGCTCCCTGACCGCGTTCGCGCTGGCCAGGCTGGAGTTCAGGATGCGCAAGGTGTATCTCGCGATCACGCTCGTGTCGGTGATGTTGCCGATGCACGTGCTGGTGATCCCGCAGTACATCTTCTTCTCGCAGCTCGACCTGGTGAACACGTACTATCCGCTGCTCATCCCGAAGTTCCTGGCCACCGACGTGTTCTTCATCTATCTGATGGTGCAGTTCATCAGGACCATCCCGCGCGATCTCGACCGCGCGGCCTGGATCGACGGCTCGGGCCCGTTCCGCACCTTCTGGTACGTGATCCTGCCGCTCATGCGGCCCGCGCTCGTGACCACCACGATCTTCACCTTCATCTGGACCTGGAACGACTTCTTCGTGCCCCTCATCTACCTCACGTCGCCGAAGATGTTCACGGTGCCGGTGGCGCTCAACTCCATGGTCGACTCCGAGACGCAGAGCGGGGTGGGCATGTTGTTCGCGATGTCGCTCGTGTCGCTGCTGCCGGTGCTCATCTTCTTCGCCATCGCCCAGAAGCAGCTCATCCGCGGCATCGCCACCACGGGGCTCAAATGAGGATCATCATCACCGGCGCCTACGACGAGCTCGCCCGCCAACGGATCCGCGCGGCGGCCCCGGCGACGCGCGTCGAGTTCTCGGCGGACCTCGACGGGATCGAGCTCGCGGACGCGGTCGTCGGCCACGTGCCCGACCCGCTGCTGGCCAGGGCGGCCAGGTTGCGGTGGGTGCACAGCCCGGTCGCGGGCGTGGACGCCGTCCTGTCGGAAGGGCTGCTGAACAGCGACGTCACGCTCACGTCCTCGACGGGCAACGGCGCGATCCCGCTGGCCGAGCACGCGATGTTGCTCACGCTCATGCTCAACAGGGACGCGCCGCGCTGGCTGCGCGCCCAGTCGGAGCACCGCTGGGACCGCCACGTGCACGGCGAGCTGGCGGAAAAGACCATCGGCCTGTACGGCCTGGGTCACGCCGGGCTCGACCTGGCGGCCAAGGCCAGGGCGTTCCACATGCGGGTGCTCGGCCTGCGCAGGACCGGGCGGCCCGCGGCGGGCGTGGACGAGCTGTTCGACCAGGACGACTTCCCGCGTTTCCTGGCCGAGTCCGACTTCGTCGTTGTCACCGCACCGCTCACCAATGCCACTGCCGGGCGGTTCGACCGGAAGGCGTTCGCGGCGATGAAGCGTACGGCGTGCTTCGTCTGCGTCTCGCGCGGCGGGATCGCCGACGACGCCGCCCTGCTCGACGCGCTGCGGCGGGGCGAGATCGCGGGAGCCGGGCTGGACGCGCACGGGGTGGAGCCGCTGCCCGCGGACAGTCCGTTCTGGGAGCTGCCGAACGTCATCGTCACCCCTCACAACGGCGCCACCACGAGGGAGACGGCCCGCAGGGGATTCGACATCCTGCTGGACAACCTGGGCAGATTCGCTCGCGGCGAGCCGCTGCGCAACGTCGTCGACAAGTCGGCCGGGTACTGAGTACGCCTGTATACTTGTCTAGCATTTCGGCGCTGTCGGGAGGAGATTTGTGGACGGTCAAACCAGCTTCACTCTCGGACCGTCGTCTCTGACGGAAGCGCTCTACGAGTCGGTCCGCAAGCGCATCGTCAACGGTGAGATCGCCCCGGGGGAGAAGCTCACCGAGATCCGCATCGCCAACGAATACAGTGTCGCGCGTCCCACCGCCAAGGCGTGCCTGGAGCGGCTCACCGCGCTCGGATTGTTGCGCCGCACCACCCACAAGACCGCCGTCGTGCCGAAGCTGGACGAGGCGGAGATCCGTGACCTCTACTTCAGCCGCGAGACCGTCGAGCGGGCCGCGGTCGCGGCGCTGGCCCGTACGGCGACCGTGCCCCCGGCCGCGGTGCGCGCCCAGGCGGCGATGAAGGCGGCGGCCGGCGACATGGCGTTCGCCAGCCAGGTGGAGGCCGACATCGCCTTCCACTCCGCGCTGGTCGCCGCCGTCGGGAGCCGCCGGTTGTCGCGGATGCACGAGGTGATCCTCGGGGAGGTGCACCTCACGATGGGCCAGTTCCAGGCCCACCGCACGACACATCCGATGAACGTGGTGCACGAGCACGACGACATCCTCAAGGCGATCGGCGACGGCGATCCCGAGCGGGCGCAGCAGCGCCTCGCCCACCACCTCGACCAGGCCCAGGGCCGCCTGGTCAGCCAACTGCGCCGCGAACAGTCAGAAGGGGCACATACGTGACGAAGTGGACGGTCAACTGCTCGATCCTCTACACGGACCTGCCCCTGCTGGAGCGACCCGCCGCGGCGGCGGCCGACGGGTTCTCGGCGGTCGAGTTCTGGTGGCCGTGGCCGGTGGCGGTGCCTGACGACCGGGACGTGGACGCGTTCGTACGCGCCGTCGAGGACGCCGGGGTGCGGCTGACGGGGCTCAACTTCTTCGCCGGCGACATGCCGGGCGGCGACCGCGGCCTGGTGTCGTGGCCCGCGCGCTCGCGTGAGCTGCTCGACAACATCCCCGTGGTGGCGGCCATCGGGCAGCGGCTCGGCTGCCGGGCCTTCAACGCCCTCTACGGCAACCGGGTGGACGGCGTCGAGGCCAAGGAGCAGGACGACCTGGCCGTCGAGCTGCTGGCGGCCTGCGCCCGAGGCGTCGAGGGGACCGTGTTGCTGGAGCCGGTCAGCGGCGCGCCGCGCTACCCGCTGCTGACGGCCGACGACGCCGTGGCCGTGCTCGACCGGCTGGGCGACGTGCCCAATGTGGGGCTGCTGGCCGACTTCTACCACCTGGCGACCAACGGCGACGACGTGCCCTCCGTCATCGAGCGGCACGCCGGGCGCATCGCCCACGTACAGATCGCCGACGCCCCTGGCAGGGGCGCGCCCGGCGAGGGCACGTTGCCGATCCGGCAGTGGATCGACGACGTGTACGCCGCCGGATATGACGGATATATCGGCCTCGAATACCGCTCCGAGGGCCCCGGCGCCTTCGACTGGCTGCCGCGCGAGCAACGTGGAGGAACAACGTGACCAGCATCGCCTTCATCGGCCTCGGCATCATGGGCAGCCCCATGGCCGTGCACCTGGTCAGGGCCGGGCACCGCGTGACCGGCTACAACCGCTCGCCCGAGAAGGCCAAGCCCCTGGCCGAGGCCGGTGGCCGGGTGGCCGGCTCGATCGACGACGCCGTGACGGGGGCCGAGGTGGTCGCCCTCATGGTCCCGGACTCGCCAGACGTACAGGACGTGCTGACCGGCGACGGCGGGGTGTTCGCGCACGCCGCCCCGGGCACGCTGATCATCGACTTCTCCTCGATCCGCCCCGACGTCACCCGCGAGCTGGCGGCCGAGGCGGCCCGGAGCGGCCTGCGCTACCTCGACGCTCCCGTCTCGGGCGGCGAGGCGGGCGCCAGGAACGCGGCCCTGTCGATCATGGTGGGCGGTGACGGCGACGCCTTCGAGGCCGCCAAGCCGATCTTCGACGCGGTGGGCAGAACCGTCGTGCACGTCGGGCCGAGCGGCGCGGGCCAGACGGTCAAGGCGGCCAACCAGCTCATCGTGGCCGCGAACATCGAGGCGCTGGCCGAGGCCGTGGTGTTCGTGCGGGCGTACGGGGTGGACCTGGAGGCCGCGCTGGAGGTGCTCGGGGGCGGCCTGGCCGGCTCGGCCGTGCTGGCGCAGAAGGGCGCCAACATGGTGAGCCACTCCTTCGAGCCGGGCTTCCGCATCGCCCTGCACCACAAAGACATGGGCATCGTCACGTCTGCCGCCCGCGAGGCCGGCGTCGTCTTGCCCTTGGGCGCGCTGGTCGCCCAGCTCGTGGCGGCGGCGAACGCGGCCGGCGACGGCGCGCTGGACCATTCCGCATTGCTGCGCGGCGTCGAACGCCTCTCGGAAGCCTCGTAACGAGAGCCTCAAACTTGTCACTCTAAGCGACAAGAAGGGGCGGATGTCGATTACTTGGAGTAATCGCCGCTGTTAGTCGTTGGCCATGCTCTCATTGCGAACATGGCATCCACATGCGGCGACCGCCGCCGCCGCAACCTTCCTGGTCCTGGTCCCCGGAGCGGCGACCGCCTCTCCAGCCGAACCTCCGCCCGCCCTGTCCGCCAAAGCCGCCGACGCGCAGCTGTCCGAGCTCACCATCGCCGAACCGCGCCCGATGCGGGGCTACAGCCGCTCCCGCTTCCCGCACTGGGAGGGGCAGGGTCACTCCTGCGACACCCGCGAGCTCGTGCTGGCCCGTGACGGCGAGGACGTCAAGCAGGACGAGAAGTGCCGCGCCATCGCCGGCACCTGGCACAGCCCGTACGACGGCAAGGACTTCGACCGCGCCACCCAGCTCGACATCGACCACATGGTCCCGCTGGCCGAGGCGTGGCGTTCGGGGGCCGACACCTGGACCGACACGCGGCGCAGGCAGTTCGCCAACGACCTGGACGGGCCGCAGCTCATCGCGGTCTCGGCCGAGTCGAACCGGTCCAAGGGCGACCAGGCACCCGGCGAGTGGCGGCCGCCACTGCGGACCTACTGGTGCGATTACGGCAGGGCCTGGATCGACGTCAAGTCCCGCTACCACCTCACGGTCACCCAGCCCGAGCGGGACGCGCTGGCGGAGATGATCGGCACCTGCGGCCAGCAAGAAGACCGGCAGGCCGACAAGCAGGACGACAAGCAGGACGACAAGCAGAACGACGGTGGCTGAGCGTTACGAGAGCCACGTCGTCGCCGGGCCCGGCGGGGTGATGACCGACGAGGTCGGCGTCATCACCGGCGAAGTGACCGTACGAACCGAGGTCGCCGGCGGGCGGGCGACCGTCCGCATCCAGTATCTGGACGCCGACGAGTGGTACGAGATCGAGGGCAGCCCCCTGGGGCTGGCCGCCGATCCCGGCCCGCGGCTCCACCAGGAGATCATCCAGGCCGTCCGGCGGGGCATGCCCGACGGCCTGGCGAACTTCAATCCGACTACCTGAACCCGAGCCCCGGCGACCACCCGTCGCCGGGGCCACTCTTGCTAGCCGTCGAGTTGCTTGGCGAGGCGGCGGCTCAGCTCCTCGGCCGTCATCGCCTCCCCCGGCGGAGTGGGCGCCGGGTGGGCGCGCATCCCGGCGAGCACGAGCCGCACCGCGCGGTCCCGCAACTCGTCGCCCAGGTCGGCGGGCAACGTGGGAAGCCCCCGGACGAGCAGGCCGACGACCCCCATGACATCTCCCGAGCCGACGTCGAGGCGCAGCGCCCCCTCGTCGTGTGCGGCGTGCACGATCTGGTCGAGGGCGGCCAGCAGCCGGGCGCGCCCCTCGTTGATCTCCGGCGTCGCGGACACGCGGTGCACCTGCGCGCCGGCGACCGAGACGAGCAGGTCCAGCCGGAGCCCGGCACAGCCGTGCACGAAGTGGTCGAGCGCGTCCCACGCCCAGGTCTCCTCCGCCCGCGCCTCCTCGGCCAGGGCGATCATACGTTCCAGCGTGTCGGCCAGCACGGCGTGGATCAGGCTGTCACGGTCGGGGAAATGCCGGTAGAGCGTGCCCGCGCCCACCCCGGCCAGGCGCGCGACCTCGTCCAGTGTCGCGGCCGGCCCCTGCTCGGCGAACACCGCCCTGGCCGTGTCAATGATCATCTCCCGGTTGTGTCGTGCGTCCGCCCTGAGTTGACCCGGAGCGCGCATGAGTCAGCCGCCTCTCGCTTGACGTCGGTTCTCTTGGCACACTATCGTCAGAAAGCGGAGAAATTTTCTCCGCTTCACACTGGACACTTCCGGAAGTGAGCTCTCCGTCGCTTCAAATGCCCAGGTCAAGCCCGCTTTCTGTCCCTCGCCGGCACGGGCGGCCGTGGGTGAGATGTTCGATGTCGAAAGTTGTCCTCCAGGACGGCAGGGAACGTGTCCTCGCCTGCCTCATTTGAGCCGGCCTCATGTGAGCCGCCGCCGGTAGACGTGCCTGGCCCGCTCGTACAACTCCAGATGGTCATCGAGCTGCTCGGCGCTCTCGAACGTGCCGAACTCCCGCAGCACCGCCTCCAGCCGGTCCAGCCAGGCCAGGCACCATCGCACGTCCGCCTCCCTGGCCACGTGCCCGCCCGCGACGTCCACGTACACGGGGCTGGTGTGCGCGTAGGCGCCGGCCCGGTGGAAGGTACGCGGGTGCGGCCCGCCGGAGGCGACGGCGACCACGTACGTGGGCTCGCTCGTCACCATCGACGCGGCCAGCCGTCCCGGCGGACCCTGCGCCAGGACGCCTTCTGCGGTGCGGATCTCCAGTGACTCGACCTCCGGCCCGATCGACGAGACCACGATCTCCACCCGCTGCCCCGGCGCCAGCTCCAGTGTGTCGCCGGGCCCGTGGCCGTTCACGGTGAGCTCCAGCCACGGCCCCGTGGTGGCGAACGTGCGGCCGAGCAGGATCGCCTCGGCGAAGGACTCGGCGGTGAGCGGGCCCGCGACGTTGGCGTACACGCGTTCCCAGCCGGGGGGACTGGACGCGGTGCCGCGGCGGCAGAAGGACAGCACCGCGTCTGTGCCCGCGGTGACCGTGAGCCTGTTGCCGGCGCCGATCAGGCGGCGGTAGACGGCGGCGGTGGCGGCGATCGAGGAGTGGTTGAGCACGTCCAGGGTGTCGATCAGACCGAGCGCGGCGTCGGCCACGATCTCCCTCGCCGAGCAGTCGCGCCCATGGTCGAGCACCACGTCGGGCGGGTCGTCGTCGGCGAACGCCACGTGGAACGGATGCCCGTAACCGGTCACCCCGCCCGCCGCCCGCAGCTCCTCGCAGGCGGCGGCGTTGGGCGGCCAGTCGGCCGTGCCCAGGAAGCCGGTGTGGTAGCGCCGCGGCAACTCGCGCAGCCCGAACGCGGTCAGGTGCCCGATGAGGTCGTTGCGGTATTCCACGCCGAGCCTGGCCAGATGCCGGTCGTCCGACCACGGCAGATCCTTGCCCGCCCAGTGCGCCAGCGCCTCCACGTCGTAGACGCGCTCGCTCGCGACGTTGCCCGCCACGAGGTTGAGCACGTGCAGGTCCTCGCCGTGCTGCGCCGCCGCGGCCAGCGCGGGCGCGGCGGGCTCCTCGCCCATCCAGTTGAGGTGGACGTGCAGGTCACCGCCGTACCAGGCGCGGGCGGCCGCGTCGTAGAGCCGCTCGGGCGCCACCTCGACCAGCGTCTCCGCACCGGCCTCCGGGGTCAGCACGACCTCGGAGGAGGTGTACTCCATCCCCCTGCCCACGCTCACCGTGACCGGCTCGGCGGGAACCTCGATCACCAGATCATCACCATGGAAGTACGGCCTGCGATGGGCGTCCACCTTCCGCGGGGCGCCTTCGGGGTACCAGCCCTGCCCGTTCGCGCCGATCACGCTCCACCGGCACGGGAACCCGGCCCGCACCCTGACCGCGGCGGCCGCGGCCCGCCTGCACAAGGGGGACAGATCGACCGCCAGGCCGCCGACGCTGACGTCCCGCGCCACCTCCACCACCTTGGCGCCGCGGGCCGGCACCTCGTACGCGGTCCCGTCCACCACGACCGTGACGGCCTCGTCCCTGCCGGAGTCCAGCAGCAACGCCGTGCGGAAGGGACTGTCGTCCAGCACGACCCGCGTGTCGGCCTCCAGCGCGAACCCCTCGGGCGTGAGGCGCAACGCGGCCAGGTTGTCCAGCACGTCGCCGCCCAGCGCATCGCGCACGACCCGGTCGGGGTCCACCTCGCCGAGACGGTCCCCGAGCTCCCGCACGGGCACGCCGGGGTGACGCTCGGCGAGCTGCCGCAGCGCCGCCTTCCAGTAGTCGTAGCGGCCGTCGAGGAAGACGGTGGCCCAGGCCTGGACGACGTACGCCAGGGGCGGCTCGCCCCAGCGGACGTCATGCGCGTCACGCAGCGAACGGTAGCCGGCCAGCGCACGCGCCACCGTGTCGGGAAGCAGCGGATCGTCACACATCGGACACTCCCTGAATCGGACGCGTCGTCATCGTGACACGAATCCAGGGCTCATGCGGGGGTACGGGCACGCCATGACGCACATCATCGACCGCGAAGCCGTACAGGACCTGATGGCCATCCGCCAGGCCCAGCTGGTGGAGGTGCTTCCGGAGGCGGAGTACACGTGGGCGCACCTGCCCCGGGCCACTAACCTGCCCCTCGGCGCCATCGACCCGTCGTCGACCGCCACGCTCGACCGGAACCGCCCGGTCATCGTCTACTGCCACGACTGGCTGTGCGACCTGAGCCCGCGGGCCGCCCACCGCCTGGCACGCCTGGGGTTCGGTGAGGTGCACGACTATGCGATGGGCAAGATGGACTGGCTCTCGGCCGACCTGCCCTACGAGGGGGAGGCCGCGCTGGTGTCGCGGAACGTACGCCGGGACCCGGTGACCGCCGTCCTGGACGACCCGCTGGACGAGCTCACCGAACGGATCATCGGCGATCCCGCCGGGCTCGCGGTGGTGGTCGACGAGGACGACGTGGTGCAGGGCGTGATCGGGTCGGGCGAGCTGAAGGGAGCCGACCTGAGCGGCACCGCCGAGCGGGCCATGCGCGTCGGCGTGCCGACGGTACGCCCGAGCGAGCAGCTCGAACCGCTGATCCAGCGCATGGACCGGGCCAAGGTGGGTCATGTCGTGGTCACCCAGGTGGACGGCACGCTGGTGGGCCTGTTCGGACTCGGCGACGTGCGCTCCCCGGAATCGGAGTCCGACCAAGGCTAGCCCCGCCTGGCCCGGGCCAGGCGGGGCCAGACCTCAGGCTTGGGCCCGCCGATCGAGGCGGAACGTGGGATGGCCCGGAGTGCCCGGCTGGGCGTCCAGCGACTTGTCGTCGAGGATCGGCACGGCATCCTCCGCGACGAACACCCTCACGTCCTCCTTCTCGACGACCTGGTCGCCCGCGTGCGGCGTGCTGGCCAGGGAAACTTCGAGCGTACCGGCCTCATCGGCCTTCGGGGCGATCCGCAGGCCCGCGTCGGCGGGCACGTCCTCTCCGACCATCAGGTCGCGGATCGCGACGACGGCGTTGTCAGTCAATGTCAGCACAACGAGCTCCTTTGTCATCGGGAACCTCCGCCTCCCCCACGACCCCCGCCCCAAACACCGGAATGCCGGGATCGCTGCCGGGTAGCGGAGCACCATGGGTAAGACCGACAAAGCCGTCATGGACGTCCTGCTCGACCGCTACGGCCGTACGTTCGCGGGCGAGGCGGGCATCAGGCTCTCCGACCAGCCGAAGCCGCTGTACCAGCTGCTCGTCCTGGCCACCCTGCTCAGCGCGCGCATCTCGGCGGAGGTCGCGGTCGCGGCCGCACGGGAGCTCTTCGCCGCCGGGTACGGCACGCCGAAGGGCATGCGGGAGGCGAGCTGGCAGGACCGGGTGGACGCGCTGGGCCGCGGCCACTACCGGCGCTACGACGAGCGCACCTCGACGATGCTCGGCAAGGGCGCCGAACTGCTCACCGACCGCTGGAAGGGCGACCTGCGCCGCCTGCGCGACGAGGCGCACGGAGATGCCCGCCGGATCGCGTCGCTGCTGATGGAGTTCCCCGGCATCGGCCCGACGGGCGCGGACATCTTCCTGCGCGAGGTCCAGGCCGTGTGGCCCCAGGTCGCGCCCCACCTGGACCAGCGGGTGCTGGAGGGCGCCGGCAAGGTGGGCCTGCCACGCCAGGAACGCCCGCTGGCCAAGCTGGCCCACTCGAACGACGAACTGGCCCGCCTCTCGGCGGCTCTCGTACGGGTGTCACGCAGCAAGAAGACGGCCGACGAGGTGAAGGCGGCCGCCACCCGATAACGCCGAACCGCCACCCGACATGCACGCGCCACGACTCGGGCAACGAGATCATGAATGCCTGCTCTGTTAGGTTCGAGCCATGGGTGAGTTTGTGAGCGTCGAGGTGGCCGACCAGATCGCCACGATCCGTCTTGACCGGCCGAAGATGAACGCCCTCAACGGCCAGGTCCAGCGGGAGATCGCCGAGGCGGCCCGCGACGTGGACGCCGACCCGCAGGTGCAGGCCGTCATCGTGTACGGCGGCGAGCGGGTCTTCGCCGCGGGAGCCGACGTCAAAGAGATGGCCGACATGTCCTACTCCGACATGTCCACCCATTCCCGCACACTCCAGGCCTGCTTCACCGCGGTCGCCCAGATCGGCAAGCCGGTCATCGCGGCCATCGCCGGATACGCCCTGGGCGGCGGGTGCGAGCTGGCCCTCTGCGCCGACTTCAGGGTCGCGGGGGAGTCGGCCAAGCTGGGCCAGCCGGAGATCCTGCTCGGCATCATCCCCGGCGCGGGCGGCACCCAGCGTCTGCCCCGCCTGATCGGCCCGGCCCGGGCGAAAGACCTGATCTTCACCGGCCGTCACGTCCCCGCCCCGGAGGCCCTGGCGATCGGCCTGGTGGATCGGGTGGTCCCTGACGAGCAGGTCTACACGGCCGCCCTCGAATGGGCCGCCACCTTCGTCGGCGGCCCCACGGTCGCGCTCCGCGCCGCCAAACAGGCCGTGGACCAGGGTCTGGAGGTGGACCTGGACACGGGCTTGGAGATCGAACGCCTCCAGTTCTCCGGCCTCTTCGCCACGGACGACGCCAAGAACGGCATGCGAGCGTTCGCGGAGAAGTCGAAGCCCAAGTTCACCGGCCAATGACCTGCGGCCGGGGCAAGGCCCGAGGCCGTCAGGCGAAGAGTTCGTCGATGGTCAGCGCGGTGGCCGCCCGATGAGCCCATTCGTCCAGCTGCTCCTGGTCCGCGCATGACGTGATGGCCGTGAGCGCGTCGTCCGTGATGGCCACGCCCCGCGCCCTCAGCACGGCCAGCACGGCCCGCGCCTTGCCCTCCGACAGTCCGGCGGCACGCCCCTTGGTGAAGTGCTCGCGGGCGAACGGGCTGTGGACCGGCCACGCGTCGGACGACATGATCTCCTCCATGACCTGCCGGACCTCGATCGACGACAGGAGATAGGCGTATTCGTAGTACTGCGCGCCGTGGTCCTCGTCGACCTTGGACAGCGCCGACAGGAACGTCTCGATGACCGTTCGATCGGTTCCATGGGCCATGACGGATATGACGGCCAACTCCAGGCAGTCAGCGGCCTGAGACGGGTCGGAGATGGCCTCCACCTGGTCGAGACCGATGACCAGGGGATGCAGCACGTACCCTGGCAGGCTCGTGACGATCGGCTGCGCGGCCCAGGAGGCGATCTGGGGGTCGGGGGCGAGGACGAGCAGCAGCACGGGACGGTTCAGCCGGAGCCAGAGCGCGGCGGCGCGCCGCGCCCAGCCCTGCCGGTCCTCCTCGCACAGGGACTGCTGGATCTCGACGATGACCCCGTGAACCCGCTCGCGCCGCCGCCCGACGGCGAAGAACGGGTCGATCTCGCGGTCGAACGAGGGAATGTCGATCAGATCGCTCGGAGCGACCTCGACGAGCGTGTCCGTGGGCAGGTCGATATCGAAGACGTCGCGCAGGAGTTCGACGGCGAGTGTCGGCCGGTTCCGAAACAGGGCGTTCAACGCGTCATGCACGGAGGAGGGCATGTTGCGGAACGTTATCAGCCATGTACTCCGCGTGTCGGCCCTTTTGGCGGATCGATAACTCTCGATCGCCGCCCCCAGCCGCCACGTCCCCGCGACTCATCCCGACCCTTCGGACGCATCCCCCCAAACCGGACCCACAAAGGGGACCCATTCAAGAAGGCCGTCCAATTGGATGCGGGATTGCCACTATGGTGGCGTTTCATGATGCGCGTCCTGGTCCCTGCCCGGCTCCGGAAGGCCGTGCGTACGTGGTTCGACTCCCGGTACATCTCCATCGCTGACCATCGCCAGGACATCAGGGACGCGCTCTGGGAAGTCCAGACTCTCCGGCGCGAAATGGCGACCCTCCAAGGCGAGGTGGAACGGCTCAGGACCGCCCGGCCACCGGTGGTCGACAAGGCCAAGATCGACGACACCCACAGGCTCGCGCAGGAGACGGCGAAAGCGCTGGACGGCGTGTTGCAGAACGAGGTCCTCGTCTGGCAGGCCATCGACGACCTGCGGGGTGATGGGCCGGGCGCGGTCGTGGGCTCGTCGGACGATGGCGGCTCGGGACGGCGGGAGGGGTCGTAGCCGTGCGTGTGAAGTGGACCGGTACGGAGCTGAGTTTCCGGCTCGACCCGGAAGACGAGATCACCGGCAGGGCCAGCGACGACCACCCGGTCAAGCTGGCCATCAATTCCTGCTCCATCGGCGGTGTCCCGGACGACGCGCACCCGGACCTCTTCGCCGTCGCCGCCTGGACGATCGTGGCGCCGTGGACCAGAAAACGGATCACCTTCGACCGCGCCATCTCGGCCGAGCTGGCCGCGGCCATCCACGACGGTTGGGGCATCGAGGCCGGACCGGTGGGGACTGAGGCACGCCGGGCAGGGAAAAGGCTCGCGATCTCGTACAGCGGCGGCGCGGACTCCGTAGCGGCGGCCACCATCTACCCGGAAGCGCCATTCGTACATTTCCGGCGGGTGGCACATCCGCGCATCCCCAACCGCTGGTCGCACTACCGCTCCGATGTGCTGGCCAAGCTCGCTGCCAAGACCGGACGCGAGTTGACCACGGTCACGTCCGACCTCGAGTTCACCCTGGCCGAGCCGCGCCCCGGCTACCCCGAACACCATGCGGTGGCGGCAGGCGCATTGCTGCTCGCCGATCAGCTGAACCTCGGTGCCCTGGGCTTCGGCTATGAACTCGGTTCACGATGGCTGGGCGGGGGTCGCTACTTGTGGCGCTACACCCCCGACAACCGCCTGTGGGCGCCACACGGAGCGTGGGGCACGTTGTTCGCCGCGGCGGGCGTGCACATCGTGCTCCCCGTGGGCGGCGTGAGCGAGGCGGTCACCATGCGCCTGGCCCTGAACTCCGGCCTCAAGGACCAGGTGCGCTGGTGCCTGCGCGGCACCGACGGCCCGTGCCGCACCTGCGGCAAGTGTCTCTACAAGGAGCTCATCCAGGCCGCCGTCGAACGCCGCCCGCTCGACACCCCCATCACCGCCGACCGCCCGGCCGCCCGCAAGTGGCAGAAAAAGCCGCCCTACGGCGGCCAGGAGATGATCGAGTACGGGCTGGCGCGCGTCCCCGGCATCGAGCACACGCTCTTCGCCAAGGCACTCGACTACCTCGACGCCACGGAGCAGTCCACGAGCTGGCTCGACCACTGCTACCCGAAGGCCATCGACGAGATCCCTGTCCGGTGGCGCGACGAGGCGACCGAGTTCATCACGGCGAACGTCGGGTTCATGACCGAGGACGAGGTACGCCGGGTGGAGACATGGGGCTCCTGACCGCATCGGACCCGGCCTCTTCCCGACGGCCTCCAGTTCGGGTTAGTTGAGGAGTAAGCCGCGTGAAGGTTTATCTGTCGGTGGACATGGAGGGCGTGACGGGGTTGACCGACCCCGAGGAAATGCACGCCGGTAAGCGCGGCTACGAGCGTGGCTGCGAGTTGATGACCGCCGATGCCAACGCCGCTGTCGAGGGTGCCTTCGTGGCCGGGGCGACCAGCGTGCTGGTCAACGACGCCCACGGATCCACGAAGAACCTCCGGATCGACCTGCTGGACCCCCGGGCCACCCTCATCCGGGGCCCTGGCAAGGCGCAGCGGATGGCTCAGGGGCTGGACGGATCGTTCCAGGCCGCCTGTTTCGTCGGGTACCACGCTCGCGCGGGCGTACCGGACGGTGTCCTGAACCACACCTGGATGGGCAAGGAGATCCAGAACGTCTACCTCAACGGCGACCTGTGCGGCGAGACCCGGCTCGTCGCCGCGTGCGCCGGGTTCCACGGGGTGCCGGTCGTGGTGGTGACCGGGGACGAGGCCGTTGGTGAAGAGGCGCGCGAACTGCTCGGTGACGTCGAGACGGTCGCGGTGAAGAAGGGGATCGACAAGTTCTCGGCCGAGTTGTTGCCGCCCAGCGTTGCCCAGGCGAGGATCCGTGAGGCCACCGTGCGAGGGCTCGGCCGGTTGAGCGACTTCACGCCGTACCAGGTGGCGGCGCCGTACACGCTCGGGGTGGAGTGGAACTCCACGGCCATCGCCGCAGCCGTGGCACTGGTTCCCGGGGTGAAGTCGGTCGGGTCGCGTCACACCGAGTTCACCACGGACGACTTCACGCAGATCATGGCGCTGTTCGGGATCTTCGCCACCATCGGCGGCCAGATCGCCTGCGGCAGCGGCCCCTACGGCTGAACTCGCAGGACCGAGGGAGCGGAGGGCGTCCGCCACGGGCTGGGGACCGGTTGTCGGGATCAGGTGTAGGGAGTGGGTAGACGTGGAAGGCGCGGCGCTGACTCGGCGGGGGTTGCTCGTCGGGATCGGGGCGGTGGGTGGCGCGGGTGCCATGTACGCCGCCATGGGCGCCCTGGGCCTGGCGCCGTCCCAGCAGGACAAGGAGTTCGTGGCACCGGCGCCGGGCGACTTCTCCCTGCGCGGCAAAGGGGCGGCCACGGTGGTGATACTCGGTGCCGGGGTCGCCGGGTTGACGGCCGCGTACGAGCTGGGCAAGGCCGGGTACGACTGCACCCTCCTCGAAGCCAGGAACAAGGCAGGCGGGCGGAACCTGACGTTGCGCGGCGGCGACCGGCTGCCGCAGTTGAACGGCCCTTCGCAGGAGGTGAAGTTCGGAGAAGGGGTGTACTTCAACGCGGGCCCCGGCCGGATCGCCCCCTGGATGGTGACCCTCGACTACTGCCGCGAGCTGGGCATCCCCATCGAGACGTTCGTCAACAACAACGCCGCCGCGTACGTGCACACCAGCGGGCAGACGGTGCGGGCGCGGACGGCGCGAGCCGACATATACGGATATGTCGCAGAATTACTCGCCAAAGCGACAAATGTCGGCGCGCTAGACAAGACCATCACCAAGGACGACCAGGAACGCCTGCTCGACTTCCTCAGAAGGTTCGGCGACCTGGGCCCCAAGCTGGACTACGAAGGTTCACCCCGGCGCGGTTTCATGAAATATCCGGCACTCGACACCGGCACCCCCATCGCACCCCCCGGCACCCTCCACCAGATCCTCGCCGCCGGCACCGGCCGCGCCATCACCAACGACTTCGGCTACGACCAGGCCACCCCCATGTTCCAGCCCGTCGGCGGCATGGACGCGATCGTCGCCAAGCTCACCGAGGCCGTGGGCGAGGACCGCATCAGGACGGGCACCAAGGTCACCAAGATCACCACGATGGCGGACGGCGTGGAGGTCGCCTGGGACGGCGGCACCATCAAGGCCGACTACTGCGTCGCCGCCCTCCCGCCCCACCTCCTCGCCAAGATCCCGCACAACCTCGGCGCCCAGGTCACCACCGCGCTCAAGACCCCGATCCCGGTGGCCGCCGGCAAGATCGGCCTGGAGTACGGCAGGCGCTGGTGGGAGCTGGAAGACCGGATCTACGGCGGCGTGACCGAGACGGACCTGGACATCACCCACATCTGGTACCCCTCCTACGGCTACCACTCCGAACGCGGCCTCCTCGTCGGCTACTACAACTCCGAGCGGAACGCCGAACTGTACGGAGCCCTCACCCCGGAGGACAGAAGGAGAAGGGCGCTCACCCAGGGCAAGAAGATCCACGGCGACAAATACCGCCAGCACCTCCTCTCCAGCGTCTCCATCGCCTGGGACCGCCAGGAGCACATCCAGGGAGGCTGGGTACGCTGGCCCGACTTTGATTCGTCCTTCACTTTTCTGCAACGCCCCGCGGGAAGGGTTTACTTCGCGGGCGACTGGCTCACCCATCTGATCGCCTGGCAGGCGGGGGCCATGGAGTCCGCCCGCGGCGCCGTCACCCAGCTGCACCAGCGAGTGTTGCAGTCACCGTGACGCCGCCGCGCTGCTCCCGGGACCGGAATAGGCTCCTGGGAGGAGCGATCGAGGAGATGGGATGACGTTGCACTGGGTGCCCGCGACCGACCGGACCGACCTGCTGGCCGACCCGGTGGCGCTCGCCGTACCGCACATCGAGGTTGTCGAGGTGGCCGAGATCGACCCTGATCTGGCCGACACGGCGGCGTTCTGCGAGCGATACGGCATCGCGCTCGACGAGTCGGCCAACTGCGTGGTCGTGGCGGCCAAGCGGGGCGGCGAGACGCGCTATGCCGCGTGCATGGTGCTCGCGACGATGCGCATCGACGTGAACGGCGTGGTACGCAGGCATCTCGACGCCCGCAAGGCGAGCTTCGCGCCGATGTCCGACGCGGTCGAGCTGACCGGCATGGAATACGGCGGCATCACGCCGCTGGGGCTGCCCGACGACTGGCCGGTCCTGGTGGACACCCACGTCGCGGAGCACCCGAGGGTGGTGATCGGAAGCGGCGTGCGCAGATCGAAGCTCGCCGTATCTGGCGCCACGCTGGCGGGTCTGAAGAGTGCGGAGGTGCTCCCGCTGGCGGGCTGAAAGCCGGTCGGAGGCCGCCGAAGCAAACTGAAGCCGATTCGAGACCGTTGGATGGGAAACCCATGAGGCCTTTCTGGACGTTGTACGAGTGGGAATGTGGCCTCATGGTTCATCTCGTGGGCGGGGATTAAGCCGGTATGGTGCTTCATGCCATGAACGATGACCGACTAGGCCCTTACCGGCTGCTCAGGCGGCTCGGTGAAGGCGGGATGGGCGTTGTCCACCTTGCTGTCGACCCGCAAGGGCGGCAGGTGGCGGTCAAGGTCCTGCGTGGAGAGGTCGCCGGTGACGAGGTCGCCAGGCGGCGGCTTTCGCGCGAGGTCGAGACGATGCGCAGGGTGCGGAGCAAGTTCATCGCCGAGGTGCTCGACGCCGACGTGACCGGTCATCGCCCCTATATCGTCACTCGTTACGTCCCCGGCCGTCCGCTCGACGAGATCGTCAAGGACGACGGGCCACTCGACCTGCCCGCGCTGGTCAGGGTCGCCCACGGGGTGGCCTCGGCGCTGGCCGTGGTGCACTCGGTGGGCGTGATCCACCGCGACCTCAAGCCGGGCAACGTGCTGATCCTCGACGGCGAGCCCGTCCTGATCGACTTCGGCATCGCGCAGGCGGTCGACGCGACCAGGCTGACGCAGACCGGCATGTTCATCGGCACGCCCGGCTACCTCGCGCCCGAGATCATCGAGGGGCAGGAGGCGGGGCCCGAGGTCGACATCCACGCGTGGGCGGGCACACTGCTGTTCGCGGGCACCGGCCAGCCGCCCTTCGGCAAGGGCACGCTGGAGATGATCTTCTACAACATCACCGCGGGCAAGGCCGACATCAGCGCGGCCCCGCCGGCGTTGCATCCGCTGCTCAAGGCGGCCTTCCAGCGCAACCCGAACAAGCGCCCCAAGGCGGCGGAGCTGGCCGAGCAGACCGCCAGGATGTTCCCCAAGCCGCCGGTCGGCACGCCCGACGAGATCTCGACCGCGCCACGCCCCGAGCCGATGCCGCGCCCCGACGCGCAGCAGCAGCCGCCACCTCCCAAGGTGACCGACAAGCCGTCCTACGACGTGTCCACGCCGCCGGTGACGCCGAAGCGGCTGCTCGAAGGCCAGGACCAGCCGTCCACGCCACCGCCGGACCAGCCGTACGTCTCGCTCCTGCCCAACCAGGCCGACCCGTGGCCCACCCGCAGGGTGACCCCGGAGGAGCTGCGGCAGATCCAGCGCGAGGCCGCGGCGCCCCCGCCGTGGCAGCAGCAGCCGGCCAACAACCACGGCCACCCGGCGCCGCCGGGCGAGGCCGACGTGCCCACCAGACGGGTGCGTCCGGACTCTGCCGACTACGGCAGGCTCAACCCGACCCCGGCGCCGAGCCCGAACCAGGGTCCCGACGCCGGGCGGCTCGGCACGGGTCCCGAGGGGTCCGACTACGGCAGGCGCAGTCCGAACCCGGTCCAGCCGCCCCCTTACATCCCGGCGCAGCCGCACTACCAGCCCGACCCGATGACCAAGCACGACCCGTACCTCCCGTCCGTGCCCCCGGGCAAGGTGTTGCAGCGTTCCAGGGCGTACGGCGTGGCGAGCGGGATGTTGCTCGTTCTCATGATCGTGGCGGCCTTGCTCGCGCCGGTGCTCGTGGCGGTCGTGGCGGTGCCGTTCGCGGTGCTGCTGCGCGCCGCCGACCTGGCCCAGCCGCAGCTGACGGCGCGCAGGGCGGCGGGGGCGGCGGCGCTCGACGTGGTCAGGGCGTTCGCCTATCCCAAGGCGCTGGCCAAGTCCGTGGGCATCACGCTCGCGCTCGTGCTCTACGCGCTCATCCTGGGCCTGCCGGTGACGCTGTTGCTCACGGTGGTGGCCGGGATGGACCCGTCCAACGCCCTCGCGTGGGGGGCCGCGATCGCGCTGTGGACCGTCTGCGCAGGTCCCGGAGTCGAAGGTCCTGGCAAACAGATGCGCAGAACGCTCTCATCGCTCGTACCCTCGAGAACAGCGGCGATGGTTGTGGCAGGAATCCTCGCGGCGGGTGCCGCGCTCTCGCTGATCCTCGCTGCGAGCACGTTCGGGGACGAGCCGAGGGGGGCCGTATGGACTCCGCTGAACGTCAATCCAGTGGTCGAGCAGCTAGATGGACTGAGGGGGAACTAGGGCGGATGACGCGGGGAAGGCGGCGATGAGCATCCAAGCACCAGAACGCCTCGGCCCCTACCGGCTGGTCAGGAAGATCGGCGAGGGCGGCATGGGGGTCGTCCACCTGGGTCTCGACGGCGATGGCCGCGAGGTCGCGATCAAGGTGCTGCATCCGCACGTGGCCGCGGACCTCAAGGCGCGCGACCGGCTGACCCGCGAGGTCGAGACCATGCGCCGGGTACGCAGCCCGCACGTGGCCGAGGTCATCGACGCCGAGCTGGTGGGCGGTCAGCCCTACGTCGTGACCCGGTTCGCGCCCGGCCGCACGCTGGAGGACACCGTACTGACCGAGGGTGCCCTGGAGGCGCGCCAGATCATCAGGCTGACCCAGGGGCTCTGCCAGGCGCTGGTGGCCATCCACGCGGCCGACGTGATCCACCGCGACTTCAAGCCGTCCAACGTCATGCTGGTCGACGGCGAGCCGCTGGTCATCGACTTCGGCATCGCCCACCTGGTGAACGCGACCCGGCTGACGCAGACGGGCATGTTCGTGGGCACGCCGGGCTATCTGGCGCCCGAGATCATCCGCGACTCGGAGATCACCCAGGCGGCCGACGTGCACGCGCTGGCCTCGACGGTGTTCTTCGCCGCGACGGGGGCGCCGCCGTTCGGCACGGGGACGTTCGAGGCGGTCTGCTTCAACATCATGGAAGGGCGGGCCCAGCTCGACCGGGCGCCCGCGTGGTTGCGCGGCTGGTTGTCCCGGGCGCTGCAGGTCGATCCCGCCGCCCGGCCCAGCGCCCACGAGCTGCTGCGGATGGCCAGGGCGCTCGACCCGGCCGTCACGACGTTCAACGAGTTCGAGGGGCCGACGGGCACCAAGCGCATGGGCGACCGTACGCGGACCATGGACACGTTCTCCGACCTGCTGCCGCCGGTCGAATACCGCAAGCCCGCGCCGCCGCCGCCCGCCCCGCCGCGGCGGCGAGAGGAGGAGCGGCCGCCGCCCTACGTGCCCGCACCGATGTCCGCCAGGCCGCCGATGCCGCGCACCGACCAGCGCGTGGCGGGCTACCCGGCGCCGCCGCCCACGTCGCCGTCGCAGGTCAGGCCCTACACTCCGCCGCCCGCGCCGCCGACGGCGCGGAAGAGATATCTGTTCGGCAGCCAGTTCGTGGGCCTGTTGCTGCTGGTCACGCTGGTCGCGCTGACCGTCATGATGCCGGTCATGGTGGGCGCGATCGCCGTCGCGCTCGCGCTGGTGTTGCGCATCGGCGAATACCTCTTCGGCGACCTGGTCAAGAGACGCCAGGTACGCGGGAGCAGCTCCGCCGATCCGCTGCTGGTCCTGGTGGGCACCCCGTGGGCGCTGGTCAAGTCCGCGCTCGTGACGGCGGTGCACGTGCCGCTGGCGTTGTTGTTCGGCGTGTGCGTCTGGGGCGTGCTCTACTGGGCGGGCCGGATGGGCGTCAACGAGGCGGCCTCCTACGCGGCGGGCGCCTTCGCGGCGGGCCTGTTCGTGTTGCCGGGCGGCGGCGCGCCGCGCAAGGCCGTCACCCGCTCGCTCACCGGCGTGTTGCGCAGCCCGGGCGCGGCGCTGGTCGCGGTCGTGCTGGTGGGCACGGCGGCGCTGTTCGCGGTGATGTTCGCGCTGGGGCAGGACGCGGTGTGGTCGCCGTGGCGGGCGCCGGAGTCGGTCATCAACGACCTGGCCGGCGACGCCAAGCAGAGCACGATCGGGCTGATCAGCGGGCTGATCGGCAGCCTGCTGGACGGGCTCGGGCTGGGGTTCCTGACCAACTGGTTCTGAGTGTCTCGGTGAGCTCTCGGGGGGACAGTAGAGGTATGAGCGAGCACCTCGGCCCATATGAGCTACTCTCCCGGCTCGGGTCCGGCGGGTTCGGAGAGGTGCACCTCGCGCTCGACGCCGAAGGGCGTACGGTCGCGGTCAAAGTGCTGCACCCGCACGTCGCGGCCGACAGTGGCGCGCTGGCCAGGCTGGCGCGCGAGGTGGAGACCATGCGCAGGGTCGGCGGACCGCACGTCGCGGAGGTGCTCGACGCCTCGCTGGAAGGCGCCAGGCCCTACCTCGTGACCCGCTACGTCCAGGGCCGCCCGCTCAGCGCCGTGCCCGTGCCCGTCGCCGACCTGCGGCTGCTGGCGAGCGGCCTGGCCGACGCGCTGCTGGCCATGCACGAGTCCGGGGTGGTGCACCGCGATCTCAAACCGGCCAACGTGATGATGACCGAGGGCGAGCCCGTCGTCATCGACTTCGGCATCGCCAGCGCGCTCGACACGCTGTCCGTCACGGCCTCGGGCGC
The DNA here is from genome assembly GCF_043197025.1 of Nonomuraea marmarensis. Taxonomy (NCBI): domain Bacteria; kingdom Bacillati; phylum Actinomycetota; class Actinomycetes; order Streptosporangiales; family Streptosporangiaceae; genus Nonomuraea; species Nonomuraea marmarensis. The sequence goes on from NZ_JBICRM010000008.1 coordinate 144,502, forward strand.
GGTGGTGGGCACACCCGGCTACCTGGCGCCCGAAGTGCTGGAGGGCAAGCACGCGGGCATGGAGGCCGACGTGTTCTCGTTCGGGGCGACGCTGGCCTACGCGGCGACCGGGCGGCAGCCGTACGGGCAGGGTCCTGCCTCCGCGGTCGCCTACCGGGTCGTGCACCACCCGCCCGACCTGGACGGCGTGCCCGAGTGGCTGGAGCCGCTGTTACGCGAGTGCCTGTCGACCGAACCGGGCGCGCGGCCGACGGCCGCGCAGATCTGCGCCAGGCTGGGCGTCGCGCCAGTCTCCCACGTCCGCCACGTCCCACCCCGTCCGATCGGTACGCCGGTGCGCACCGGCGACGACCTGACCACCAGGGAGTGGCGGCCGGGCAGGGAGCGATATCGCAGGTCAGTGGAGGAGTCCAGGGCCAGGCACCGGGAGAAGGTGCGCAGGCGCTGGCTGATCGGCTCAGGACTGTTCGTGTCGCTGCTGGCCGCCGCCGCCCGCGAGCCGCTGCCCGAAGTGGCGCTCTTCCTGCTGGCGGCGTACACGCTGGGTGTGATGTCCGACGCCGGGGTGGCGCTGTTCTCGCACAGCCCCTACCAGCGCAGCCGGATCATCATGGACCTGGTCAGCGTGGCGGGGGCGGCGGGGCTGTGCTTCGGGCTGGCGGCGCTGTTCAGCACGTTCACGCTGGCGTTGTTCGCGGGCACGGCGCTGGTGGTGGGGATCGTTTTCCTGCTGTCGGCCTGAGCCCTTGCGTGGTGAACAGAATGAAGTTCGGTAAGGTGGGGGCGATAGGATTTCTCACGTAACCTACCCATGAGTAACATAACCCTGTGTCGGGAGCCCGGCGGGCACCTGGCAGTCTGGACAGCATTGCATTCGGCGCCGACCGCAGCGAGGCGGTGGCGCACGCGAAACGGGAGGTCGGCCACCGGCCATGAACATCGTCGTCTGCGTGAAGCAGGTCCCCGACACTGCGACCGAGCGCAAGCTGCGGTCCGATGACAAGACGCTCGACCGCGACGCCGCCGACGGCGTCGTCAACGAGCTTGACGAGTACGCGGTCGAGGAGGCACTGAAGCTCAAAGAGGCCCACGGTGGGGAGGTGACCGTGCTCACCATGGGTCCCGGCAGGGCCACCGAGACCATCCGCAAGGCGCTGGCCATGGGCGCCGACAAGGCCGTCCACCTCAGCGACGACGCGCTGCACGGCTCCGACGCGCTGTCGACCTCATATGCGATGGCCCAGGTGCTCAAGAAGATCGGGTTCGACCTGGTAGTCCTGGGCTCGGAGTCCACCGACGCGCGCACCGGCATGCTCGCCGCGATGCTGGCCGAGCGCCTGGGCACGCCGCAGCTCACGCTGGCCAACAAGGTCGACGTCGAAGGCGCCTCGATCAGCATCCAGCGCATCACCGACTACGGCTTCGACAAGGTGTCGGCCACGCTGCCGGCCGTCGTGTCCGTGGTCGAGAAGATCAACGAGCCGCGCTACCCGTCGTTCAAGGGGATCATGGCGGCCAAGAAGAAGCCGGTCGAGACGCTGGCCATCGGCGACGCCTCCATCGACGCCGCTCAGGTGGGCCTGGCCGCCGCGTGGTCCGAGGTCGTCGACTTCGCCGCGGCGCCGCCGCGCGCCGCCGGCACGATCGTCAAGGACGAGGGCGACGGTGGCGCGAAGGCCGCCGAGTTCCTCGCGTCCAAGAAGTTCATCTGAGAACGGGAGTTTTACTGATATGTCGGAGATTCTCGTTCTCGTCGAGCAGGTCGAAGGCGAGGTCAAGAAGGTCACGCTCGAGCTGCTGACCCTGGCCCGCTCGCTCGGCACACCCGCCGCCGTCTGGGCCGGGCCCGGCATCACAGCCGAGGCCAAGTCCAGGCTCGCCGAACACGGCGCTGACAAGATCTACGTCGCCTCTTCGGGCGACATCGTCGACTACGTGGTCGCGCCCAAGGCCGAACTGCTCGCCCAGCTCGTCGCCGGCAAGTCGCCGGCCGCCGTGCTCGTGGCCGCCACGGCCGAGGGCAAGGAGATCGCCGGGCGGCTCGCGGTCAAGACGGACTCCGGGGTCATCACCGACGCCGTGGGCCTGGGCGAGGGCTTCGTGGCCGACCAGTCCATCTTCGGCGGCGGCGTCAACGTGCGGTCGAAGGTGAGCAAGGGTACGCCGATCTTCGCCGTACGCCCCAACTCGACTGCCCCGGTGGCTTCCACGGGAGCCGGGGCCGAGGAGGAGGTGTCGGTCACGCTGTCCGACTCCGCCAAGGCCGCCCGCATCGTCGAGCGGGTCAAGCAGGAGAAGGGCGCCCGGCCGGAGCTGACCGAGGCCGCGATCGTGGTCTCCGGGGGGCGCGGCGTGGGCTCGGCCGAGAACTTCTCGGTCATCGAGGGCCTGGCCGACGCGCTGGGCGCGGCCGTGGGCGCTTCGCGCGCCGCCACCGATGCCGGGTGGTATCCGCACCAGTTCCAGGTGGGGCAGACGGGTAAGACCGTTTCGCCGCAGTTGTACATCGCGGCTGGGATCTCGGGGGCTATCCAGCATCGGGCGGGCATGCAGACCGCCAAGACCATCGTCGCGATCAACAAGGACCCTGAGGCGCCGATCTTCGAGCTGGCCGACTATGGGGTGGTGGGCGACCTGCACCAGGTGGTGCCGCAGCTCACCGAAGAGGTGAACAAGCGCAAGTAGCTTCTGGCGGCCCGGGGGACCTTCCGCTTGGGGGGCGCTTCGCGCGTGGACTGCTCCAGGCAGCGCCTCCCAAGGGGCTCCCCCTTCGATCCCCGGACAAGCCCGCTCGTTCGTCTGGCAGGTCAACTCGTGTTCCGGCGAGGAGGAATGTGTTGCTACGCCTGTAGCATGTAGCCTACGATTGTGGCATGAGTGCGATTCCTGCCCGAGAACTGCGCAACAACACTGCCGAGGTGCTGCGGCGCGTTGAATCCGGCGAGGAGATCGAGGTTCTCCGGGATAATCGACCAGTTGCAAAGATCATCCCGTTTTCTCGACGCCGTCGATGGATTTCCGCAGCCGAAGTCGGTATCGAACTGACCCGTCTGGGCGCGGACACCACCGGCCTTGCGGACGAGCTGCGGGAGACGCTGACCGAGACGACAGACGATCTCCCGTGGTAGAACGCAAGCGCGCATTGGCTGACACGTCGATCTTCATCGGACTGGAAGCGGAGCGCTTCGACACCGACCGGTTCGCAGATTACGAATGGGGCGTCTCGGTGGTGACGCTCGGTGAGCTCAGGCTCGGCGTGCTTCAGGCTCGCGATCCCGACACATCCGCTCAGCGACTCTCCACTTACCAACTCGCCGAGCGCTTCGAGCCCATCGTGATCGACGAGGCCGTCTCCGACGCATGGGCCTTGCTGGTGTCCCGTCTACGCAGCGCCGGACGCAAGGCGCCCATCAACGACAGCTGGATCGCCGCCACAGCCATCGCACACAACGTTCCGGTCGTCACGCAGGACTCGGACTACGACGAAATGCCCGGCGTCGAGGTCATCAAGCTGTGAACCTTTGCCCATGAGCGCTGTTTGATCGCGAGTCGGCAGTGCGACCGACTCCACGGCCAGGGCCACCTTCCTGACCACACGCATGAGGTCCAGGTAGTCGGCCTCGTCCAGATCGCGTACGGCGTGCTCGATGTGTTGCTTCGGGCTCACCAGGAGGTAGCCGGGGAGGGTGGGGTAGCGGGAGAGGAAGGCCAGGTGGCGGTCGTCCTCGTAGACGATCTGCTCCAGGGCGTATTCGGGGTCGCCCGCCACGATGGCGCAGATGAAGCAGGGGATCGATTTCACGCGGGCTTCGTACGCCTGGACGTCGAAGGGCACGTTCCTCTCAAGATCCATCCCCTGATGATGCCACTCAGGCCGCGGCCTCGGCGGGTTCCCTGATGGGCAGCGGAGTGATCGCGGTGGGTTCCCTGTGCGGGAGGAAGCGGGCGGCCAGGGTGATCAGGGCGCCGAGGACGACGCCGATGCCGAGTGCCGTACGGAGTGAGGTGGCGTCCGAGAGGAAGCCGATCACCACCGGGCCGAGCAGGAGCCCCGCGTACCCCATGGCACCCGCCTGGGCGATCGCCGGGCCGGGGGCGTCGGTCGCGGTTCCCGCCAGCGACAACGTCAGCGGCGAGATCGTCGCCACCCCGAGCCCCACGAAGAACATCGCGAACACCGCCACCCCCGCCGCCGGCGCGACCAGCACCACCGCGAAGAACCCGGCCGTGGCCACCCCGGACACGGTCAGCATGCCCCGCACCCCGAACCTGACCCGGAGCCGGTCACCGGTGAGCCTGGCGATCAGCATGCCGGCCTCGAAGATCGGGTAGCCGAGCGCGGCCAGGGCCTCGGGTGCGCCCAGTTCGTCACGCATGTACAGGCCGTTCCAGTCGGCGACCGTGCCCTCGACCATGAAGGCGAAGAACATGATCGCGCCCAGCAGGTAGACGATCGGCGGCATGCGCCGGCGCCCCGCCGTCGCGGTCCCGGCCGCCGGGGACTCGGGCAGGTACGTACGGCCGAGCAGCACCATGACCGGCAGCGACACCAGGCCGATCACCGCCACGTTGGTGGTGAACGGAAGTCCCATGGCGATCGCCACGCTGCCCAGTGCGCCCGCGGAGATGGCGCCTGCGCACCAGCCCGCGTGCATCCCGATCATCAGCGGGCGCCCGTACGCCTGCTCGACCGTGGAGCCCTGGGCGTTCATGGCCACATCCACGGTGCCGAACGCCATGCCGAAGAACGCCACGGCCACCAGCAGCAAGGGGAGGTTCGGGGCGAACGCCAAGGCCACGAGGCTGAGCGCGGTCAGCGGACCGCCGATGCGCAGCACCGCCCGGCTGCCCGCGCGGGCCATGACCCGGCGCATGGACTGCATGGTCACCAACGCGCCCAGGCCCCACACGAGCAGGATCAAGCCGAGCGTGGATTCGGACAGGCCGAGCTTGTCGGTCAGTGCCGGGATGCGCACGGTCATCGTGCCCACCATCAGTCCGGCAAGCACAAAAGTAAGAACCGCCCCGTACCGAGCACTTCTCAACTCGCGGGTCATAAGGAACACCTCATACAAGATCGTAATATTTCGTCATTTTTCGGGCGGCGCCTGACAAGCCAAGCGAGCCCAGCCGGGCAACGCAGGGCCGGGGGACGGGCATGGATCGGCCGCCGTCCAGACGTGGACGGCGGCGAAAACGCGGGGGCCTCAGGCGGTGGGTTTGAGCAGCGCCCGCAGGCGGGTCTCCAGGGCCTGGAGATCGTTGTTCGTGTTCTGCTCCGGGTCGTGGCTGGCCACGTCCCAGAGCCCCTCACACGCGAGCCGTACGATCTGCGCGGCCACCGGATCCGGCTCCTCGCTCAACCCCTCGCGATGCCATCGGACCATCGCCTCCCGGAGCGGCTGGAGCAGGAAGAGGTTTCCCGACGCCCCCGTGACGACAGCCCATCGTCGCAACCTGCTCGACCGCACGGCGGCCATGGTCGCGCCGACATATCGCTCGGTATAGGTCTCACCGGGCTGAGCGGCCACGAGCTCGTCGAAGTCCTCGATCAACCGCTCCACCATGCCCTTGATCAGGGCCTCTTTGGAGCCGTAGTGATAGAGCAGGCCGCCCTTGCTGACGCCCGCCCGGTCCGCCACCGCGGCCAGGGTGAGCGCGGCCGAGCCCTGGTCGCAGAGGAGCTCCTCCGCCGCGTCCAGAAGCTCGTCTCTTCTCATGCCTTTACTGTACCGTCCGGACGGTACAGTCGCAAACGAGATACCCTGAGCGTGTGACCAGACCGTCGGCCTATCTTGATCATGCGGCTACCACCCCCATGCTGCCCGAAGCGATCGAGGCCATGACGGAGCAACTCAAACGCGTCGGCAATGCTTCCTCGCTGCACGCGGCCGGCCGCCAGGTGCGCCGGGTGGTCGAGGAGTCGCGCGAGACGATCGCCGACGCGCTCGGCGCCAGGCCCAGCGAGGTGGTGTTCACCTCGGGCGGCACCGAGGCCGACAACCTCGCCATCAAGGGCCTTTACTGGGCGCGCCGGCCGCGACGGCGGCTGCTGATCAGCTCGGTGGAGCACCACGCCGCGCTCGACCCGGCCCAGTGGCTGGCCGACAGCCAGGGCGCCGAGGTCGAGCTGCTGGAGGTCGACGAATATGGCCGGGTGCAGCCCGACACGCTGCGCGCCGCCATCGACCGCGACCCCGGCGGCGTGGCCATGATCAGCGTCATGTGGGCCAACAACGAGGTCGGCACGATCCAGCCGGTCCACACGCTGGCCGCGATCGCCCACGAGCACGGCATCCCGTTCCACACCGATGCGGTCCAGGCGGTGGGGCAGTTGCCCGTGTCGTTCGCCGACTCGGGGGCCGACGCGCTCACGCTGACCGGCCACAAGGTCGGCGGCCCGATGGGGGTCGGCGCGTTACTGCTGGCCCGGGGGCTGACGCCGGTCTCCGTACAGCACGGCGGGGGTCAGGAGCGCGACGTGCGCTCGGGCACGCTCGACGCGCCCGCCATCGCCGGGCTCGCCGCCGCCGTCAGCGCCGCCGTGAAGGAGCAGGAGTCCCTGCGCCGCCGCCTGACGTCGCTGCGCGACGAGCTCATCCATCGGGTACGCGAGGCCGTCCCGGACGTCGTGCTCAACGGTGACCCAGTCGACCGCCTCCCCGGTAACGCTCATTTCTCCTTCCCCGGTTGCGAGGGAGACGCGCTGCTCATGCTGCTCGACGCCAAGGGCGTGGAGTGCTCGACGGGCTCGGCCTGTTCGGCGGGTGTGGCGCAGCCGTCGCACGTGCTGCTGGCCATGGGGGCTGAGCCGGCGGCGGCGCGGGGCTCGCTCAGGTTCACGCTGGGCCACACCTCGACCCGCGACGACGTCGACCGCCTGATCGAGGTGCTCCCCGCCGCCGTCGAACGCGCCCGCCGAGCCGGCCTCAGCTGACGAAGGACACCACGGCGGTCCACCCCGGGTCGGCGGCCACGTCCACCCTCGGCTCGCCTTCCTCCCAGCTCACGATCAGCTCCTTGGCGTGGATCGCGGCGTCGCCGGTCGGGTCGGCGTACACATGGATGATCCGATGCCCCTCCGCGCTCAGATGCGCCGCGAGCACGGCGTCGTCGCGCAGCTTGAGCAGGCGGGCGGCCAGCCGCTCCTCGAAGTCCCGCAGCGCGGCCAGCGAGTCGCCGACCGGCAGGCCGTTCTCGTCGCGGTGCGCGTACGGGAGAGTGATCGTGATGTGCTGGTCGAACAGCGGATAGTCGACCGGCCGCAGCGGATGGCGGGCCGTGGCGACGAGCGGCGCGCCCGCCGCGGTCTGGCCTTCGAGCAGCACCCACTCCTCCTCGGTGAAACCGGAGGCCAGGTCGGCGACCACGGCGGGCAGGTGCACGGCGGCCACGGAGTCGATCGGCTGGAACGTCGCCGGCGTGATCTCCCCCACCCACCTGGCCACGTCGTCCTCGCCGAGCAGCCAGTCGAGGGCCAGCAGCGTGGCCTCCATCCTGGTCTCCTCGTCGAGCTCGCCGAAGATCGGGTGGTACGCGGCCACGTCCACCCGAGACTGGTTTCTCGGCACCCGCAGGCCCAGCATCAGCTTGTCGAGCGCGAACTCGTAGCCGCCCACGTCGAGTGTCAGCTCCAGCGCCTGCGGATTGGCCTGCCGCGACGGGTGGAACTCCCACAGCATGTCCGACGGCGGCGCCGCCTTGGCCCAGCGGTGCGCGAGCGAACGCAGCTCGGCGTCGCCCGCCGCGGTCACCACCAGGGCGTGCGCGGCGTTCTTGCCGGGGCCCACCTCCCAGACCAGGCCGGGATGGATCGCCGCCACGGCCGGGGCGAGCGCGTCCTCCAGCCCCTCGGTCGCGCCCGCCGCCACCATCGAGTCGAGCCGTGGCCTGGTCTCATCCCACCACGCCCAGAACTCGGCGATGCCGTCGCCCTTTTCTTCTTCCTCGTCCTTGCGCCCGAACAGTCGCATGGCCTGAATCCTCCCAGACTGAGGTCATGGTCGCGCACTCCCAAGGGGACAGTACGCTGGAACGGTCATGGAACTGCGTGTGCTTGCCGCCATGTCGGGCGGCGTCGACTCCGCCGTGGCCGCCGCTCGGATCGCCGAGGCCGGTCACGACGTCACTGGTGTGCATCTGGCCTTGTCGGCCAACCCCCAATCCCACCGCACGGGCGCGAGGGGGTGCTGCACGATCGAGGACTCGCGCGACGCGCGGCGCGCCGCCGACGTGATCGGGATCCCGTTCTACATCTGGGACATGGCCGAGCGTTTCCAACGCGACGTGGTGGAGGACTTCGTGTCCGAGTACGCCGCGGGCCGCACTCCCAACCCGTGCCTGCGGTGCAACGAGAAGATCAAGTTCTCGGCGGTGCTCGACCGGGCGCTGGCCCTGGGCTTCGACGCGGTCGCCACCGGGCACCACGCCAAGCTGGCCGGCGGGATGTTGTCCAGGAGCGTCGACCAGGGTAAGGACCAGTCCTACGTGCTGGGCGTGCTCACCCGCGAGCAGCTCAGCCACGCGATCTTCCCGCTGGGCGACTCGACCAAGGCCGAGGTGCGCGAGGAGGCCGCCAGGCGCGGCCTGACCGTCGCCGACAAGCCCGACAGCCACGACATCTGCTTCATCGCCGACGGCGACACGCGGGGCTTCCTGGCCAAGCGGCTCGGCTCGGCCGAGGGGCCCATCGTCGACCAGAACGGCGCGGTGGTCGGCAGCCATCAGGGGGCGCACGGGTTCACGGTGGGGCAGCGCAAGGGCCTGCACATGGACCGGCCCGCCGCCGACGGCCGGCCGCGTTACGTGTTGTCGATCGAGCCGGTGTCCAACACGGTGACGGTCGGGCCGCGTTCGGCGCTGGAGGTCACCTCGATCACCTGCGGCACCCCGGTCTGGAACGGCCCGGCGGCCGCGGGCGATCTGACCGTGCAGCTACGGGCGCACGGAGAGGTCTACGGGTGCCGGTTCGAGGAGGTCGGGAGCGGGCTCCGCGTCGAGCTCGACCGCCCGGCCACCGGGGTCGCGGCGGGCCAGGCGGCGGTCCTCTACTCCGGCTCCACCGTCATCGGCTCGGCGACCATCGTCTCCGCTAGCTGAGGGTGACCGACTCGCCGACCTTCAGCCGCCGCATGTCGGCGCCCTGCTCCTCCGACTCCCCCTTCAGCCAGTTGTCCACCAGGCCCAGGCCGATGTCGTTGTACAGGCCGTCATGGGTGGAGAACGCCCTTGCGGGGCGGATCGCGCGGAGATATTCGATCATGTCCCCGAGCTTCAGCCACGGGCCGCCGGTCGGGACCAGGAGGGTGGGCACCTCCGCGTCCGGCACGGTCAGGGCGTCGCCCGGGTAGAAGATCTCGTCGTCCAGGAGGAATCCGATGTTCTGGACGACGGGCACGTCCGGGTGGTTCTTGGCATGCCACTCCCCGAACGCCCGCACCCGGAAACCGGCCACCTCGAAGCCGTCGCCGTGGCGTACCACCTGGACCTTCGCCGGGACGTCCGCCAGCTCGGCGGCGACGGCCTCGCAGGTGTAGACCTCCAGGGCGGGCGAGGCCGCCTTCAGCTTGTCGACATCGACGTGGTCCCAATGCTCGTGGGTGATGAGCACGGCGTCGGCGCCGTCCAGCACCGGACCCTTCGTGAACGTCCCCGGGTCGATGACCAGGACCTTGCCGTTCTTCTCCACGCGTACGCAGGCGTGGTCATATTTGGTGAGCTCCACTCGCCAGAGCCTACGCTTGTGCCCATGTCAACGTGGGAAGCCACCGGGGTGGGATCGCATCCGGGTGAGGATCATCTTGAGGCGATCAGAGTCGTGTTCGGCGAGGTGCCCGGGCTGCCGTACCTGCCTGAGCTGCCCGCCAGGGGTGTCGGGGCCGACATGATCGGCCGTACGGCGGGATTGCTCGTCGATCTGCACGTCGAGGTGCAGCCTTCCGGGTGGCGGCTGAGCGATCGGCCAGGGCGCGACCATCAGCGGGCGGTCGATCATCTGCGGCGGGATCTCGACGGGCTGGAGGAGATCGGGCACGACTACTCGGGGCCGCTCAAGCTGCAGGTGTGCGGGCCGTGGACGCTGGCCGGGTCCATCGAGCTCAGGCACGGGGACAAGATGCTCTCCGACGCGGGGGCCGTACGCGATCTGACGGCCTCGCTGGCTCAGGGGGTCGCCGATCACTGCGCCGAGGTGCGGCGGCGGCTGCCCGGGGTGACGGAGATCGTGTTGCAGCTCGACGAGCCCGGGCTGCCGGGGGTGCTGGCGGGGACCGTGCCGACGGCTTCGGGGTTCGGGCGGCTGGCGGCCGTGGAGGGGTGGCGGGCGGAGGAGTCGTTGCGGCTGTTCGACGACCCGATCGTGCATTGCTGCGCGCCGTCGGTGCCCTTCGACCTGCTGCGCAGGGCCGGGGTGCGGGGGGTGTCGGTGGACGCCTCGCTGCTGCGGCGCCGGGACGAGGATGCCCTGGGGGAGGTCGTCGAGGCGGGTCTGAGGTTCTTCCTGGGGGTCGTGCCCGGCAGGGACACGCGGTTGCCGGACGCCGGGGTGGTGGCCAAGCCCGCGGTGGAGTTGTGGCGGCGGCTCGGGTTCGCGCCTGATCGGCTGGCTGAGCAGGTCGTGCTCACTCCGGCGTGCGGGCTGGCCGGGGCGTCGCCCCGCTATGCGCGGGCGGCGCTGGCGGCCTGCCGGAAGGCGGCTCAGGTGCTCAGGGACGATCCGTCGCAAGGCGGCTGAGGGCGTGTGGTTGTCGGTGCTCGGCGGTAGCGTTTGCTCAGGTTGTCGGAAGGAAGGAGAGCGAGCGTGAGTGAGCCAGGCACCGAGGTCGGGGGCGTGCCCGTGACCGCGCTCAAGCGGCATGCCGAGCTGAGCGAGCAGGTCGAGGACGCTCGCTGGCGCTACTACGTGCTCGACCAGCCGACGGTCAGCGACGCCCAGTTCGACGAGTGGTTCAAGGAGCTGCTCACGCTGGAGCAGGCGCATCCGACGCTCCAGACGCCCGATTCGCCCACACAGAAGGTGGGCGCGCCGGTCTCGGGCGACTTCGCCAAGGTCCAGCACCTCAACAGGATGGAGAGCCTCGACAACGCCTTCAGCGCCGACGACATGGCCGCCTGGCAGGCGCGGGCCGAGCGGCTGGCCGAGGGCGACCCCGGACCCTACCTGTGCGAGCTCAAGATCGACGGGCTGGCGATCGCGCTGGTCTACCGCGACGGCAAGCTGGAGCGCGGCGCGACCCGGGGTGACGGGCGCACGGGCGACGACGTGACCCCCAACGTCCGCACGATCAAAGGGGTCCCGCACAGGCTCAAGGGCGACGGCGTCCCGAGCCTGGTCGAGGTGCGCGGCGAGGTCTACATCCCGGTCGAGGACTTCAAGAAGCTCAACGAGCAGCTCGTCGAGCAGGGCAAGCAGCCGTTCGCCAACCCGCGCAACTCGGCGGCGGGCACGTTGCGGCAGAAGGACGCGCGCATCACGGCCCAGCGGCCGCTGCGCATGCTGGTGCACGGCATCGGCATCTGGGAGGGCTCGGCCGAGCCGCGGGCGCAGTCCGACACCTACGACCGGTTGCGGGAGTTCGGGCTGCCGGTCAGCGATCTCTACAAGGTGCTGCCGGGGCTCGCCGAGATCAACGAGTTCATCGAGTACTACCGGGAGCACCGGCACGATCCCGCGTACGAGATCGACGGGGTCGTCGTGAAGGTCGACGACTTCCGCACGCAGCGGGAGCTGGGCTCCACGTCGCGGGCGCCGCGGTGGGCGATCGCGTACAAATATCCGCCGGAGGAGGTCAACACCAAGCTGCTCGACATCCAGGTGGGCATCGGGCGCACCGGGCGGGTCACGCCCTATGCGGTGATGGAGCCGGTCGTGGTGTCGGGCTCGACCGTCGAGCGGGCCACCCTGCACAACGCCGCCATCGTGGTCAAGAAGGGCGTGCTCATCGGCGACACCGTGGTGCTGCGCAAGGCGGGCGACGTCATTCCGGAGATCGTCGGGCCGGTGACGGCGTTGCGCGACGGGTCCGAGCGGGAGTTCGTCATGCCCACGCACTGCCCGGAGTGCGGGACCGAGCTGGCGTACGAGCGAGAGGGCGACGCCGACCTGCGCTGCCCCAACGCGCGTGGTTGCCCGGCGCAGATCCGCGAGCGCATCTACTTCGCCGCCGGGCGGCGCGCGCTCGACATCGACGGCCTCGGCTACGTCGCGGCCGCCGCGCTCACCCAGCCACTGCCGCCGCAGCAGCCGGTGGTGCGCTCCGAGGCCGACCTGTTCGACCTGACGCTGGAGCAGCTCATCCCCATCAAGTCGGTGGTCCGCGACCAGGACACCGGGCTGCCGAAAATCGACCCCAAGACCGGTGAGCAGAAGGTCGTCACGTTCTTCTCCAACATCGACGGCGAGCCCAGCCAGAACGCGCTCAAGCTCATCGAGGAGCTGGAGCGGGCCAAGCAGACGCCGCTCGCGAACGTGCTCGTCGCCCTGTCCATCCGGCACGTCGGACCGCCCACGGCGCGCGACCTGGCCAACGCGATGAGGTCGATCGACGCCATCATGAACGCCTCGGAGGAGGAGCTGGCGGAGATCGAGGGCATCGGGCCGCGGGTGGCGGCCACGATCCGGGAGTGGTTCGAGGTGGACTGGCATCGGGAGATCATCGACCGGTGGAAGGCCGCCGGGGTGCGGATGGAGGACGAGCCCGCGCCTGAGAAGGGGCCGCAGACCCTCGAAGGGCTGACGTTCGTGGTGACGGGGACGCTGGAGGGTTACACGCGGGATACGGCGGCCGAGGCGCTGACCAGCCGGGGTGGGAAGGTTTCCGGGTCGGTGTCGAAGAAGACCTCGTTCCTGGTGGCGGGGGAGAATGCCGGGTCGAAATACGACAAGGCGGTGGGTCTTGGGGTGCCGATCCTGGATGGGGCCGGGTTCGCGATCCTGCTGGACGATGGTCCGGAGGCGGCCGCTGCGGCCGCGGTCACGTCCGAGCCGTAGTCGGGTGGATACCCAGGCCCGTGTGTGAGCGTGAACGGTTTGCTACATAGGGTGGTTTTTGGGTATATGTCGGAAAGGAGAAGTGACGGAACGTACGCGCTTGGTTTCGCGAAGTGGGGTGAAGGTCGTACCCTCCCATAGTGACCTAATGGGGGTTCTGTTACCGATGACTGACCCAACCGACACCCGCGACACCGGACCACGCGTCGGCACGCCGCTGTGGGCGTTCCTCGCGGGCATTACCGTGATCGGCTGCACCGCTCTCGTGGTGGCCATGCTCCGGCTGGACATCGCCGAGCTGGTGGAGCTCGCCCGGACGCCGTTGTTCTGGGTGCTGGCGGCGCTGGTGGCCCTGGGTGAGCTCAGGCCCGTGATGGTGTCGTCCGCCACCGCCGTGGGCGGCACCTATCCGTCCACCATGTTCACCTTCGCCGTGTTGCTGCACTTCGGGTTGCCGGTGGCGGTGTTGATGCAGGCCGTCGCCGTGGCCATGAACGGCGTGGTGACGCGTAAGTCGTGGCATCGGGTCATGTTCAACGTCTCCCAGTCGACGCTCGCGCTCACCGCGGCCGCCGTGGTGCTGGGGGCGTTCGGGATCGCGCCGAGCCCGGCCCTGCCGTGGGTGCCGGGCGGGGGTGACCTGCTGGCGATCGCGCTGGCCGGGGTCGCGTACTTCGCCACCAGGGCCACGCTCGTGTGCGGCGCGGTCGCGCTGCACGAGCGGCGCTCGATCACGCGCGTGCTGAAGGCCACGGTGGGTCCGCAGAGCCTCGTGTACGCCGGGCTGCTCGGCCTGGCACCCTTGGTCGTCGTCGTCATGAACCATTCGCCCGGACTCGTACCCCTGTTCGTCGCCCCCCTGGCCGCCGTCTACTTCACCGCCACCCTCTCCATGCGCCGCGACCACCAGGCCATGCACGACGAGCTGACTGGCCTGCCCAACCGCAAGATGCTCATCGTCAGCACCGAGGAGGCGCTCGCCGAGGCCCGCCAGGACGACCGGGTCGGCCTGTTCCTGCTCGACCTCGACCGGTTCAAGGAGGTCAACGACACGATGGGGCACCCGGTGGGCGACCGGCTGCTGCAGATGGTCGCGCACCGGCTCACCCATTCCGTACGCCCCGGGGACGTCGTGGCGAGGCTGGGCGGCGACGAGTTCGCCGTGCTGCTGCCCTCGATCCGGGACACGCACGCGGCTCGGGAGGTGGCGGCCAGATTGCGGGCGGCGCTCACCGAACCGGTACGCCTGGAGGGCATGACCTTCGATGTGGACGGATCCGTCGGGATCGCCCTTTATCCGGACCACGCCCCCGACTTCGAGCTGCTGCTCCAGCGGGCCGACGTGGCCATGTACCTCGCCAAGGAGGGGCGTACCGGCGTAGAGCTCTACCAGCCGGACAAAGACCGTAACTCCCCTGAACGCCTCAACCTCCTCGGCGACCTGCGCCGCGCCATCGACAACCGCGAGCTGCGGCTGCACTACCAGCCCAAGGTCACCCTCGGCACCGGTGCCGTCCAGGGCGTCGAGGCCCTGCTGCGCTGGCGCCACCCGGTGCACGGGCCGATCGCGCCGTCGGAGTTCGTCCCGCTGGCCGAGCAGTCCTACTTGATGCGGCAGCTCACCGCGTACGTCATCGAGGCGGCGCTCGAGCAGGCCGCCCGCTGGTGGCACACCGGGCTGCGGGTGCAGATCTCAGTCAACATCTCCGCCCGCGACCTGCTCGACTCGGCCCTGCCGGAGCAGCTCGAAGTGGGCCTGGCCAGGTACGGGCTGCCGCCGGGGGCCATCCAGCTGGAGGTCACCGAGCGCATCCTGACCGGCGACCAGGCCTACACCCAGGAGACGATCAAGGCCCTGGCGACGCTCGGGGTGCCCCTGGCCCTGGACGACTTCGGCACCGGCTACTCCTCGCTGATCAGGCTCCAGCGGCTGGCGGTGTCCGAAGTGAAGATCGACGCCTCGTTCGTATGCCGGATCGCCGAGTCCGAGGACGACGACCGGATCGTCCGCTCCATCGTGGACCTGGTGCGTTCGCTCGGGCTGAGGTCGGTCGCGGAGGGCGTGGAGTCGGACGAGGTCGCGATGCGACTGGCGGAGGTGGGGTGTGACGTGGGGCAGGGGTGGCTGTTCGGCCGCCCCATGCCGGCCGCCGACGCCACGGTCTGGCTCCGAGACCACTTCGAGACTACGGCTGAGGTCGAGTACGGCTACCAGCCCGAGATCAGCCGCTCAGCCTGATCACATCTTCGCCAGGAACTTCGAGTGGCGGAAGCTTTACGGGTGAGGGCGCTTTCTGAGGACACGCCAGAGCAGGTACGCCGGTACGAGTAACAGGGCGAGCGTGAAGGCGGCGAACAGCAGGGTGCCCAGCAGGAGCAGTCCAGGCGCGTCGCCGTGAACGTGCCGAGCGTGCCCTCGCCGCGGGCGGCGCGGTACTCCAGCTGGGCGGAGTCCACGGTGGAGACGGCCAGGAGCACGCCCGCGAGAAGCACCAGTGGCATGGTCAGCACGATGAGGACGACCAGGCATCCGGTCCGCAGCCGTCGCGCTCCACAGCAGACCCCTGTCCGGCCCCTGGTGGTGCAACGAGCGGGTGGGCGGTTAACCGTTCGGGCCTGCTAGGTCAAGCCCCCTAGGATGGCAGTGTCCAAAGACTCCATCCACGAAACGGGTTCAACGACTCATGTCCGCCATAACCCGCGACGAGGTCGCACACCTGGCCCGGTTGTCCAGGCTGGCGCTCACCGACGACGAGCTCGACCACTACGCCACCCAGCTCGATGCCATCATCGAGGCGGTCGCGAAGGTGTCCGAGGTCGCCGCAGGGGACGTGCCGCCTTCGTCGCACGCGCTTCCGCTGACCAATGTCTTCCGTGCCGACGAGGTGCGACAGTCCCTGACGCCTGAGCAGGCCCTCTCCGGCGCTCCCGCCGTCGAGGACGACCGCTTCCGGGTGCCGCGCATCCTCGGGGAGGAGGCATGAGCTTGATCCGTAAGACCGCCGCCGAGCTGGGTACGATGATCGCCGGTGGCGAGGTGTCGGCCGTCGAGGTGGCCGAGGCGCATCTCGACCGCATGGCCGAGGTGGAGCCCAAGGTCAAGGCGTTCCTCCACGTGGATCGCGAGACGACGCTCGACCAGGCGCGGGCCGTCGACGCCAGGCTCAGGGCGGGCGAGCAGCTCGGGCCGCTGGCCGGGGTGCCGATCGCGCACAAGGACATCTTCAGCACGCGGGACATGCCGACCACGGCCGCGTCCAAGATCCTCGAGGGATGGCGGCCGCCCTACGACGCGACCGTCACCGCGCGGCTGCGCGAGGCCGGGCTGGTCATCCTGGGCAAGACGAACCTCGACGAGTTCGCCATGGGCTCCTCCACGGAAAACTCCGCCTTCCACCCGACGCACAACCCGTGGGACCTGACGAAGGTGCCCGGGGGGTCGTCGGGTGGTTCGAGTGCGGCGGTGGCCGCGTACGAGGCGCCGCTGTCCACGGGCACCGACACGGGCGGGTCGATCCGGCAGCCGGCCTCGGTGACCGGGATCGTGGGGATGAAGCCGACATATGGCGGCTCGTCCCGTTATGGGCTGATCGCGTTCGCGAGCTCGCTCGACACGCCGGGGCCGTTCGCGCGCAACGTGCTGGACGCGGCGCTGCTGCACGAGGCGTTCTCCGGGTACGACCCGATGGACTCCACCTCGGTCGACGCACCCGTCCCTTCGGTGGTCGAGGCCGCCAAGAATGCCGATATTTCCGGCATGCGGATCGGCGTCGTCAAGGAGTTCGGCGGCGAGGGCTACCAGCCGGGGGTGCTGGCCCGCTATCACGAGGCCGTCCAGCTCCTGGAGTCGCTCGGGGCCAAGGTCGTCGAGGTCTCGTGTCCCGCGTTCACGACCGCGCTGCCCGCGTACTATCTGATCGCGCCGTCGGAGTGCTCGTCCAACCTGGCGCGCTTCGACGCCATGCGCTACGGCCTGCGCGTCGGCGACGACGGCACTCGCAGCGCCGAGGAGGTCATGGCGCTGACCAGGGCCGCCGGGTTCGGTCCCGAGGTCAAGCGGCGCATCATGCTCGGCACGTACGCGCTGTCGAGCGGCTACTACGACGCCTACTACGGCCAGGCACAGAAGGTGCGCACCGTCATCTCCCGCGAGTTCGAGGCGGCTTACCAGCAGGTCGACGTGCTGGTGTCGCCGACCACGCCGACGACGGCGTTCTCGATCGGCGAGCGCACCGACGACCCGATCTCGATGTACCTCGCCGACCTGTGCACCATCCCGTCCAACCTGGCGGGCAACGCGGCCATGTCGGTGCCGTGCGGGCTGGCCGACGAGGACAACCTGCCCGTGGGCCTGCAGATCATGGCCCCGGTCCTGGCCGACGACCGCTGCTACCGCGTCGGCGCCGCCGTCGAAAAGGCCCTGGAGAGCCGCTGGGGCGGCCCGCTGCTGAAGGAGGCCCCGTCGCTATGACCATGGTCTATGACGAAGCGCTTGACCGGTTCGAGCCGCTGCTCGGGCTGGAGACGCATGTCGAGCTGGGCACGCGTTCGAAGATGTTCTGCGGCTGTAAGACGACCTTCGGCGCTCCGCCCAACACGCAGGTCTGCCCGACCTGCCTGGCGTTCCCCGGGGCGTTGCCGGTGGCCAACGCCGCGGCCATCGAGTCGACGATCCGCATCGGGCTGGCGCTGAACTGCTCGATCGCCGAGTGGTGCCGCTTCGCCCGGAAGAACTATTTCTATCCGGACATGCCGAAGAACTACCAGATCTCGCAGTACGACGAGCCGCTCTGCGTCGACGGCTACGTCGACGTCGAGGTCGAGGGCCGGATCGTGCGGGTCGAGATCGAGCGGGTGCACCTGGAGGAGGACACCGGCAAGTCCACGCACGTGGGCGGCGCGACCGGGCGCATCCACGGGGCCGACTACTCGATCGTCGACTACAACCGGGCCGGCATTCCGCTGGTCGAGATCGTGACCAAGCCCATCCCCGGCACCGACAGGCTCGCGCCCGAGGTGGCCAAGGCGTACGTGACCGAGCTGCGGGAGATCATGCGGTCTCTCGGCGTTTCCGACGTGCGCATGGAGGAGGGGTCGCTGCGGTGTGACGTCAACGTGTCGCTGATGCCGCGCGGCTCGGCCGAGTGGGGCACCCGTACGGAGACCAAGAACGTCAACTCGTTGCGCAGCGTCGAGCGGTCCGTGCGGAGCGAGATCGAGCGGCAGGCGGGGGTTCTCGCCGAGGGCGGGAAGATCGTTCAGGAGACCAGGCACTTCCACGAGGACACCGGCACCACCACGTCCGGCAGGTCCAAGGAGGAGGCGCAGGACTACCGCTACTTCCCCGAGCCCGACCTGGTGCCGATCGCGCCCGATCCGGCGTGGGTGGCCGAGCTGAAGGCGGGCCTGCCCGAGTTGCCGTCGGTGCGGCGCAAGCGGCTGCAGGCCGAGTGGGGGTTGTCCGACCTCGACATGCAGGCCATGCACAACGCCGACGCGTTCGACCTGGTCGAGGCCACGGTCGCGGCGGGTGCTCCGGCGGCAGACGCGCGCAAGTGGTGGATGGGCGAGCTGGCGCGGCGGGCCAACGAGACCGCGACCCCGCTGGCCGACCTGCCCATCACGCCCGCGCAGATCGCCAGGGTGACCGAGCTGGTGGCCTCGGGCGCGCTCAACGACAAGCTCGCCCGCGAGGTGCTCGAAGGCGTGCTGGCCGGCGAGGGCACGCCCGACGAGGTGGTCGAGCGGCGCGGGCTGCGGATCGTCAACGACGAGGGTGAGTTGTCGGCGATCATCGACCAGGTGCTGGCCGACAACGCCGACGCGGTTGAGAAGGTGCGGTCTGGGAAGATCGCGGCGGCCGGCGCTCTGGTGGGTGGCGTCATGCGGGCCAGCAAGGGCAAGGCCGATGCGGCCAGGGCCCGTCAGCTGATCCTGGAGAAGCTCGGCGTCTCGCCCGAGTAGTCCATCAGCGTTTCATGGCCCCGCCGATTGGGAGATATCGGCGGGGCCAGGTCCGGCGGTGGCTAAGGCGCGACCCGGGTTCTACGGGCCTTCCTGAACAGGGGTGTGAGCAGGGCCAGGAACGCCAGGGCCAGCAGCACCACGGCCACCGGGCTGCGCACCAGGACGGTCACGTCGCCCGCGCCGATGGCCAGTGCTCTGCGGAGCTGGATCTCCGCCATCGGGCCCAGGATCATGCCGATCACCGCAGGGGCGACCGGCAGGCCGAAGCGCCGCATGGCGTAGCCGAGCAGGCCGAGCACGTACAGCACGAACAGGTCCACCACGGTGCCGTTCAGGGCGTAGACCCCGAGGGCGGCGAAGAGGACGATCCCGGAATAGAGGTACGGCCGGGGGATCCGGAGCACGCGCGCCCACAAAGGGGCCATCGGGAGGTTCAGCACGAGCAGCATCGTGTTGCCGATGAAGAGTGAGGCGATCATGCTCCACACCAGCGCCGGGTTGTGGTCGAACAGCTGAGGCCCCGGCTGCAGGCCGTACTGCTGGAAGGCGGCGAGCAGGATCGCGGCCGTCGCGGACGTGGGCAGGCCCAGCGTGAGCAGCGGGACCAGGGTGCCGGCCGCCGAGGCGTTGTTGGCCGCCTCCGGGCCCGCGACGCCCTCGATGGCGCCCTTGCCGTATTCCTCCCGGGCCACGCCCCGCGCCAGCCGCTTCTCGGCCGCGTACGACAGGAACGTGGGGATCTCGGCCCCGCCGCCGGGCAAAGCGCCGAACGGGAAGCCCAGCGCGGTGCCGCGTAGCCAGGGGAGCCACGAGCGGCGCCAGTCCGCGCGGCCCATCCACGCCCGCCCCACGGGCACCACCTCGGGTGTGGCGTGGCGCAGCCGGGAGGCCACGTAGAGGGCCTCGCCGAGCGCGAACAGGCCGACCGCGACGATCACCACGTCGATGCCGTCGAGCAGCTGCGGGATGCCCAGGGTGAGCCGCGCCTGCCCGGTCTGCTGGTCGATGCCGACGAGCCCGATCATCAGGCCGAGCCCCAGGGAGGCCAGGCCGCGCACGATCGAGCGGGACAGAACGGACGACACCGCCGTGAAGGCCAGGATCGCCAGGGCGAAGTAGTCCTCGGGCCCGAACGAGATCGCGAAGCTCACCACGGCGGGCGCGGCCACGACCAGCAGGGCGGTCGCGATGGTCCCGGCCACGAACGAGCCGATGGCAGCCGTGGCCAGTGCCTGGGCCGCCCGGCCCCGCCTGGCCATCTTGTTGCCCTCCAGCGCGGTGATCATCGAGGACGACTCGCCGGGCGTGTTGAGCAGGATGGAGGTGGTCGAGCCGCCGTACATGCCGCCGTAGTAGATGCCCGCGAACATGATGAACGCGCTGGCCGGCGGCACCGTGAACGTGATCGGCAGCAGCAGCGCCACGGTCATCGCGGGCCCGATGCCGGGCAGCACTCCGACCAGGGTGCCGAGGGTGACGCCGATGAGCGCGTACAGGAGGTTGACCGGGGTGAGTGCGGCGGCGAAGCCGTCGAGCAGCAGTTGGAACGACGACACTCAGATCACCCCGGAAAGCGGTCCGCCCGGCAGGGACACGCCGAGGCCCTTGACGAACAGCAGGTACGTGGCGATCCCCATGACCGCCGCGACCACGGCCGCGCGCAACTTGTGCTCGGCCCCAAGCGCCACCGACAGGCCGAAGAACAGCAGGCTGGCGGCGATGATCCAGCCGAGCACGTTCAGCAGCGCCGCGAACGCCAGGAAGATCCCGCTGACCAGCCCGACGCTGCGCCAGTCCGTGGGCGCCTCCACGTCCACGTCCTCGCTCTCCTCGGGGTCGCCGCGCCCGCCGCGTACGACGTCGATCACGTAGAACAGGCCGACGAGCACCATGGCCCCGCCCACCAGCATGGGGAAGAACCGCGGCCCGATGCCGAGCTGGGAGGCCGCGGCGGAGACGTCCAGCGTCCCGATCACCACGAACACGCCCAGCACCAGCACCACGACCGCCAGCCCGAGCTCGGGCCGCCACCATCGAGTCATCAGGAGACGAGCCCCATCTCGGCGATGATGCCCTTGACCCGCGTCTGCTCGGCCCCCAGGAAGTCGGCGAACTGCTGCCCGGTCTGGAACGAGTCGATCCAGCCGTTCTTGGCCACCGCGTCCTTCCAGGGCTGCGAGTCGTGCATCTTGGTGACCAGGTCGGTCAGCGCCTTCTTGTCGGCGTCGGAGAGCCCGCCGGGGGCGACGAAGCCGCGCCAGTTGGCCAGCTCCACGTCCAGCCCGCCCTCCTTCAGAGTGGGCGAGTCCAGCCCGGGCACCCGCTCACCGGAGGTCACACCGAGAGCGCGCAGCTTGCCCGACTTCACGTGCTCCGCGAACTCGGCCACGCCCGAGATGCCCGCGCTGACCTTGTTGCCGAGCAGCTCGTTCAGCGCCTCGCCGCCGCCGGAGTGCGCGATGTAGTTGACCTGCTTGGGGTCCACGCCCGCGGCCTTGGCCATCAGCCCGGCCACGATGTGGTCGGTGCCGCCCGCGGACCCGCCCGAGATCGACACCTTCTTCGGGTCGGCCTTCCAGGCCGCCACCATGTCGGCCAGTGTCTTGTACGGGGACGCGGCTGGTACGACGACGATCTCGTACTCCTCGGTCAGCTTGGC
Source organism: Nonomuraea marmarensis (assembly GCF_043197025.1). Lineage (NCBI taxonomy): Bacteria > Bacillati > Actinomycetota > Actinomycetes > Streptosporangiales > Streptosporangiaceae > Nonomuraea > Nonomuraea marmarensis. The sequence goes on from NZ_JBICRM010000008.1 coordinate 166,116, forward strand.
GATGGGCGTGGTCTCGGTCAGCGTGACCTTCGACTTGTTCTGCTCGATGGCGCCCACCATGACCAGGCCCATGGTCATCAGCAGGTTGCCGTTGCCCTTCTCGCCCGCGAGCTGCGCCAGGCCGATCGTGCCGCCGGCGCCTGGAACGTTGTACACCTCGACCTTGCGCTTGGGGTCGGCGCTCTTGAACGCCTGCTCCGCCGTACGGGAGGTCTGGTCCCAGCCGCCACCCGGCGCGGCCGGAGCCATGATCCGCAGCGAGGCGCTGGCGGAGGTGCCCGACCCGCCGCCGCAGGCGGTCAGCGCACCGAGGGAGAGTGCCGCGAGTGCGGCGAATACGCTCAAGCGCATGATCACTCCAAGGGGGGATTTCACGGTTATAAAACTGGGATGGTGAAGCCACTTCCCCTCCGCGTCGAGGCTTTGCACGCTTGCCGTCATAGTGGTCGTATTGGTCGCGACCTGGCCGTGACCTGGGTTTGTTTCCATGTGGACCGTGAGACGGGTGAGGGACGCCTCCCTCGGCACCCAGCTGTTCGTGCTCCAGATGGTGATCGTGCTGCTCGCCGTCGGGGGCACCGGAGGCGTGTGGGCCGAGCACACGCGCGACCAGCTCGACTCGCTGCACCAGCAGCGGGCGCTGGCGATCGCGCAGTCGGTGGCCGCGCTCCCGCAGGTCAGAGACGCCTTCAAGCTGGCGAGACCGGAGACGGTGCTGCAGCCGCTGGCCATGAGCGTGCAGCACGAGACCGGCGCGGACTACGTCGTGATCGCCAACGCCGACCAGAAGCGCTACGCCCACCCCAACACCTCGCTGATCGGCAAGCAGTTGTCCACCGACGGCACCACGGTGCTGCGGACGGGCAGGAGCTGGGTCGGCACGGAGACCGGCACGATCGGCACCACGGTCCGGGGCAAGACCCCCATCCGCGACGAATACGGCAACGTCATCGGCCTCGTCTCGGTCGGCGTGCTGGAGACCACGGTCATCGGGCAGCTCGGTGCCGCGCTCCCGCCGCTGATCTGGACGGCCCTGGCGGTGCTGCTGGCCGGGCTCGCGCTGGCCGCGCTGATCACCGCGCGGGTGCGCAGGCAGACGTTCGGCCTGGAGCCGCGCGAGATCGCCGCGCTGCTGGAGCAGCGCGAAGGTGTGCTGCACGGCGTCAAGGAGGGCGTGCTCGCGCTCGACCTCGCCGGCCGCGTCACGCTGATCAACGACGCCGCCCGCGAGCTGCTCGGCGACGTGGGTGAGGACCTCACCCAGATGCCGGTCTCGGATCGCATGCGCGACGTGCTCGGCGGCGCCGACCCGGGCGAGGACCGCGTCGTCCTGCACAGCGAACGCGTCCTGGTGCTCAATCGCACCCCGGTGTCGGTACGCGGCCAGCACCGCGGCTGGGTCGTCACCCTGCGAGACCGCACCGAGCTGGTACGCCTGGCCCGCGAGCTCGACGACACCAGCAGCGCGACCGAGGCGCTCAGGGCCCAGGCGCACGAGTTCGCCAACCGCATGCACACCGTCGTCGGCCTGCTGGAGCTGGGCGAGCACGAGGCCGCCGTCGGTTTCATCACCCGGACCACCCGCGGCACGTACGCCACTGACCTGCGCGAACGCGTCCAGGACCCCACGCTGGCCGCCCTCCTGCTGGCCAAGTCCGCCGAGGCGGCCGAGCGCGGCGCCAAGCTCGTGTTGTCCGACGACTCCGCCGTGCCCGAGGGCCTGATCGGCGACCCGCAGGACGCGGTCCTGGTGGTCGGCAACCTGGTCGCGAACGCCATCGACGCCCTCGACGGCGCGGAGGGCACGATCGAGGTGTCGGTGCAAGCCAATGATCAAGGGCTGCGCGTGCGCGTCGGCGACTCGGGCCCCGGCATCGCCCCGGACCTGGTGGAGGAGGTCTTCAGGGAGGGATTCACCACCAAGGCCGCCCAGTCGGGGCCGCGCGGCCTCGGCCTGGCCCTGACCAGGCAGGCCTGCCTGCGCAGAGGCGGCTGGGTAGAGGTCCGCAACTCGGGCGGCGCGGTCTTCACCGCCCTCCTCCCCGCCAAGGTGCGGTCATGAGCGACTTGCGCGTCCTAGTCGTGGACGACGATTTCATGGTGGCGCGCATTCACAGCGGCTACGTGACCCGCGTACCCGGCTTCCGGGTCGTCTCCGTCGCGCACAACGGTGCCGACGCGCTCGCCGCGGTGGCCGAGCTGCGGCCCGACCTCGTGCTGCTCGACATCTACCTGCCCGACATGTCGGGACTGGAGGTGCTCAAGGCGCTCAACGACGTGGACGTCCTCATGATCAGCGCGGCCCGCGACGTGCCCACCGTCAGGGAGGCCATGCGCGGCGGCGCGGTCAACTACCTCATCAAGCCGTTCACCGCCGCCGCGCTGACCGAACGCCTCCACCAGTACGCCGACACCCGCAAGCGCCTGACCGCCATCGGCCCCGAGGCCCGCCAGGACGACGTGGACCGGCTCTTCGGCACGCCCAAATCCGCCGCGCCCATGCCGAAAGGGTTGTCGGCGGCCACCTGCGCGCTGGTCGCCGATACCCTGCGGGAGGCGGGCCGCGACCTGTCGGCGGCCGAAGCGGCCGAGCTCACGGGCCTGTCGCGGGTGAGCGCCCGCCGCTATCTGGAATATCTGTGCGCCGCAGGGCAGGCCGAACTCCGGCCGCGTTACGGCACGGCCGGTCGACCCGAACATCGCTACCGGTGGCTAGGTTGACACATTTCCGTAGCCATTTACCGTGACATATGCGGATGCGCGTGCCTTACTGTTGCCTGAGACTTGGCTGCGGACCGGGAGGAGATTGAGGCGTGCGAAACGCCGGACCGATCGAATCACCGACCGACCCGTTCGCCTCGGTGCCACTACCCACGTCGGGCGTCTCCAAGAAGCCGCGGATCGAAGGCCTGCCCCCGGGCGTCTCCCGGGACATCTTCGGCCCGCAGAACAGGCAGGAGCCCCGGCCGGCCCAAGGCCCGAGCGCCCCGGGCGGTCCCTCGAACGGCGCGCTGCCCCCGGTGGCGCCGCCGGCGCAGCCGTGGCCGATGAGCGCCAAGGAACCGTCGTCCCCGCCCGCCCCGGTGTTCGGCGCGACGGGGCCTGCGGAACGGCCGCCCGCCTACGAACCCGAGCCGCCCAGGCGGCGCCGGCTCCTCACGGGCCTGTTCGTGTTCGTCGCGGTGCTGGCGGCGCTGGCGTACGTCGTGCCCGCGGTGCTCATGTCAGGATCGGTGTTGCGCGGCACCCACGTGGCCGGCGTCGACATCGGCGGCCTGACCGTGACCCAGGCGGCCGACAAGCTGCGCACCGAGCTGGGCGCCAGGTTGAGCAAGCCGGTCGTGGCCGACATCGGCGGCGCGAAGGCCACCATCCAGGCCGACGAGGCCGGTCTGGAGCTCGACGTGGTCGGCACGATCGGGCAGGCGCCCAGCGGGTTCCCCAGCCCGGAGGAGGTCTGGCAGGGCCTGACCGGCAAGACCGAGCTCGAACCGAAAGTGAGCATCGACTCCTCCCAGCTCACCAGGACCGTCGACGGCCTGGCGGAGGGCGCCGACAAGCAGGCGCATGAGGGCCGGGTGTCCTTCACCGGGTTGGAGCCCAAGACCCGGCTGCCCGAGGACGGCGTGCTGCTCGACAGGGACGACGCCGTGCGCAGGATCGGCGACGCCTTCCTGAAGGGGGGCGGCACGGTGGCGCTCACGCTCAGGCCGGCCAAGCCCGTCACCACCGCCGGGGCCGTCGAGGAAGCGGTCGCCAAGGCGAAGCAGGCCGTCGCCGCGCCCATCACACTGACCATCGGCGACAAGCAGGCGCAGGTCTCCCCGGCCATGATCGCCGCGAACCTCACCTACAACTCCGACGGCAGCGGCGGGCTCGCTCCCGAGTTCAACGCCAAGGCCGTGCTGGCCGTCGTGGAGAGCAGCCTGGTGGACGCCGCACAGCAGCCGCGCGACGCCACGTACGACATCGTGGACGGTAAGCCCGTCCTGGTGCCCGCGCGCACGGGGCGGGGCGTGAACGACAAGCTGCTGGCCAGGGACGCCGAGAAGGTGTTCGACGCGGGCGGGGCCCGCACGGTCCCGGTCCGGCTGGGCGCCGTCGCCCCGACCGTCACCACCTCGGAGGTACGCGGCCTCGGCATCAAGGAGATCGTGGGCACGTTCACCACGGCGTTCGACTGCTGCCAGCCGCGCGTCAAGAACATCCAGCGCATGGCCCAGGAGCTCGACGGACGCCTGGTGAAGCCGGGGGAGACGTTCTCGATCAACGAGGTCGTGGGCGAGCGCACGGTCGAGGACGGCTACGTCGAGGCCGGGCAGATCGTCGGCGGCCGGATGGTGAACATTGTTGGCGGCGGCACCTCCCAGTTCGCCACGACCATGTACAACGCGGCGTTCTTCGGCGGGTTCGACGACGTCGAGCACCAGCCGATGGACTACTACGCCCCCCGCTACCCGGCCGGACGCGACGTCGCGCTGCTCTATCCGAAACAGGACCTGAAGTGGCGCAACGACTCCGAGAACGGCGTGCTGATCAAGACCGCTTTTACCGACACCTCGGTCTCGGTCACGTTGTGGAGCACCAAGCGGTACGACGAGATCGAGGCGGTCGAGTCGGAGCGGCGTAACCTCACCCAGTTCCGGCGCGAGACGAGTGACGCGCCCGACTGCCTGCCCACGGCCGGCCAGCAGGGCTTCACCATCGACGTCACCCGGGTGTTCAACCAGGACGGCAAAGCGGTCAAGAAGGACAAGAAGCTGACCACGGAGTATCGGCCGCAGGCCCAGGTGATCTGCACCGCTACGACACGTTGACCGAGAGGATCCGGTCGTCGCCGGGGCGCGGCGAGCCCCTGCCGTCCTTGTTGCTGGTGCCCACCCACACGGTCCCGTCGGGGGCCGTGGTGACCGCGCGGAGCCGGCCGTACCGGTCGGTGAAGTGCGCGACGGGCTTGCCCGCCGAGCCGTCCGCGCTGAGCGGGATCTGCCACAGGCGCTCCCCGCGCAGCGCGGCCACCCACAGGGAGCCGTCCGCGTACGCCATGCCGGACGGGGACGACTCGGCGGTGGTCCAGGTGAGGAGCGGGTTCACGAATCGCGGGTCGTCGCCGCGGCCCTCGACCTCCGGCCAGCCGTAGTTGGCGCCCGGCCTGATCAGGTTGATCTCGTCGTAGGTGTCCTGGCCGAATTCGGTGGCGTACAGGCGGCCCGAGCGGTCCCAGGCCAGGCCCTGGACGTTGCGGTGGCCGTAGCTGTAGACGAGGGTGCCGAACGGGTTGCCGGGGGCGGGCGCGCCGTCCACGGTCATGCGCAGGATCTTGCCGCCGAGGGAGTCGCGCTGCTGGGCGAGGCCGCCTTCGCCGGTCTCGCCGGTGGTCGCGTACAGGTAGCCGTCGGGGCCGAAGGCCAGCCGGCCGCCGTTGTGGATGCCGCCCTTCGGGATGCCCTGGACGAGGATGCGCTGGTCGCTGAGGCGGTCGCCGGTGAGCCGGTAGCGGACGATCCGGTTGTCCTGTTCCGCCGTGTAGTAAAGGAATATTTGGTCGCCCTTGACCGCCACGCCCATCAGGCCGCCCTCCCCCTCCGGCCGTACCCCCTCGATCGTCCCCAGCCCCGTCACCTTGCCAGCCTGGCTCACCCGCAGCAGCCTGGCCGAGTCCCGCTCGGTGACCAGCGCGTCTCCGCCGGGCAGGAACGCGATCGCCCACGGCACGGACAGCCCGGTCACCACGTCCTTCGGCTCGCCGGGGGCGGCGCCTGCCGAGACGGCGGCCGTGGGGAGCACCTCTCCCGCACTGGAACAGGCGGTGAGCGCGGCCATCAGCATGATCGTGCAGATCTTCCTCATGTGTTCCATACTTCCCCCCGAGTCGTAAGGTTCTCCGCATGAAGACCTGGGTTCCGTCCGATTCGGTGGCTGATGTTCTGTCCGACCTACCTGGGGTTGAATGCGCTGTCTATGACGGCACGTCCCCGATGCCGGCGGGGATCGAGGAGGTGGAGGTCTGGATCCCGCCGCTGATCACGGTGCTCGACCTGCCGGGGACGCTGGCTCGGATGCGCTCGTTGCGGCTGGTGCAGGCCACGAGCGCGGGGGTGGAGGCGTACCTGCCGCACATTCCCCGGGGCGTGAGGTTGTGCAACGCGCGGGGCGTGCACGACGCGGGGACCGCCGAATGGGCGGTCGGGGCGATGGTGGCGGTGCTGAGGGAGTTCCCCGGGTTCGTGGACGCGCAGCGCCGGGGCGAGTGGACCTACCACCACACCGAGGTGCTGGCCGACTCGACCGTGCTCATCGTCGGGTACGGCTCCATCGGCGCGGCGCTGGAAAGGCGGCTCGGTGGGTTCGAGGTGGAGGTCGTACGCGTGGCCAGGAGCGCCCGCGAAGGCGTGCACGGCCTGGACGAACTGCCCAAACTGCTGCCGGCGGCGGACGTCGTGGTGCTGCTGGTGCCCTCCACGTCCGACACCGCGGAGATGGTCGACGCGGCCTTCCTGGCGCGGATGAAGGACGGCGCGCTCCTGGTGAACGCCGCCAGAGGCGGAATCGTCGACACCGACGCCCTGCTCGCGGAGCTCAAAACCGGTAGGCTACGCGCCGCGCTGGATGTGACCGCGCCCGAGCCGCTGCCCGAGGGCCACCCCCTCTGGAGCGCGCCGGGCGTACTGATCACCCCGCACGTCGCGGGCAGCACCCCCGCGTCGGGGCGGCGCATGTTGCGCCTCCTGCGCGTTCAGCTCGAGCGTTACCTCGCAGGCGAGCACCTGGTCAACGTCATAACCGACGCGTATTGAGAGGATCCCGGACCGTGGCTGGTCCGTGACCTTCCCTGCGTACGGTTACCTTTGCAGGGAGTTCCTGACTCACTGTCAAGGAACTCTTGGCGGCAAGAGGTCTGTGTGGTTATCAGATCGGTGACGACATCGGCGTTGTCACCACCCGCGCCCCCATGACCGCACACACTGGCGAAGTGATCCGCCGGACTTCGGCGGGTCATGGGTGCAGAGTTCGAGACGGGATGGGCAACGACTGTGATCCGCTGGCGTGATCCTCGAGTGCCGCTGACCGCCGCGGCGGCGGTAGGCGTGGTGGCGTTCGCCGCCGCGCTCCTCGCGGGCGGTCAGGCCCTGCTCACCGGCGCGCTCGCCGGAGGGCTGGCGGCGCTGGTCGCCGCCTCCTCCCTGCTGATCGCCTCGGTGAAGTCGGCCGCGCACCGCCCGACGGCGCTGGGCGCGCGCTGGATGGGCGGCGGTGCCGTCATCTGGGCCGCCGGGGTGGCGCTGCGCCCGTTCGCCGAGAGCTTCGTGGTCAGCTTCGCCGACCTGTTCGTGCTGCTCGGCACCGTGGTCACGGCCGGTGGCGCGGTGATCGCCGCCGACCGCAGGTTCCCGGCCAGGGTCGCATTACGGCATATCACGGACTCCTACCTGTGTGCCGCCTCGCTCTTCATGATCGGCTGGGTGGTGGCGCTGCGCCACGTCTACGCCGACACGGCCGACCCGCCCGCGTTCACCCTCGTCATGCTGCCGCCGATGGTCGCGCTGCTGGTGACGTGCGCCGTGATCCCGTCCGTGCTCACCAGCAGGTCTCCCTCCTGGCTGCTCGGCCTGGCCGGCGTCGGCGTGCTCGCCACCATGACCGTGGCGGGCCTGGCGACCGGGGTGGCGCGGCTCGACGGCGGCGACCCGCAGCCGTGGAGCGTCCTGCTCGCGCCCGTCGCGCTCCTGCTGCTCGCGGCCGTCCCGTGGGGGCCGCGCGGCGGGCAGGCGGGCGGTCGCGCCGTCGGCAACGTGATCGCGATCGTGCCGATGGCGCTGGTGGCCGTGGCGACCTGCACGCTGCTCGCCCACCTGGCCGGCGGGCGCCAGGAGCCGCCGGTCGCCGGCGTGGTGGTGGTCGCGGTCTCCGTGGTGCTGCTCCTGCTGGTGCGCCTGTTCGTGGTGTCGGCGACCAACATGCGCCTGCGCGGCCAGGTCAGGCTCGGCGAGCGGCAGCTCAGGGAGCTGGCCGAGAGCAGCGGCGACGTGGTGCTGCTGTGCGACTACGAAGGCGTGGTGCGCGAGATCGGCGCCGGGGTCGAGGTCACCTACGGTTACCGCCCCGAGGAGCTGGTCGGCGGGTCGATCTTCGACTACATCCACCCGGAGGACGTGCCCGGCATCCAGAACGCGCTGCGCGCCATGGGCCTCGACGAGGAGACCGCCTCGCCCGGCGCCTGCCTGATCGCCTGCCGGGTGCGCGGCGCCGACGGCACCTGGCGCCCCACCGAGTCCGTCGCCACCCGCCACGTCGGCGGCGACGAGCTGATGCTGGTGACCGCCAGAGACGTCAGCGACGAGGAGGCGCTGCGCAACCAGGTGGCCCACCTGACCTTCCACGACGGCGTCACCGGGCTGCCCAACCGCGCCTACTTCGAGGAGCGCACCCGCGAGGTGCTGCCGGGGCGCACGTCCGGCAACGTCGCGGTCATCTTCCTCGACCTCGACGGGTTCACCTCGGTCAACGACTCCGTCGGGCACGCCAGCGGCGACTACCTGCTCGGGCAGGCGGCGCGGCGGTTGCGCGGCGCCGTACGTACCGACGACACGCTCGCCCGGTGGGGCGGCGACGAGTTCGCGGTGCTCGTGGAGACGGGCGGCGACGCGCAGGTCGCGGTCGACCTGGCCGAGCGGCTCGTCCGCGCGGTCTCGCAGGAGCCGTTCCGCGTCGCCGACCGCGACGTGGCGCTGACCGCGAGCGTGGGCGTGGCGTTCACCGAGGACGACCTGCCCGCGGCCGACCTGATCCGCAACGCCGACGTGGCCATGGCGCGCTCCAAGGAACTGGGCGGGCGGCGGGTGGAGGTGTTCGCCGCACAGATGCACGCCGACGTGGTGCGCAGGCTGGAGCTGGCCGCCGACCTGCAGCGGGCGCTGATCGAGCAGCAGTTCGCGATCGAATACCAGCCGGTGGTCGACCTGGCCACGTCGCGGGTGACGGCGGTCGAGGCGCTGGTGCGGTGGTGGCGCGGCTCGGTGTTCGTGCCGCCCGAGCAGTTCCTCGGCCCGGCGGAGGACACCGGGCTGATCGTGCCGCTGAGCGAGTGGATCCTGCGCGAGGCGTGCCGCGAGGTGGCCGCCTGGCGGGCCTCGTCCTGGGACATCGGGTTGTCGCTCAACCTGTCGGCCAGGCAGATCATGGCGCCGCGCTTCGTGGAGACGGTCCGGGAGGCGCTGGAGGAGAGCGGGCTGCCCGCCTCCTCGCTCACGCTCGAAGTGATCGAGGAGATGCTGGTCGAGGACGCCGAGGAGACGATCAAGCGGCTGTCCGAGCTGCGCGCCCTCGGGGTACGCCTGGCGATCGACGACTTCGGCACCGGTTACGCGTCGCTGGCGTTCCTCAGGCAGCTCCCGGTCGACATGATCAAGATCGATCCTTCCTTCGTGTCGGGGCTCGGCCGGGACGACACGCTGACGCTGCTCACCCGTACGATCGTGCGGCTCGGCCACGACCTCGGGCTCATCGTGGTGGCCGAGGGCATCGAACGCCCCGAGCAGCTGGAGCTGCTCAAGCGCATGGGGTGCACGAGGGGGCAGGGTTTCCTGGTGGCCCGTCCGATGGCGGCGCGCGGGGTCGACTCGTTGATGCGGACGAGTCTCACTGTTTGAGACTTGTGTCCACGAAGTTGACACTGGAGCCTTCGGAGCGGCTATGGTGTAAGCCATGCTTCGCAGTGAGATTCTCGTAGTACTTCGCCGGCGCGCAGGCCGATAGCGAAGCACGACGACCTGCGCGCCGCCCCAGACCCGCCGCCTGGCGGGACGGGGCATTTTTTATGTCCTTAAGCGAGTAGCCACGCAAGGAACGAGCCGATGACCGAACGGATGACAGGTGCACAGGCCCTGGTCAGGGCGCTGGAGCACGTGGGAGTCGACACCGTGTTCGGGATCCCGGGCGGCGCCATTCTGCCGGCCTACGATCCTCTCTACGACTCGACCAAGGTCCGGCACGTGCTCGTACGGCACGAGCAGGGTGCGGGGCACGCGGCCGAGGGCTATGCGCAGGCCACGGGCCGGGTCGGGGTGTGCATGGCGACCAGCGGCCCCGGGGCCACGAACCTGGTGACGCCGATTGCCGACGCGTACATGGACTCGGTGCCGATCGTGGCCATCACCGGTCAGGTGCCGAGCGGGGCCATCGGCACCGACGCCTTCCAGGAGGCCGACATCTCCGGCATCACCATGCCGATCACGAAGCACAACTTCCTGATCACCGATCCGCTGGAGATCCCCCGTACGATCGTGGAGGCCTTCCACATCGCCTCCACGGGCCGTCCCGGCCCGGTGCTCGTGGACATCTCCAAGGACGCGCTGCAGGCGGAGACCACGTTCAGCTGGCCGCCCACCATGCAGCTCCCGGGCTACCGCCCGGTCACCAGGCCGCACTCCAAGCAGATCCGCGAGGCAGCCAAGCTGATCGCCGAGGCCAGGCGGCCGATCCTGTACGTCGGCGGCGGCGTGCACAAGGCGGGCGCCTCGGCCGAGTTGCTGCAACTGGCCGAGCTGACGAACATCCCGGTCGTCACGACCCTGATGGCGCGGGGGACGTTCCCCGACAGTCATCCCCAGCACATGGGCATGCCCGGCATGCACGGGAGCGTCTCCGCCGTGGGGGCGCTGCAGCAGTCCGATCTGATCATCGGGCTGGGGGTGCGATTCGACGACCGGGTGACCGGTGACCTGTCGTCGTTCGCGCCTCATGCGAAGATCGTGCACGCGGACATCGATCCCGCCGAGATCTCCAAGAACCGGCATGCCGACGTGCCGATCGTGGGGGACTGCAAGGAGGTCATCAGCGACCTCATCGGCGTGATCCAGGCGTCGGAGGCCCGGGGCGACTATTCCGACTGGTGGACGGTGCTGAACGGGTACAAGCAGACGTACCCGCTGGGATACGAGACGTTCGAGGACGGCACGCTGGCGCCGCAGTACGTCATGGAGCGGCTGAGCGCCATCGCCGGACCCGACACGTACTACGTGGCCGGGGTCGGGCAGCACCAGATGTGGGCCTCGCAGTTCATCGACTACGAGAACCCCGGCACGTTCATCAACTCCGGCGGCCTGGGCACCATGGGCTTCGCCGTCCCGGCCGCGATGGGCGCCAAGATGGGCCGCCCCGGCTCCACGGTGTGGGCCATCGACGGCGACGGCTGCTTCCAGATGACCAACCAGGAGCTGGCCACCTGCGCGCTGGAGGGCGTGCCGATCAAGATCGCCATCATCAACAACGGCAATCTCGGCATGGTCCGCCAGTGGCAGACGCTCTTCTACGACGAGCGGTACTCCAACACCGACCTGCAGAAGACGCGCCGCATCCCGGACTTCGTCAAGCTGGCCGAGGCCTATGGTTGTGTGGGCCTGCGATGCGAGCGTCCCGAGGACGTGGACGCCGTGATCATGAAGGCCATGGAGATCAACGACGTGCCCGTCGTGGTCGACTTCGTCGTCCACCAGGACGCCATGGTCTGGCCCATGGTCGCGGCAGGCACCAGCAACGACGACATCAAGATCGCCCGTGACATGGCGCCGAAGTGGGAGAACGAGGATGAGTAGGAGCGAACCCGACGCAGTGAGTGCAGCGGTCGCGACGAAGGAGCGCCCGCGGAGCGAACGAGGAGCGGTGAGCGACCAATGAGCAGGCATACTCTTTCTGTGCTTGTCGAGAACAAGCCCGGAGTCCTTGCGCGCGTGTCCGCGCTGTTCAGCCGGCGGGGGTTCAACATAGACTCGCTGGCCGTCGGACCCACCGAGCACGACGACATCTCGCGCATCACTATCGTGGTCAGCGTGGAGGAGCTTCCCCTTGAGCAGGTCACCAAGCAGCTCAACAAGCTCGTGAACGTGCTCAAGATCGTCGAACTCGACCCGACGCAGTCCGTGCAGCGCGAGCTGATGCTGATCAAGGTCAGGGCCGACGCCGACAGCCGCTCCCACGTGCTGGAGCTCGTCAACCTCTTCCGCGCCCGTTGCGTCGACGTCGCGTCCGACGCCGTGACCATCGAGGTCACCGGCACCCCCGACAAGCTCGACGCGTTCGTCAAGGTCCTCGAGCCGTTCGGGATCAAAGAACTCGTCCAATCGGGCATGGTGGCCATCGGCCGCGGCGCCCGCTCCATCACCGACCGGTCCCTCAGGGCTTTGGACCGTACCGCCTGAAAGGTATTGAGCAAGTGACCGAGATTTACTACGACGATCAGGCCGACCTGTCGATCATCCAGGGGCGCCACGTGGCCGTGCTGGGGTACGGCAGCCAGGGCCACGCCCACGCGCTCTCCCTGCGTGACTCCGGCGTGGACGTGCGCGTCGGCCTGCCGGAGGGCTCCAAGAGCCGCGAGAAGGCCGAGAACGACGGCCTGCGCGTGCTCACGCCGTCGGAGGCGGTCGAGGAGGCCAACCTCACGATGATCCTCGCGCCGGACCACATCCAGCGCCACCTGTACGCCGAGCACGTCGCCCCGAACCTGGTCGAAGGGGACGCGCTGTTCTTCGGCCACGGCCTGAACATCCGCTACGGCCTCATCGAGGCTCCCGAGGGTGTGGACGTGTGCATGGTCGCGCCGAAGGGCCCTGGCCACCTCGTCCGCCGGCAGTTCGAGGCCGGGCGGGGCGTGCCGGTGCTGGTGGCCGTGGAGAAGGACGCCTCCGGTAAGGCGCTGGACCTGGCGCTCTCGTACGCGAAGGGCATCGGCGGCACGCGCGCCGGGGCGCTGCGCACGACGTTCACCGAGGAGACGGAGACGGACCTGTTCGGCGAGCAGGCCGTCCTGTGCGGTGGCGTGTCGGAGCTCATCAAGGCCGGGTTCGAGACGCTCATCGAGGCCGGATACCAGCCCGAGGTCGCGTACTTCGAGTGCCTGCACGAGATGAAGCTGATCGTCGACCTGATGTACGAGGGCGGCATCTCGAAGATGTACTGGTCGGTGTCGGACACGGCCGAGTACGGCGGCTACACCCGCGGGCCGCGCGTCATCACGCAGGAGACGCGCCAGGAGATGCGCCGCATCCTGGGCGAGATCCAGGACGGGACGTTCGCCCGGCAGCTCGTCGAGGAGTTCGACACGGGCCAGAAGGAGTTCACGCAGCACCGGGAGGAGCTGGCCGAGAACCCGATCGAGAAGACGGGCGCCAAGCTCCGCCCGATGATGAGCTGGCTCAAGGCGTAACCGGTTTCTTGGGGTACGGGTGGGGCAGGTGCGCCCCACCCGCTGCCTCGCTGGAGTGTGGGCCGGCCGGCCGTCTTCGAGCCGCCGGTGCGCGCCGAGGGCGAGCCGCTCGAAAGCGCTTTCACCGGAGCCCGTGTTTGTCCGCCCATTCCGCGATGGCCGTGGCGATCAAATGGGGATGGTCCTCGGGGTTGTGGTGGCCGGCGATCACGTCATGGTGGCTGATGTCGAGGCCGGCCATGTTGGCGGCGCACCAGTCGGTGAGCTCCCGGCCCATCATCGCCCCGGGTCCCGGGTTGAACGTGAGCAGCAGTTTGGGTACGTCCGCGCTGATCGCCAGCCACCTGTCGTACGCCTCGATCCTGGCCACGACGTCGGCCGGCTCGCCGCCCAGCGGCATCGAACGCGCCCATCGCAGCATCGGCAGGCGGCTCTCCCTGGTCGGGTACGGCCGGAGGTAGGCGTCGAGGTCGTCCTGGCTGATGGGGGTGGCGACGCTGCCGGGGAACCCCTGCTCGATCATCGCGTTGTCGTCGAGGATCATCGACTCGCCCACCCCCTCGGTCTTGATGGCCCGGAACAGCGGGCGCCCGCCCTCCGGGAACTCCCCCCAGGTCATCGGCTTGACGATGGTCTCGGTGAACGCGATGCCGCGCACCCGGTCGGGGTGGCGGGCGGCCCAGTCGAAGGCCAGGGCGCCGCCCCAGTCGTGCCCGATCAGCACGACCTGGTCCAAACCGAGCTCGTCGAACCAGGCGTCAAGGTAGCGCGCGTGGTCGGCGAATGTGTAGTCGATGGGCGGTTTGCCTGACTCGCCCATGCCGATCAGGTCGGGGGCCAGACGGCGGCCCGGGTCGCCGACGGCGGGCAGGATGTGCCGCCACAGGTGTGAGGAGGTCGGGTTGCCGTGCAGGAAGACCATCGGCGTGCCGGTGCCGAGCTCCCGGTAGAAGATCGTGGAGTCAAGTACGCGCTGGATGGGCATAGTAAGTCCTTCTTTAGAGGTTGAGGTTCATTGCGCGGGTCAGGATGCGGGCCAGGCCGGACGTACCGTCCCAGGTGAAGCGCACCGGCACCACGTGCGACGAGCCGTCGGGGCGGGCCGTAGTGAAGGTGGCCAGGTGCGGCCCGGCGAGGAAGCCCTCAACCGGGCGAGGCGGCGCGCTCATTGGAAGGCCGCGAGGTTGTGTGCGACCCAGTCGGCGAAGGTACGCGGTGCGCGGCCGAGGACGCGCTCGACGTCCGGGCTCACCTTCTGCTCGGCGGCCGTCGGATCGCCCAGGACGGTCAGGGTGCCGTCCACGACCGGTTCGGGCATGAATTGCAACATCTGCGCCTTGGCCTCCTCGCGGGTCTGCTCGACGAACCGCACCGGCTCACCCAGCGCAGCACCGATCGCCGCCGCCCGCTCCCGCGGCGTAGTCGGGGCGGGGCCGGTGAGCTCATAGGTACGAGCGGAGTGACCGTTCTCGCGAAGGACCGCGGACGCGACCTCGGCGATGTCGGCCGGGTCGATGGTCGGCAGGCCGACGTCGCCGAACGGTGCGGCGGCCGTACGCTCGGCGCGGATCGTGCCGGCCCAGGCGTAGGCGTTGGAGTCGAAGCCGCCCGGTCGCAGGATGGTCCAGTCGAGGCCGGAGCCGCGCACGGCGGCCTCGAACGCCGCGGGGTGACGGTAGAGGTGCGGCCTGGTCCCCGCACCCAGGGAGGACAACAACACGACCCGGCCGACACCGGCCTCCCTGGCCTGATGGAGGAGGGCTTCCGGATCGTCCCCGGCGACCAGCAGGAACATCGCGTCGGCTCCCTCCAGCGCATCCCGCAGACCGGCGGGATCCGCCAGATCACCTTGGCTCCACCGCGCTCCTGTCGGCATCGGCGTTGGTGCTGGTCGCCGGGAAACCGCAGTCACCTGCTCGCCCGCGGCGGCGAGCAGTCCGACCAGCTCGCGTCCGACGTTCCCCGTCGCACCGGTCACTACGATCATGAACTTCTCCTCAAAGTGAGTTGGCTGACTAACTTGAGGAACCGTAGCCCATGGGACGGCGCCATGTCTATAGTTAGTCAGGCAACTGACTCAGGCGCATGGGATCACCGCTCGGTCGACGTGTCGCCTTCCACCGGATGCGCGAGGCCGCGACGAGGAAGCATCTGAAATAGTCGCGCAAGATATATCGTTCGATATAGCATCCGACTCATGATGAACGCGCGACGCACCCCAGGCCCAGGAGGGCTGGGCCCCACAGGGCGCTTCTTCGGACCCGGCGAGCTCCGCCTGGCCATCCTCGCCCTGATCGCCGAGCAGCCCGGCCACGGCTACCAGGTCATGAGCCGCCTCGCCGACCGCTTCAACGGCACCTACGAGCCGAGTGCCGGCTCCATCTACCCCACCTTGCAACTGCTCGAAGACGAAGGTCTCGTACGCGTCGAGCCCGCCGACGGCCGCAAGGTCTACCACGTCACCGAGGAAGGCCGGCGGGCCGCCGACGAGCAGGCCGAGGAGATCGAGCGGCTCTGGGGCCGGGCGGCCAGCAGGGGCGAGTGGGGGATGTTCCGCGAGCCCGAGGCGGCCGAGATCATCGGCCCGGCGTTGCGCCTGGTCAAGGCCGCCGTGAAGACACTCGCCCACGCGCACGGCGACCCGAGGGTGGTCGAGCAGATCCAGGAGATCTTCGTGGACACCCGCCGCAGGATCGAGCGGCTGGACCCCAGGAGGCA
The DNA here is from genome assembly GCF_043197025.1 of Nonomuraea marmarensis. Taxonomy (NCBI): domain Bacteria; kingdom Bacillati; phylum Actinomycetota; class Actinomycetes; order Streptosporangiales; family Streptosporangiaceae; genus Nonomuraea; species Nonomuraea marmarensis. The sequence goes on from NZ_JBICRM010000008.1 coordinate 182,038, forward strand.
GCGATCATGAGCCGGAGCATCGCTCGCCGCCTGCTCGACCGGATGTTCCTGGCGGGCGAGGTCGTCGAGGTCGAGCGGGTGACCTCCCGCATGCGGCGGGTCAGGATCGGGGGAGAGGCCCTCGCCGGGCTGAAATGGACGCCGGGCCAGCACGTACGCCTCTTCGTCGAGGGTGATGGCCTGCTGGGCGGCGTGTTGCGCACGTACTCGATCTGGGAGCACGACCCCTCCTGGGAGGCCGTCGATCTGATCGGGTACGACCACGGCGGAGACTCGCCCGGCACCTCGTGGATCAGGAACGCCAAGCCTGGCCAGGAGATCGCCTTCACCCGGCCGGACGGTGGCTTCGTGGTGCGGGAGGAGGCCCCGTACCACCTGTTCGCCGGGGAGGAGACGGCGTCGGTGGCGTTCGGCGCGATGTTGCGTTCCCTGCCGGAGGGCGAGCCGGCCTTCGGCGCCGTGGAGGCCGATGGGCCGGATGGCCATCTGGACCTGCCCGGGGAACTGGTCAGGGTGTGCAGGAAGGGCGCGTCGGCGGTCCGGTCCGAGGTCCTGGTGAACGCGGTCAGGGAGCTGGATCTGCCGGACGAGCCCGGCGTGGCCTACCTCGCGGGCGAGGCGCGCACGATCCAGGCCGTACGCGCCCACCTGGTCGGCGAACGTGGCTGGCAGCGCAGGGACGTGCGCACGAAGCCGTTCTGGACTCCGGGCAGGAAGGGGATGGACTGAAGCGTCGGCACGGTCGAGATCCGTGATAATAATACCGGTATAGTTATCGTTCGAGAGGCCGGGAGGGGCCGTGATCGAGTTCAAGACCGCCGGGGAGATCGATGCGATGCGGGAGGCGGGCCGGGTCGTCGCCGCCGTTCAGGCCGCGGTGCGGGAGCGGGCCGCCGTCGGGGTGTCGCTGAAGCAACTCGACGAGGTGGCCAGGATGGTCATCCAGGAGGCCGGGGCGGGGGCGTCGTTCCTCGGGTACCACCCGTCCTTCGGCGCCATGCCGTACCCGGGGGTGATCTGCACGTCGGTGAACGGGGTGATGTTGCACGGGCTGCCGACGCCGTACCGGTTGCGTGACGGTGACCTGCTGAGCGTCGACTGCGGTGCGTACATCGAGGGTTGGCACGCCGACGGCACGGTCAGCTTCGCCGTCGGGCACGCCCGCGCGGAGGACCTCAAACTGATCAGGGTCGCCGAGGAGACGCTCGCCGCGGGCATCGAGGCGGCGCTGCCCGGCGGCAGGATGGGGGACATCGGCCACGCCATGTCCACGGTCGGGCGCGGTGCGGGATACGGCATGCAGAACGACTTCGGCGGCCACGGCATCGGGCGGGCCATGCACGAGTCGCCGTACGTGCCCAACGAGGCCCGCAGCGGTCGCGGGCTGCGGCTGAGGCCCGGGCTGGTGATCGCGATCGAGCCGAGCCTGATGGCCGGAGGCGGCGACGGCTACTTCATGGCGGAGGATGGCTGGTCGGTGTGCTCGGGCGACGGCAGCAGGAGCGTGCACGTCGAGCACACGGTCGCCATCACCGCGGACGGCCCGGTCATCCTGACCCTGCCGTAGGCTCCCGAATCACGCCTCTCCGTGACAAAGCGCACCAGTTCGGGGCCTGGAAACGGGCTGCGCCACGGTTGTGCGGAGGTCAAGAATGGCAATTCCGTCCCCCAATCGCAAACGGCCGTTCCGTCAAGTACACCGATCTTCGGCATCGCTTCGCCCAGACGCTGTATTTATGCAGGTCAGGAGCGAAAATAGGGGTGTTTGTCAAACTTGGCGCCCGGGCAGATCATCCTCCGATAGCTACGGAGAGTAGTCGAGGGTTATCAGAGGAGAATCGAAATGTACAAACAAGGGCTCATCCTCGCCGGTGTCGTCGGCGGGATGGTCATGCTCGGCGGCCCCGCGCTCGCGGCGACACCTAGCATCACCGCCACGCAGGCGAACTCGGCCATCCTGCCCGGTCCAGGCAGCGACAGGGAAGACCCGGAGTTCGACTTCGGCGAGTGGAACAACTTCGGCGAGGACAACGACATCGTCGACGTCGACATCCTCAACCAGCTCCTCAAGTCTGTCCTGAGTGGCGGCTGAAAAGCGTTCTGAAGGGGCCCATCCGGCGAGGTGGGCCCCTTAATCATGTTCGTAGGCGAATGAGGCGTCGAAGGAGTCGCGGGCGATCCGGTCGAGCTGCGCGTCCGTCATCCCCGGCTCCCGCTGCAAGGCCACATAACCCCCGAAGTACGCGGGATCGTCCGAGTTGACGGTCACGACTAATCCCTCGTACAGCATCACGGCGGATACCCACCTCCGCCGAGTCCAGCCCCACCCCGATGAACCACTCCCGGTACGGCAGCGCCGCCCGCAACAGGTCGGCTCGCAGAGATGCGGGCCCGGCCGCGGTCCTATGTGCGGGGGGAGGCGCGGCCGGGCCCGCTGGGAAGGGAGCGCATGGGCGTGCGGTGGGAAACCGGCTCGGGTGGGGCCGGTGAAAGCCCGGCGCTCCCTGGTCTGGGAGCGGCGCTCTAATGGGCGCCGAAGTTCAATGCCGCCAGACTGCCGAGGCAGGCCAGTGCCTGGAGCTGTCCGCGCATTCTTGTCCTCCGGTTCGGGGCTCGACACTGCGTCGAATCCGAATTCTGGCCCGCCCGAGTCGGCTATGTCCGGAAATTTGAGGGCAAACTTGGAGCTCCAAGTGGCCGAATCGTCATGCGACCCGTCCCGAGCTCGGTAAACCACAGCGGCCCCCTGAGCGTCAGGGGGCCGCCGGGTCTCAGCGAGTCGCTAGCACTGCACGGGCTTGAGCCACGAGCACTCGAGGTCGCCCGCCGCGCCCTGATCCGTGGCGCGGAGCTGGACGGCGTCGGCGGTCGCGGTGGTGCGGGAGAACTGGGCGAGCCGGATGGCGATCTTGTCCTCGATGTCCTTGGGGGAGCCGGACAGGTACTGGTTCAGCATGATCGAGAAGACCAGCGGCTCGCCTTCGGCGCTCGTCACGTAACCGGACAACGCCGTCACCCCGGTCAGCGAACCCGTCTTGGCGTGCACGTTATTGGCGGCGGGCGTGTTCGGCATCCGGCTGCGCAGGGTGCCGCCGACGAAACGCTGGGAGTTGCCGGCGATGGGCAGGGCGTCGTACCAGGTCTTGAACCACGGCTTGGTCCGTACGGACGTCAGGAGCTGCACGATCGAGCCCGGCGAGAAGCCGTCCCGGCGCGACAGCCCGGACCCGTCACGCATGTTGATCACCTGCACCCCGTTGGCCCTGGCGAAGTCGGTGCTGACCTTGAGCCCGGCCGACCAGGTGCCCTGGTTCGCGGCCTTGCGTCCCATGGCCTTGGTGAGGATCTCGGCGTGGATGTTGTTGCTCAGCTTCAGGAACGGCACCAGCAACTCGCCCAGCGTCATCGACTCGTGCTTGGCCAGCTCCTTCGCACCGGAAGGAGCCGCCCCGGCGACAGTCGGCCCGAGCACCTTGACGCCGTGGGCGGCCAGCGACTTACGGAACAGCGAGGATACGTACGCCGTGGGGTCGTCGACGGCCACCCACTCCTGGTACGGGGCCGCCACCGTACCCGTGATCACGACCGTGCGCGTGCCGTGTTGCCGCTCGATGAGCACGTCGGTCGCCGAGCCCACGGTGGCCTTGTTGACGATCTTCAGGTAGTCGGTCTCCGGCGTGGTGGTCACCTTGACCTTGCCGCCGTCGGCCGCCACCGCGACGATCACCGAGCCCGCGTCGTAGTCCGTGTCGGGCGAGGCGGTCAGCGCGGAGATCGGCGCCGCGTAGTACGCGGTCTCGTCATCCCAGGCCCAGTCGTTGCCGAGCCGTTGCGCGTCGAACCAGGTGTCGTCGGCCACCAGCCTGCCCGTGACGACCTTGACGCCCGCCGCGGCCACCTCCTTGGCCAGCGCGTCGTAGTCGGCCGCCAGCATGGTCGGGTCACCGGTGCCGCGCAGCACCAGGTCGCCGGTCAGCACGGAGCCGACCTTGCGGCCGCCGTTCAGCACGGTGGTGGGGAACCGGTAGTCGAGCCCGAGCGTCTCCACCGCCGCGGCGGAGGTGAACAGCTTGGTGTTGGACGCGGGGATCAGCAGCTTGTCGGCGTCGGTGGCGTACAGCTCCTCGCCGGTCTGGGCGCTCTTGACCACGACGCCCGCCCTGGCGATCGTGAGCCGCGAGTCGGCGAGGATCTTGTTGAGGTCCTGGGTCAGGTCGGCCGCGCCCGCCGAGGGATCGAGCGCGACGGCCGGTGAGGAGGGGCTGGACGCCCACGCGAGGGCCGCGACGAGCGCGCCCGCGACGAGGGAGGCTGAGGTGCGCCGCATGGGGTCTCCAAAAGGCTGAGGGATCGCATGAGAGCATGGATCAGCGCAGTCAGCCTGTAATCCGCAAATATCCGTATTTATCGGGGCGTCAGAGCGACGGCTGTTGTGCGGTCAGCAGGAAGCCGCTGTCGCCGAACGAGATCTCGTCACCCGACCTGACCCGCACGGGCCCCACCAGCCGCCACCCGTTGAGCCGGGTGCCGTTGAGCGAGCCGAGATCGACCAGCATCCACCCGCCGCCGCCCTCGCGCCGCAGCTCGGCGTGCACCCGGGAGACCGTCAGGTCCGACAACACGAGATCGCACGCGGACCCCCGGCCCACCACGTAACGCAGCCGGTCGTCGTCCGGCAGGGCCAGCCGGGGCAGCCGCGGCCGCCGCCACGCCGACTGCAGCCTGGTGGTGAACTCCGACACCGACGCGACCGCGTCGGTCAACCGCTGCCTGAACGTCGGCCGCCGCGGCAGGTCGGCCACCAGCTCGTCGAGCTCGGACTGGTGTTGCGCCCGCAGCGCCTGGTCCACCCGGCCCACGAACGTGTCGTGCGAGATCCGGCCCTCCACGGCTCGGTCTCTGAGCTCGTCGATCGCACGGTCGCGTTCCCCGTCGGACGCGCGAAAGGGCGGGTGCGTGGAGCTCATGTAGCGAGTATCGGCCTGAACCGCGTTCCGTGTCCAGAATACGCGGATCGCGACGCTCTCCCGCCTGGAACGCGACGGCCTGGTCGCGCCCGGCGGCGTCGACGAGCAGGGCCGGGCCGTCTACACGATCACCGACACTGCGAGAGGTGACCCGGTGCACGGCCAGGCGCCCGCGCTGGTGGCCGGGCTGTTCACGCGGACGCGTCTGGTGCCGGCGCGCCGGGTGGCGTGAGGCGGTATTTCAGCGTCATCAGCACCGACAGGAAGATGATCAGCGCGGGGATCGTGGTCTGCCCGATGAGGACCGCGGTCACCGCGCTGTCCGGCTGCTCGACCGGTCGGCTCGGTTCGGACTCGACGAAGCCGGCCACCGACAGGATCACGCCGAAGATCAGCGCTCCGAACGAGCTGACGCCGCTCTCGATGGCCGTCCACAACCCGGTCAGCACGCCCGCCCGCCGTTTGCCGGTCTGCGCCGCGTCCACCGCGATCACATCCGCCAGCATCGAGAACAGCAGCAGTTCCACCCCCGCGATGCCCACGCCGACCAGCAGGATCATCACGTGCGCGTAGACGACGCCGAAGATCGGGGTGGCCATGGTCGCCGCCGTCCCGCCCCCGAACATGAGCGCGGCCAGGATCATCGCCCCGCGCTTGTCGAACCGCTTGGACAGCCGCACCCACAGCGGCATCGTCAGTAACATCGGGCCCACCAGCGCGGCGAACAACGTCTGTGTCGCCGTGGGCGTGCCGATGATGTAGGCGGCGAAGTACGGCGCCGCGGCCAGCATCATGCTCACGGCGAGCATCTGCGTGCAGGCCAGCGCGGTGATCCAGACGAACGCCGGGTTCCCCTTGATCGCGGCGAACTGCTCCCGCCACCCGCCCCTGTCGGCCTCGGGCGCGCCGGTCATCGGAGCGCGGGCGGTGCCGAAGAAGGAGCCGAACATCGAGACGAGCAGGATGACCGCGATCGTGACCGCCATCAGCCGGTAGCTGCCCAGCGTGCCGTTCCCGCCCTGGCTGGTGACGATGGCCGGCGCCAGCACCCCGCTGATCGCGGTGGCCGCGCCAATGAAGATCATCCGCCACTGCAGCAGCGACGTGCGCTCGTGGTAGTCGTGCGTCATCTCGCCGGGCATCGCCTTGTACGGCACCTCGAACAACGCGTACGCCGTCGCCGTCGCCATGAAGCACACCCCCACGTACAGGGCGGCGGGCACCCCCGTCAGCGGCGGCCCGGCGAACACCAGGAAGAACGCGATCGGCAACGTGCAGGCGCCCGCCAGCAACCAGGGCCGCCGCGGGCCCAGCCGCGAACGGGTCCGGTCCGACCAGCGGCCGACCAGCGGGTTGATGATCAGGTCCCAGACCTTGGGCGCGGTCACGACCACCCCGGCCAGCCACGCGGGCACGGCCAGGAAATTGGTCATGTAGTACAGCAGGAGCAGCCCGGGCACGGCGTTCACCGTCGCCGTGCAGAAGGACCCCACGCCGTAGCCGAGGCGCACGCCCCTGGAGACCGTGGGCGTGGTCACCGCCGGTGCGATCATGCCCTTATTGAAGCCGAGCGAGCGCTTGTCCGATAGGGCCCAGTTCTCCGCTCATGCGGCGAAGGGCCCGTTACCGGGTCAGTCGCTCACGTCGGCGCACACCACGTGCGCACCGATCTCGATCATCCGGCGCTCGCTGCGCGTGTCCGCCACCCTGGCCATGAGGATCGGCGCCCCCGAGGCCGCGAACTGCGGCAGCCGGGCGCGCACCAGCCGGTGCAGATCGCGTACGACGTCCTCGGCGGCCGACATGTGCACCTTCACGTGCAGCATGATCCCGGGCGCCCCGGACGCCGTGCGGGCCTCGGAGATCCACACATGGTGCACCAGCGGGAAGTCCATGAGCAGGTACGAGATGGCCTGCCGCAGCGCGGGCAGGATCGGATGCGTGCACCGCCGGTACCCGGGGTCCACCTGCTGCATGGGCCCCGACAGGTGCGGCCGGGGTGCGGGCACCCACGGCAGCGCGGGCGCCTCCGGGCTCGGCGGCGCCACCTGGGCCAGCGCGGCGCCCCGCGACACGGTGGCCATGGCACCCGTCGCGTAGGCGGCCGGCACCGCCCCGGACAGGACGGGCGTAGGCCCGCTACGCGTCGAGGTGAGGAACCGCTGGAGATCGTCGATGGGCACGGCCGCGGCGGCTGGTCCGGCCGCGTCGATCACGATCTCCCGCACGCCGGTGACGCGCTGGATGTCCAGGATGGTGTCGGCGTCGCACGCCGACAGGGAATGACTGCCGCGGTGCCTGGCATAGGTAGCAGGGCCGGTGTAACCGAGCAGCACCCGGTCACCGGCTTGGGTCGTCCCGAGGACGACTGAGCGATCTGGTCGCACTGCCACCAGGACTCCACCGTCGGCGAGAGCGCCCAGCAGGCGGTGAGGCGTGCCATGCTGTGCGAGCACGTCGGCAAGCGCAGGATTCCCGATGCTCATATGACGAACCCTAAGTACTCGGCCACGGCTTATCAGGCTAATGGCGAATAAATGTCCCGATCAAGACAAAGATGGCCGCGGAGTGGATGAGTTTGCCTACCGCTGGGTACGGCGGGACCCGTCTCACATCGTGGGTCTCTCGTGAAAGCGTTCACAAGCCACGGATACACTCTGTGGGACCGCCGGGGGATCCGTGGACGTGTCCCCCGAAGCCCGCAGCATGTCCCTAAGGATCCACACCAGTGAACAAGCCCGTCGTTCTGGTCGCAGAGGAGCTGTCCGAAGCCGGCCTCGCCGTACTCGGTGCTGATTTCGAGGTCCGCCACACCGACGGCGCCGACCGTTCCCAGCTGCTCCCCGCTCTCGCGGACGTGGACGCGCTGATCGTCCGCTCCGCCACGCAGGTCGACGCCGAGGCCGTCGCCGCCGCGCCCAAGCTGCGCGTCGTCGCCCGCGCCGGCGTCGGCCTCGACAACGTCGACGTCGGTTCCGCCACCAAGGCCGGTGTCATGGTGGTCAACGCCCCGACCTCCAACATCACCAGCGCCGCCGAGCAGACCATCGCCCTCATCCTGGCCAGCGCGCGCAACACGGCCCAGGCCCACGCCGCGCTGAAGAACGGTGAGTGGAAGCGTTCCAAGTACACCGGGGTCGAGCTCGACGAGAAGGTCGTCGGCATCCTCGGGCTCGGCAAGATCGGCCAGCTCGTGGCCCAGCGGCTGCAGCCGTTCGGCGTCGAGCTGATCGCCTACGACCCCTACCTGCCGCCGGCCCGCGCCGCGCAGATGGGCGTCAAGCTGCTCAGCCTCGAAGAGGTGCTCAAGCAGGCCGACTTCATCACCGTTCACCTGCCCAAGTCCAAGGAGACGATCGGGCTCATCGGTGACAGGGAGCTGCACGCGGTCAAGCCGTCCGTACGCATCGTCAACGTCGCCCGCGGCGGCATCGTGGACGAGGGCGCGCTCTACTCGGCGATCAAGGAGGGGCGCGTCGCGGGGGCGGGTCTCGACGTGTTCGCCAAGGAGCCGTGCACCGACAGCCCCCTGTTCGAGCTGGACCAGGTCGTCGTCACGCCGCACCTGGGCGCCTCCACGCACGAGGCCCAGGAGAAGGCCGGCACCCAGGTCGCGCGCAGCGTGAAGCTGGCGCTCGCGGGCGAGTTCGTACCCGACGCCGTCAACGTGCAGGGCGGGGCGGTGGCCGAGGACGTCAAGCCTGGCCTGCCGCTGGCGGAGAAGCTGGGCCGGGTGTTCACCGCGCTGGCCGGCGAGGTCGCCACCAAGCTCGACGTCGAGGTGCGCGGCGAGATCGCCTCCCACGACGTGCGGGTGATCGAGCTGGCGGCGCTCAAGGGCGTGTTCGCCGGCGTGATCGAGGAGCAGGTCACCTACGTCAACGCGCCGCTGCTGGCCAAGGACCGCGGCGTCACCGTCGAGCTGGTGACCAGCTCCGAGAGCCCCGACTGGCGCAACGTGGTGACCGTGCGCGGCCTGCTCGCCGACGGCCGCCAGGTCTCGGTCTCGGGTACGCTCTCCGGCCCTCGCCAGATCACGAAGATCGTCGAGGTCAACGGCTACGAGATGGAGATCGAGCCGACGGCCCACCTGGCGTTCTTCACCTACACCGACCGTCCCGGCATCGTCGGCGTGGTCGGCCGGCTCCTCGGCGAGCACGGCATCAACATCGCCTCGATGCAGGTGGCCCGCGACGTCAAGGGCGGCAAGGCGCTCATCGCGCTGACCGTCGACTCGGCGATCCCGGCCGACGTGATCGAGCAGATCGTGGCCGAGATCGGCGCTGAGAGCGGCCGCTCGGTGGACCTGGAGGACTGACCTTTCGGTTTGTAGGGGCCGCCACCTGGATCGTTCCGGGTGGCGGCCTTTTTGTTGTCTCAGGATGCGAGATACTAGGACATCCAACGAGATGGCTCGGGTACTGTTGTTGGAAATGCGCCAGGTTCTCGTACTTATTACCTGCCGCGGCGGGGCCTGTTAGGGCAGGTCGACGACTCGCCGCGGTGAGCGGCGTTGCGTCGGCCAGTAAGCCCCTTTCGTCCGGTCCGTGATCCGGACCACGAGATCAGGCCCGGTCGGGTTCGCGACCGGGATCCGACTTCCCAGTGGAACGCGCCCGCGAAACGAGATGAGTCACATGTACGAGATGTATGTCTGGAACCGTGCCGAGGAGCACGAGGACGAGGCCGCCGAGGCCCTGCAGACCGCGCTGGACCGCCGGGACAACGGCGGCGCGCCTCAGAATTCCAGCCGGTAGAACACGGCCGTCCGCTTCATCCCCGGCAGAGCCTTGACGATCCAGGCCGAGACCCGGTGCGGGATCGACAACCGGTCGAACCCGTCGATGTCGAACGCGCTCACCGCGTCGACGCAGCGCAACCTCGGATGGATCTTCTCCAGATCCTGTGGGCCGTCGATCCCCCAGTAGAGCGTGGCCCCGGCCTTCTGGACAGGCTTGTTGAGCTTCTGCAGCCGGAGTCCGAACGAGCTGAGCGCGTCGAAGACGAACTGGCCGCTGGGAAACCGGTCCACGATCGCCCGCAGGAGCCCCTGGCCCTCGGCGGGGTCGAGGTAGTAGAGCAGGCCCTCGGCGACGACCAGCACGGGAGCGTCGTCGGGGACCTGCTCCAGCCATTTCAGGTCGGTGACCGATGAGCCGATCATGGAGTAGCCGGGCCGCTCGGGGAACAGGCGGCCACGCAGGTCGATGACCTCGGGGTAGTCCACGTCGTACCAGCGCACGGTGGGCGGCGGGGCCAGCCGGTGGACGCGGGTGTCGAGCCCGCAGCCCAGGTGGAGCACGGTGGCCGCCGGCTGCCGGGCCAGGAACTCCCTGGCCCAGTTGTCGATGAACCGGGCCCTGAGCGCGACCGCCGGGGCGGTGCGGGTGGTGATCCCCGTCTTGGTGAAGTCGTGGTCGATCCGCTCGACCGCCTCCGCGGCCAGCTCGTCGCCGAGGATCGGCTGCCGCGATCTCGCGTCGAGCGCCCTGCCGTACAGGGTGGCGAGGAGCGTGGCCTTCTCCCCGGTGAGGTGCACCTTCTCGGGTGGCATACACACCACGCTACGGCAGCGGCCCCGCGACGGCTCGCGGGGCCGCTTTCCTGGTCAGAGGATGGCGGTGAGCATCGACGGGGGAGGGGTGCGGCGTTGCTCGGACCAGAGTCGTACGCCCTTGGGGTCGGGCCGTACGGCGCCCACGAACGCGTCCCTGCGCCAGTCCGAGAGCTTCTCCTCCTTGACCACGTCCCCGGTGTGGGGCGCGTGCACCATGTAACCGGGTTTGGAGATCATCCCCACGTGCCCGAGATTGCTGAAGAAGACCAGGTCGCCGGGCTTGAGGTGATCCCAGGAGATCTTCCTGGAGAACGCGTTGTACTGCTCCGCCGCGGTACGCGGCAACTCGATCCCCGCGTCCTCGTAGGCCCTGAGCATGAGCCCGGAGCAGTCGTACCCCTGGTCGCTGGTCCCGCCCCAGACGTACGGGATGCCGCGCTTGTGCAGGGCGAAGTCGAGGGCGACCTTCCAGGCGGGCGTGGGCGCCTGCTTCTGCTGGATGCGTTTGACCTGGGGGCCGGTCAGGGTGGTCGGTCCATCGTGGGAGGTGGGTTGGGGGGAGGTGGCGTGGGCTGGGGTGGCCAGAGTGAGGCCGGCGGCGGCTGCCACCAGGAAAATGGCGATGCGAGACAGCGGACTGTCCTTCCATGCGGCCTACCGGGTTAGCTGACGGGCTCGGGCTTGGAAGCAGCCCTACGGCGGATGCCGATTCGCCCCATGGGGGAGGTGGGTCCCCGGCTCCACGCGACGCTGCGTGGATTAGGCTTGTCGGACTCTAACGAAACGGTCAAAGGGTTGTAAACCACCGCAAAACCGGACGTCCGAAAAATGAGATGCTGTGTTCGTCAGTCGAGACGAGCCGGTAAGGTACCGCCCATGGAGTCGCGTAACATCCGCCTGGCCGTCATCCCTGGGGATGGCATCGGCACCGAGGTCGTAGCCGAAGGACTCAAGGTCCTGGAGGCCGTAGGCACGAAGATCGAGCCCACGCACTACGACCTGGGCGCCGCGCGCTATCACCGCACCGGTGAGACGCTGCCGGACGCGGTGCTCCAGGAGCTGCGCGGCTACGACGCGATCCTGCTCGGCGCCGTGGGCGACCCCAGCGTGCCGCCGGGCGTGCTCGAGCGCGACCTGCTACTCCGACTGCGGTTCGAGTTCGACCACTACGTCAACCTGCGGCCGGTCAAGCTGTTCCCCGGCGTGGAGACCCCGCTGGCCGACACGCCCGCCGAGGACATCGACATGATCGTCGTCCGCGAGGGCACCGAGGGCCTCTACGCGGGCACCGGCGGCGTCATGCGGCGCGGCACGCCCCACGAGATCGCCACCCAGGAGTCGCTCAACACCGCCTACGGCGTCGAGCGCGTGGTGCGTTTCGCGTTCGAGAAGGCCAAGTCGCGGCCGCGCAAGAAGCTGACGCTCGTCCACAAGACCAACGTCCTCACCTACGCCGGCGACCTGTGGCAGCGCACGGTCAACCGGGTGGCGGAGGAGTTCCCCGAGGTCACGACCGATTACAGCCACATCGACGCGGCCTCGATGTTCTTCGTGAGCCAGCCCGAGCGGTTCGACGTGGTGGTCACCGACAACCTGTTCGGCGACATCATCACCGACCTCGGCGCGGCCATCGCCGGCGGCATCGGCCTGGCGGCCAGCGGCAACATCAACCCCGAGCGCACCGCGCCCAGCATGTTCGAGCCGGTGCACGGCAGCGCCCCCGACATCGCCGGGCAGGGCAAGGCCGACCCGACCGCGACCATCCTGTCGGTCGCCATGCTCCTCGACCACCTCGGCCTGCACACCGAGGCGGCCAAGGTCGAGCAGGCGGTCGCCGACGACATCGTCGACCGGCTGGCCGGCTGGGCGGGCCGCACCACCCACGAGATCGGCGACGACATCACCGCGCGAGTATCCGGCTAGGACCGCCTAGCCCCGAACGCGCCTGGTGGTCCGAGGAGGACTGCCAGGCGCTTTTTCGCGTCCAAACGGCCGAACCAGCCCATCGGGCACCGACGTTCTCATATAGCGAGACAATAGGAAGTACGAATACTGCTCCCGGGCAGTGTTCGCGTACGCCCCAAGCCTTGTCAGACATCTCAGAGAGAAGGACCGCCGTCATGACCATCGCTGAGAAGCTCAGCTTCGACGTGCAGCTATCCGACCACGCTCGCACCGCGGCCGAGCGGGAGCAGGTGCTGGCGGACCCCGGTTTCGGGCAGACCTTCACGGATCACATGATCTCGATCGACTACACCGAGGGGCAGGGGTGGCATGACGCCACGCTCAGGCCGTACGGGCCGCTCTCGCTCGACCCGGCCACCTCGGTCTTCCACTACGCGCAGGAGCTGTTCGAGGGTCTCAAGGCGTATCGGCAGATCACCGGCTCGATCGTGACATTCCGCCCGTACGCGAACGCCGCCCGCTTCAACCGCTCGGCCGGCCGCATGGCCATGCCCGAGCTGCCGGAGGAGACGTTCGTGGACTCGCTGGAGCTCCTCGTCGAGACAGACAGGGCGTGGGTGCCCACGACCGAGGGCCACAGCCTCTACCTGCGGCCCTTCATGATCGCCACCCAGGCGGGCCTCGGGGTGAACTACCCGTCGAAGTCGTACAAGTACATGGTCATCGCCTCGCCCGCGGCCTCGTACTTCACGGGTGGGATCAAGCCCGTCTCGGTCTGGTTGTCCACGGAGTACACGCGGGCCGCCCCCGGCGGCACGGGCTTCGCGAAGTGTGGCGGCAACTACGCGGCGGCGTTCGTCGCGCAGCGGCAGGCGGTGCAGAACGGCTGCGACCAGGTGGTGTGGCTGGACGCCCACGAGCACAGGTACGTCGAGGAGATGGGCGGCATGAACCTGTTCTTCGTCTTCCGCGACAAGCTCGTCACCCCCGCCCTCACCGGCACCCTGCTGCCCGGCATCACCAGGGACTCGATCCTGGAGCTGGCCGGGGACCTGGGCCTGGAGACCGAGGAGCGGCTCCTCTCGATCGAGGAGTGGCAGTCGGCGTCCGAGGCGGGAGAGCTCACGGAGGTGTTCGCGTGCGGGACGGCGGCCGTGGTGACGCCGGTGGGCACGGTGAAGGGCGTCGACCGCTCCTGGACCGTCGCCGACGGCACCCCCGGTCCCGTGACGATGCGGGTGCGGGAAGAGCTGATGGGCATCCAGTACGGCACCCGCCCCGACTCCCACAGCTGGGTCCACAAGATCGTCTAGTCGGCCCGTCCTCGGGGCCTCACCGAGCCCCGAGGCCGCCTATTCGTCGGCGCCGAGCAGTTTCCCGGTGTCCAGGGCGAACCCCCAGGGCGGCGGCAGGAACAACGGCTCACCCGCGTTCGCCTCCGTTTCCCGGCCGTATTTTCCGCCGCCCGGCTCGCTGTGCAGCCGGACCGAACGCCGGAAAGGATCGACCACCAGATAAAGCGGTACCCCGGCCGGCGCGTATCCGTTCGGTTTGACGTAGTAGTCGTCGTAGGTGCTGCCCGCGGAAACGACGTCCACGAGCAGCAACGTCGAATCGCCGAGCACGGCGTGCTCCTCCGCCATTCGCGGGAACCGCGGCACCACGGCCAGGTCGGGCACGAACCGATCGGCGTGTTGTCCCAGGTGGACGGTGATGTTCGGCCAGATCTCCCAGCCCCGCTCGGCCGCCGCGCCGACTATCTGGAACAACAGCTGAGAAAGAATCGTGTTGTGTTGCCAGGTGCCCGACTCGTTCACCACGATCCGGCCCTTCGTCGTCTCCACCCGATATTCGGGGAGCAAATCGCGTACCGTCCGGAATCGCTCTTCGAGTGGCCCGACCATAGTCGCCGTCCTCTGGTAGTCACGGAGTGACCCAGCGTAATACTCGGCGGCGTTGCGAGGAGGCGTTTTCCTTTACTCGTCGATGTTGGCCATATACGCCTCGTTGCCCTGCTCACCGGCCGCCGCGCCAGGCGGCACGAGCTCTTCGAGCCGCGACACGACCTCCTTGGCCAGCGTCACGTCGGCGGCCGCGGCGTTGGCGCGCACGTTCCCGGCCCGCCGCGACCCCGGGATCGGCACGGCGCCCTGGTGCATGAGCCAGGCCAGCGCGAGCTGCGCGGCGGACAGGTCGTGCTCGGCGGCGAGCGCGGCCACGGCGTCGGCCAGCGCCACGTTGCGATCGAGGTTGCCCTCCTGGAAACGCGGGTTCCCCCGGCGCCAGTCGCCGCTTGCGAGCTCGCCCCGGCCCCGGATCGTGCCGCCGAGGATGCCGCGGCCCAGCGGGCTGTAGGCGACGAAGCCGACGCCCAGCTCCTCGCAGGCCGGCAGCACCTCCTGCTCCGGCGCCCGGCTGAACAGCGAATACTCGCTCTGCACGGCCGTGACCGGGTGCACGGCGCAGGCCAGCCTGAGCGTGCGCGCCGACACCTCCGACAGCCCGACGTGGCCCACCTTCCCGGCCTCGACCAGCTCGGCGAGCGCGCCCATGGTCTCCTCGACGGGCGTCGTCGGGTCGAGCCGGTGCAGGTAGTACAGGTCCACGTGGTCGGTACGCAGGCGGCCGAGGCTGGCGTCGAGCGCGGTCCGTACGTACTCGGGCCGGCCGAGACCCGGCACCAGCAGGCCGCGCTCGTCCTGGTTGCCGCCGAACTTGGTGGCCAGCGTGAACTCGTCGCGCCGCCCGCGCAGCACCCGGCCGATCAGGCTCTCGCTGTGTCCGGCGCCGTAGATGTCGGCGGTGTCGATGAACGTGATGCCCGCGTCGAGCGCCGCCAGCAGGGCGTCGGCCGCCTGCTGCTCGTCCACGTCGGCGTAGATCCCCGGAGCCAGGGTCATCGCACCGAACCCCAGCGCCGAGACCGTCGGACCCTGCCGGCCAAGAGCGCGGTACTGCATGTGTCCCCCTCAGGTTTGTGCGGTCAGGGGTGGAAACTGCCCGGCGCGGGCCCGGTCATGCTGATCGGTTAGTTCTTCCTGATCAGGGTCATGCCGTCGGCGACCGGCAACATGAGCACGGTCACCCGCGGATCCTCGATCACCAGGTCGTTGAACTCGCGGATCTCCACGGTCGTGGTCTCGTCGTGCGCCGGATCCGCAACCCACCCCCTCCTCAGCGTGTTGTCGGCGACGATCAGCCCGCCGGGGCGCAGGCGGTTGACGAGCAGCTCGTAGTAGCCGGGGTAGTTTCCCTTGTCGGCGTCGAGGAAGGCCAGGTCGATGGGCTGGTCGAAGGCCGCGAGCGTCTCGAGCGCGGGGCCGAGCGTGAGCGTGATGCGGTCCTCGACCCCGGCCTGGTGCCAGTACCGGCGCGCGATGGACGTCCACTCCTCGCTCACGTCGAAACAGTGCAGCCGGCCGCCGGTCAGCCCGCGGGCGATGCACACGGACGAATAGCCGGTGAACGTCCCCACCTCCACGACCACCTGAGGCGCCACGAGCTGGGTGATCATGGTGAGGAAGTTGCCCTGGTCGGGGGAGATCTGCATGCCGGCCGCGTCGCCGGTGGCCTCGGCGGTCTCTTTCGCCAGCTCCTCCAGCAGGGGGTCGGGCGGGGTGGTGTGCGCGAAGACGTATTGGGCTACGGCGGGATCCAGGAGGTATGCCTTCATGCGGCCATTGTTTCCTCTTCCGGTAGGGTCTGCGCGATCAATGAGGTGAGAGTGGGCTGATGATGAAGCGGTTGGTGGCGGTCGCGGTCGCGTGCGTGGCGATCGCCGTACTCGGGGTGCTGGCGTTCTCGGAGCCGGGCGAGTCGTCCGACGGAGTGCGGCTGACCCGCCAGATCGACGGCACCATGGTCCTCGCCGACCGGTCGAGAGAGGCTCCCGTGCTCGATCTGTACGAGGACTTCGACTGTCCCGTCTGCAAGGACCTGCACGCCAGGGTGGACGGCACGATCCGGAAGCTGGCCATGGAAGGCAAGGTCAAGGTCGTCTTCCACCCGGTGACGATCTTCCAGGACGAGCCCATGCGCTCGAACTCCATCCGCGCCGCCGCTGCCGCCCGCTGCGTCCCCGAGGCGAACTGGCTGGCGTTCCGGGACGAGCTGTACGCCATCCAGCCCGCGCCGCACGGGGAGGCGTCCGGGTTCACCGTCGAGGAACTGGTCAAGGCGGCCAGGAAGGCGGGGGCGGACGTGGACGAATGCGTCACCTCGCAGTCGTACGCCGAGGAGCACCTGGCGGAGACGGCGAAGGTGCGGCTGGAAGGCACGCCCACGGTGCTGCTCGACGGGCAGCAGCTGGGTGGCGAGGCCTTCGATCCGGCGGCGCTCGAACGGGCCATCACCGGGGGCGACGGTGTCGTGGTCTAACGAGCCTGTGTCCCAGTGCGTGAGATCAGTGTGCCAGATGGTGAATCCATGTGGCAGACTGGTGAGCACCATGTTCTACGGTCTGCTCATTATCAGCAGGCGCGCTGGCTGACAAAGGGACACCGCCAGCGCGCAGACCTCTCACGTCCGTGAGGGGTCTTTTTGTTTTCCAGCACCCAGACTCCTCCGGAGAGACTCATGGCCGACGAACGCTTCCACGTATACGACACGACGCTGCGTGACGGCGCCCAGCAGGAGGGGCTCAACCTCACCGTCGCCGACAAGCTCGCCGTCGCACGTCACCTGGACAGCCTGGGCGTCGGCTTCATCGAAGGGGGCTGGCCGGGCGCCAATCCCAAGGACACAGAGTTCTTCAAGCGGGCTCGAACAGAGCTCGATCTGAAGCACGCGCAACTAGCCGCGTTCGGCGCGACCCGCCGGGCCGGTGTGAAGGCAGCCGACGACCCATTGGTGGCCGCATTGCGCGAATCCGGCGCGCCGGTCGTGACCCTTGTCGCCAAGAGCCACGACCGGCACGTGGAGCTGGCCCTCCGCACGACTCTCCAGGAGAACCTCGCGATGATCCGCGACACGGTCTCCCACCTTCGTGCGGGGGGACAGCGAGTCTTCCTCGACGCCGAGCACTTCTTCGACGGCTACAAGTCCAACCCAGCCTACGCGCTGGAGGTCATCAGGACCGCCGCCGAAGCCGGCGCCGACGTCATCGCCCTGTGCGACACGAACGGCGGCATGCTCCCGGACGAGCTGGCGGAGATCGTCCTGGATGCGGTACGCACCAGCGCCCGGGTCGGCATCCACTGCCACGACGACACCGGTTGCGCGGTGGCCAACACCCTGGCGGCGGTCAAGGCGGGCGCCACGCACGTACAGGGTTGCGCCAACGGCTACGGCGAACGCTCGGGCAACGCCAACCTCTTCACGGTCGTGGCGAACCTGCAGCTCAAGCGCGGCTTCGACCTCGTACCCGCGGGCGCGCTGGCGGACATGACCCGCATCGCCCACGCGATCACCGAGGTCACGAACGTCACCCCCAACTCCCACGCCCCATACGTGGGGACGTCCGCCTTCGCCCACAAGGCCGGCCTGCACGCCAGCGCCATCAAGGTGGACCCCAACCTCTACCAGCACATCGACCCGGCCCAGGTGGGCAACGACATGCGCATGCTCGTCTCCGACATGGCCGGCCGCGCCTCGGTCGAGCTCAAGGGCCGCGAGCTGGGCTACTCGCTGACCCCCGAGCACACCAAGACGCTGGTCGAACGCGTCAAGGACCTGGAGTCGCGAGGCTTCACGTTCGAGGCCGCGGACGCCTCGTTCGAGCTGCTGCTCCGCGACACCGTGCACGGGCAGCGCAAGCGCCACTTCGAGGTGGAGTCCTGGCGCGTCATCGTGGAACGCACGAAGGGCGGCGAACTGGTCAGCGAGGCCACGGTCAAACTGCACGCCAAGGGCGAGCGCATCGTGGCCACAGGCGAGGGCAACGGCCCCGTGAACGCCCTGGACAAGGCGGTACGGCTGGCGCTGGAGCAGCTGTACCCGGACCTGGCGAAGCTGGAGCTGGTGGACTACAAGGTCCGCATACTGGAGGGCACCCACGGCACGGACGCCATCACCCGCGTCCTGATCACCTCCAGCGACGACAGGGCCGAGTGGGCCACGGTCGGGGTGGCGGAGAACATCATCGACGCTTCCTGGCAGGCGCTGGAACAGGCAGTCACGTACGGCCTCCTGCGCGCCGGCCACGAAACCCACTAGGGGTTCGGGCTTTCAAGCAAGGTCCTTCGCAACCAACGACGCGCGATGGGGGGTCTGCTGTCTATGCCCATTGTGATCTCGACCCGGCCGGAGATCGCCGCCGCTACCCCTCGCGACCAGCGTTGACTGCGGTAGAAGGGTCCCCTCTGGCGTTCAGGTCTGGGGATTTGGTGGGACCAGCCCTCACGGCGAGGTGAGTGGTTCGGCCTGGTATGCCTGGTGAAGCAACTCCAAGAAGTTCGGCGCTTCAGGCAAGGAAACAGAGCCGATCCGGTGTACCGCCACACCCGGCGTCCATGAGTTCATGACCACGCCCCCGGCCAACGCCGGCAGGTCGGCGAGCGTGACCTCCTGGACGCGCTGCGGGACACCGAGGCGATCCAGCTGCCGGCGGACAATGCCCATGGTGGTCCCGCCCAGCATCTCGGCGTCAGGCCACACCACCGCGGTGCCGTCCCAGAAGGCCAGATTCCAGATCGAGCCCTCGCTGAGCCGGCCCCGGCGGTCGACGAAGGCGGCGTCGTCGAAGCCTTGTCCAGCGGCCTGGCGGAGGAAATACGTCTTGGCCACCTCGCCGACGTGCTTCACGGCCGGCAGGACCCGTTCGTACGCGACCGTCGCCAGGGCCAGCGGGCCCTGCGGGCCGGACGCGGCCGGCCCGGTACGGACCAGCACCTCCGGCTCCGCATCAGCCCCGGCCACGGTGAACTCGCCCGCCGGCGAGTACACCGTGGCCGTCAGCGAGAGGTCAGCCGGACCGGCCTCCACCGCCGTCCGCAGATACGACCGCACCCGATCGTCGGGCAATGCCTGATCGAACAACTCCTTCGAGGCAGACCGCAGCCGCTCCAGATGCAGGTCGAGGCCCCGGATCTGGCCTCCACGCACCTGCATGGCGGTGAAGTGGGCATAGCCCGCGAAAGCGAGCGGCGCCAACTCCTCGGCGGTCGCCGCCTGACCGTTACGTTGAACAACAAAAGAGGTCATGCAGCACTCCAGCGGTACGGAATCGAGTGGACGGAAGAACGAGCCCCGCCCACGGCCGCGGGCGACGTGTGCGGAATGTTCCGCTCATGAGGCGACGTTAAGGGTTGACATCGATAGGAAGGTCAACCTCAGGTGGGGCTGGTCACATGCTGATCGGGGAGTTGTCCAGGCGTACCGGGGTCAGCTCACGGTTGCTGCGGTACTACGAGGCGCAGGGATTGCTCGACGCCAGACGTGATCCAAACGGTTACCGCGACTATGACGAGGACTCGGTGATCACCGTGCGGCAGATCCGTGCCCTGCTGAATGCGGGCCTGTCCACCGAGGTGATCCGTTCGGTGTTGCCGTGCGTCCGGGGCCGCACGGTAACCCCTAGAACAGATCGGATGGGAATGACACGCCCTCGACCGTGACCTTCCCGCCAGAGCATGACACCTTGGGCGAGTCCGTGCCCGGCACGATCACCGTCAGCAGCGACTTCGCCGTCGGCGACACCACCACATTCGTCGGCTTCTTCGACAGGTACGTGGGCGAAACCCAGCCCAGCTTCCCGCCGCGCTCCACCTTCTGCCCGCCCACCCGGTCACACGACGACAACTGCACCATCGTGACCTTGAACTTGCCGTCCCCCAGCACGACCTTCCCGCCGCCATCGGAGAGCATCTTGAGCGACGGGTCGAAGCGCCACATGTTCCTGATCTTCTTGCCCCCGGACGCCGTATCGAGGACAGCCATCAGGTCCTCCCCGTGGTTCACCAGCACCGACCTCGTGCGGCTCACGCCATACGCCTTGTCCGTCACCTTGAACGACTGCCGGTCCTTGCCGTACTTCGTCCCCACGAGCTTGGACGAGGTCCGCGGCCTGAACCGGGCCCCGACCACCGTCGGCACGTTGTGCGCCTCCGGCGAGAGCGTCCAGTACCGATACGAGCTCTTCTCGTACGAATGGAACCCCCCGTCCACGAGGATGTTCCGCCCCTGCGCGTAGTACGTCACCCCAAGGTGATCCTCATGACCGTGGAACTTCAGCCCAGGCCCGAACCTGATCGAGTAGTACGCCGACTCCGGCTTCCCGAAGGCCGTACGCCCGAAGACGTACCCCGCCCGATAAGCCTTGACCTCCTCCTTCGGCGTGCCGGTCTCCATCTTCGGCTCGGTTTCGGCGCTGCCGTCCCCGATGGGCACCATGTAGCCGTTCGGCATGGTCGAGTGGGCGATGAAGTCCTTCAGGGCCTCGGTCCGCTTGGCGATCTCGGCGGGCACCTTCCTGCCGCACGCCTTCATGTTGGCCATCGCCACCTGCAGCCGGTCGTACACGTACACCGCATACCGCGGCGCCTGCTCCATGAGCGCGCCCTGCGAGTCGACGTCGAGCTTGACCGTGCCGGTCAGCCGGCTGGTGGCCAGGTTCGCCCAGTCCTTGCGGCCGTACCGGCAGCCGATGCCCATGAGCGCGATGTCCTGGTCGATGCCGTGGTTGTGGCCCTTCTTGTAGAGCCGCGAGTTCGACAGGAGCCGGGCGTGGTCGGCCAGGCTGTCCTTGAGCCAGCTCTCGTTGACGTGCCTGCTCAGGCACAGCAGCGGCTGCGTGCGCAGCGAGACGGGGTGGTCCTTCCACACGTACGACTTGGTCCCGCGCGCCCCGGGCTTGTTGTTCGCGGCCCAGTCCTTGGCGATCTCGGTGGCGCGGTCGAGGTAGCGCTGCTCGCCGCTGTTCTCGTACGCGACGACCAGCGTCCCCATCCAGCGCAACGACTGGAACACGAACTCCCACGACCGGTTCCGGTACGGGCTCGCGGCCCAGTTGATCTTCTTGCCCAGCTTGTACGCCGGCAGTCCCACCAGCGAGATCTCACCGTTCATGACATCGTCGGCCGTCGGCGTCCCGGGTAACCAGTCGCCCTGGCACTCCGCGGTGCGGGTCACCTTGTCGGCCTGCGCGGGGCTCACGAACCCACCGAGTACGAGCATGAGGGCAAGAGGTATCGCGAGCCGGCGCACGCCAGGTCCTTCCAGGGCAAACGAACGGGACAAAAGATGAGGGCGGGACATGCTTTCGGAATCACGATCAACGGGTCAAGCCGAATGCCTGATTCGTTAGCCGCCCGATGCGGCGCCGGCACTCCGGCTGGCGGACGCCGTGCCAGTCGCGACATGCTGGGGTACGTGACACTCGACGATCTCGTGATCCCGGACACGCCGGCCTGCCGCGGCGCCCTCGAAGTGGCCGGTAGATACCACTCGCCCTCGCTGCTCAACCACTCGGTCCGCGCCTACCTGTGGGCGGCCGCGTACGCACGGGACAACGGCATCGCGTTCGACGCCGAGCTGCTGTACGTGTCGTCGATGCTGCACGACATCGGGCTGGTGGCCGAGTTCGACAGCCACACGGTCCCGTACGAGGAGGCGGGCGGGCACGTGGCCTGGGCCTTCTGCGCCGGGGCAGGCTGGTCGCCCGAGCGCAGGCTACGCGCGTGCGAGGTGATCATCCGGCACATGTGGGAGGAGGTGCCGCTGGACGAGGACCCCGAGGGCCACCTGCTGGAGCTCTCCACCGGCATGGACATCTCGGGCCGCAGGACGGACGAGATCCCCGCTGACGTGCGGCGCGAGGTCCTGGAGCGCTACCCGCGGCTGGAGATCGCCAAGGAGTTCAGCGTGTGCATCTCGGAGCAGGGAGCGCGCAAGCCGTCGAGCTTCGCGGCCCAGTTCGTCGGCGGCGGCATCGTGGACCGCATCACCCGCAACCCCCTGGACGCGTAGAGCTCAGGACTTGGGCCCGGCGCTCTCCGCGACCTCGAACGTCCACACCTCCGAGCCCGTCGCCGCGGGCCCCTGTCCATGCCCGTGCCCCTGGGCGCCCTGCGCCGCCTGGGCGTGCCCGCGCTGGAACGCCTGCCCCTGCTGCCACGTCTGGAAGTCCTCCTCGCTGCGCCAGCGCGTGTAGACGAGGTACTGATCGGTGCCCTCCACCGGCCTGAGCAGCTCGAACCACTCGAACCCGGCCGCCGACTCCACCATCCCGGCCCGCTTGGAGAACCGCCGTTCGAGCTCCTCCCGCATGTCGGCGGGCACGGTCAGCACGTTGATCTTCACGACGGACAACACAGGCCCCTCTCGTCAGCGCACCACCACAGGGCGGCGCAGGTGAGGGCACCAGGCTAACGCGGGCGGCCGCCGGTACATGATCCCGGTCCAGCGCGTCGCGCAGGTGCTCGAGCACGACTGCGGACAACCCGCCCATTTATCGACAAGTCCAAGGCCAGGCGTGTCCGGACGTGACCGGAGCCCTCCGGCGGCGGCGATAGCCTTGTCGGGTGCGTATAGCGAGGTTCTCCACAGGCGAAGGCGTGTCGTTCGGTGTGGTCGAGGGCGGTCCGGGGGAGGAGTTCGTCTCCGCGGTCTCCGGCCATCCCTTCGGCCAGGTGCAGTTGACCGGCGAGCGGCACCCGCTGTCCCAGGTGAAGCTGCTGGCCCCGATGCTGCCGAGCAAGGTGGTGGCCATCGGCAGAAACTACGCCGAGCACGCGGCCGAGCTGGGCAACGAGGTGCCCGAGGAGCCGCTCATCTTCATGAAGCCGTCCACCACGGTGATCGGCCATGGGGAGAACATCGCCTATCCCACGACGCTGTCCGACCGCGTCGACTACGAGGGTGAGCTGGCCGTGGTGATCGGCAGGCTGTGCCGCGAGGTGCCGGTCGAGCGGGTCAAGGACGTCATCTTCGGCTACACCTGCGCCAACGACGTCACCGCCCGCGATCTGCAGAAGAAGGACGTGCAGTTCACCCGGGCCAAGGGGTTCGACACGTTCTGCCCGCTCGGGCCGTGGATCCAGACCGACCTCGACGCCACCGACCTGGCGCTGACGACCACGGTCAACGGCGAGATCCGGCAGAGTGGGCGCACCAGCCAGCTCATCAACGACATTCCCGCGCTGGTCGCCTACGTCAGCGCCGTCATGACGCTGATCCCCGGCGACGTCATCCTGACCGGCACGCCCGCGGGCGTCGGCCCGTTGGAGATCGGCGACGAGGTCAGCGTCGGCATCGAAGGCATCGGCACACTCACGAACAAGGTGGTCTCCCGTGACTGACGTACGGGTGCGGTTCGCCCCGTCTCCAACCGGCATGTTCCACGTGGGCAGTGCCCGCGCCGCGCTGTTCAACTGGGCTGTCGCCATGCAGTCCGGCGGGCGGTTCATCCTGCGCATCGAAGACACCGATGCCACCCGCAACCGGCCCGAATGGACCGAGGGCATCATCTCGGCGCTCGACTGGATCGGGATCAATGGCACCAACCCGGTGTTCGAGGGCCCCTACTTCCAGTCGGCGTACGAGCCGCAGCACCGCGAGGCCGTGGCCAAACTGCTGGCCGACGGCAAGGCGTACTTCTGCGACTGCACCCGCGAGCAGGTCCAGGAGCGCACGGGCTCCAAGGACAAGGGCTACGACGGCTACTGCCGCGGGCGCGGGCTCACCGCGGGCGCGGTGCGCTTCCGCACGCCCGACGAGGGCGTCACGGTGGTGGAGGACCTGGTGCGCGGCCGGGTGGAGTTCCCCAACAACGCGCAGGAAGACTTCGTGATCGCGCGCAGCGACGGCTCGCCCCTCTACGTGCTGGCCAACGCCGTCGACGACATCACGCAGGGCATCACCCACGTCGCCCGCGGCGAGGAGCACCTGCCCAACGCGGCCAGGCAGGAGCTGCTCTGGCCCGCGCTGGGCGCGACGCCGCCGGTCTGGGCGCACCTGCCGGTGATCGTCAACGAGCAGCGCAAGAAGTTGTCCAAGCGCCGCGACAAGGTGGCGCTGGAGGACTACCGCGCGGAGGGCTACCTGCCCGAGGCCATGGTCAACTACCTCATGCTGCTCGGCTGGGGCCCCGGCGAGGATCGCGAGATCATGCCGTGGTCGGAGATGGCGCCGCTGTTCAGGCTGGAGGACGTCAACCCGTCCAACGCGTTCTTCGACGAGAAGAAGCTGCGCGCGTTCAACGGCGAGTACATCCGGGCGTTGCCGCTGGAGACGTTCGAGGAGCGCTGCGTGCCCTACCTCGACCCCTCCTGGGACCGCGAGCTGTTCAGCAAGGTCGCGGCGCTGGCTCAGACCCGTATCTCGGTGTTGTCGGAGATCCGGCAGAACGTCGACTTCCTCTTCCTCGAGGAGCCGGTCTTCGACCAGGCGTCCTGGGACAAGGCGATGAAGAACTCCCCGGTGGAGATCCTCACCGACTACCTGCAGCGGCTGGAGTCGGTGAGCTGGGACCCCGAGTCGCTCAAGCAGGCGCTGGAGGAGGTCGGCGTGGCCCACGGGCTCAAGCTCGGCAAGGCCCAGGCCCCCGTACGCGTGGCGATCACCGGCCGGACGGTGGGCCTGCCGCTGTTCGAGTCGATCGAGGTGCTCGGCCGCGAGCGGATCCAGGACCGCCTGCGCGCCGCGCTAGCGCGCCTGCGAGGCTGACCGCGGCTCCCGCGGCCATCGACAACCACACCCCGGGGACGCCGAGCCACGAGCTCAGCAGATAGGCAAGGGGCAGCTGTACGGCGAAGCCCGCCAGCGTGGCGGCCAGCAGACGGCTGCCCCTTCCGCTTGCCTGCATGACCCCGCCCACGGCGATCAACCCGCCGAACGGCACCAGATAGAGCGCCATCCACCGCAGAAAGCCCACGGCCACCGCCGGATCGTCGGTGAACAGCCCGGCGACCGGCGCCGCGGCCACGTTCAGCACGATCGCCACCACGGCTCCCGCCCCGAGCCCGAGCCGGAGCGGCGCCCGGACGGGCTCCGAGCGAGCGGTACGGATCATCGCCGCCTGGCGCAACGCGTAGAACACCATGACCCCGGCCAGCATGATCTTCTGCCCGATCCCGTACCCGGCCACCTCGGCCGTGCCGAACCCGGCCACGATCTCCACCAGGGCCAGCCCCACCAGGGAACGAGCCAGGAAATCTCCGGACATGGGGAGCCCTGTCCGGATCACCTCGCCCGCGGCCAGGCCCTGACCCGGGGAGCGGAGCCGTACCACAGACAAGAGAGCGATCGCCAGCGTGATCAGGCGCGCGATCACCGTGGCTATCGCGGCGCCCTGGACGCCCAGGTCGAGCCCGTAGATGAAGAGCGGATCCAGGGCGATCACCAGGCCGTTGCAGATGAACGCGTTCCGCATGGGGAGCTTCGTGTTCCCCAGGCCCTTCAGGATGCCGTCCACGACCGTCTGGGCGAAGAACACCGGCAACCCGCCGAGCGAGACGAGTAAGAAGTCCGCGGTCAGCGCCGGTGAATCGGTGAAGAGCCCGGCCAGGGGCTCGCGCCACAACACGCCCGGCACTGCGATCGCGACCGAGAACACCCCCCACAACAACCAGCCCGTCCTGATCACCGGAGCCAGCGGCGCGTGGCCGTCGCGCCGCCCGATCAGCACGGTCACCCCCGTCGGAACCGCCAGGAACAGCCCGTACGCCAGGTATTCGGCCGTGGTGCCCACCGTGACCGCCGCGATCGCCGCCTCGCCCAGCCCGGACACCCAGAGCAGGTCGATCAGGCCGACCGCGACCACGGCGGTGAGCAACTCCACGTAGATGGGCAGGGCCAGCCGGGTCATCACTACCTCGTTTCGCTGTACCTCGTTTAGAGGTATAGCGTTACGATGCACCCCATGGCAAGCGGCGGTGACCTGAGCCTCACCATCCTGGGATTCCTGAACGAGCGCCCCATGCACGGCTACGAGCTCAAGTCACGCCTGGCGGCGCTCACCGGCCACCTGCGCCCGGTCAGCGACGGCGCCCTCTACCCGGCCATCTCCAGGCTCGAAGCGAAGGGGCTGGTCGAACGGCACGAGGAGGCGGGTGCGGCGGCCGCGCGCCGGCAGGTGCTGACGATCACCCGCGAGGGCCGCGAGGAGTTGCTCGGGCGGTTGCGTGAGCCCTCGGACCTGGACATCAGCGACCAGACCAGGTTCTTCGCGCTGCTGACGTTCCTGTCGGCGCTGCCCGACCCAGCCGACCAGGCGCGGGTGCTCGGCCGCCGCCTGGCTTTTCTGGAGGCCCCGGCGAGCTTCTTCTACGAGGGCGGCAGGCCGGTCAGGGCGAAGGACGAGCCGGACCCGTACCGGCGCGGCATGCTCCTGATCGCCCGCGCGTCGAGCCAGGCCGAGCGGGAGTGGCTCCGCCGTCGCATCGAGGAACTGCGCAGTGGGCCACGTTCCGGCCCACTGCGCGACGGCGGCTAGTCGAGGCCGCGGCGGGCGAGCAGCGGCTGGATGCTCGGCTCGCGCCCCCGGAAGTTGCGGAACGCGGTCAGCGGGTCGAGGCTCCCGCCGCGGGAGAGCAATTCGCGGCGGAAGTGGTCGCCGTTCGCCCTGGTGAGCCCGCCGTTCTCCTTGAACCACTCCACGCTCTCCGCGTCGAGCACCTCGCTCCAGATGTAGGAGTAGTAGCCGGCGCTGTAGCCGCCGGCGAAGATGTGCGCGAAGTAGTTGGTCCGGTAGCGCGGCCTGACCAGCGCGACGTCGATCCGCGCGGCTTCCAGGGCCGCCGCCTCGAACGCCTCGGCGTCGGCCACCGTCTCGCCGGGCGCCAGCTTGTGCCAGGCCCAGTCGAGCAGCGTCGCGGCCAGGTATTCGACGGTCTTGAAGCCCTGGTTGAACTTCTCCGCCGCCGTCAGCTTCGCCACCAGCTCGGCCGGCATCGGCTCGCCCGTCTCGTGGTGCTTGGCGTAGTTGGCCAGCACCTCGGGCCAGGTCCCCCACATCTCGTTGACCTGCGACGGGTACTCGACGAAGTCGCGCGGCACGCTGGTGCCCGACACGCGCGGGTAGCGCACCTGGGAGAACAATCCGTGCAGCGCGTGCCCGAACTCGTGGAAGGCCGTGTTGACCTCGTCGTACGTCAGCAGCGTCGGCCCGGAGGCCGGCTTGGTGACGTTGAGGTTGTTCATCACCACGGGCAGCTGGCCGAACAGGAAGGACTGGTCGACCAGGTTGTTCATCCACGCCCCGCCGCGCTTGGTCTCCCTCGCGTACGGGTCGAGCACGAACAGCCCCAACCGGCTCCCGTCCTCGTTGGACACCTCGAACACGGTCACATCATGGTGGTATCCGCCGAGATCGGCGCGCTCGGCGAACGTGACGCCGTACAGCTCGGTCGCCGCGAAGAAGATGCCGTCCCGGTAGACCCGGTTGAGCTCGAAGTACGGCCGCATCGCGGCGGCGTCGAAGTCGTAGCGGGCCTGGCGCACCTTCTCCGAGTAGTACGACCAGTCCCACGGCTCGATCGCGAACCCGGCCTGCTCGGTCAGCGCCTCGGCCTCCTTGCCCGCGTTCCGCACGGCGGGGCCGACGAGCTGGCCGAGCATCTCCTCGACCGCCTCGGCGGTCTTGGCCGTCTGGTCGGTCACCGAGTAGGCGGCGTGGTTGGGGAACCCGAGCAGCGCCGCCCGCTCCGCCCGCAGCGTCGCCATCTTGGCCGCGCGCTCGAAGTTGCCGGGCGCCCGCCCGACGCTCAGCTCGTACAGCCGGCGGCGCACGTCGCGGTCGGTGAGCTGGGCCAGGCCCGGCTGGTTGGTGAAGTTCAGCAGCGGCAGGACGTATTTGCCGTCCTTGAGCAACGACTCGATCTTGGCCTCGTCGAAGCCGTCGAGCTCCTTGGGGTCCTCCACCACCAGCGCCGACTCGGTCGACGCCTTGAGCAGGCTCTGCGCGAACTCCGTCGAGAGCGTCGACAGCTCCCCGTTGAGCTCGCGCAGCCGGTCCTGCTCGGTCTCCGACAGGTCGGCCCCTGCCCTGATGAAGTCGTCCCGGTATTTCTCCAGCAGCCAGGACTCCTCGGCGTCCTCCGTGGTCACCTGCTTGATCCGCGCCCACAGCGCCCTGTTGAGCCGGATCGCGTCGCTGTGCCTGGTCAGCTCGGGGGAGATCTGCTTCTCGATCTCCATGATGCCGTCGGTGGTGTTCGAGGAGGCGATGCTGTAGAAGACCGTGGCCGTGCGGTCGAGGATCCGCCCCGACCGCTCGAGCGCGGCGATCGTGTTGTCGAAGGTGGGCGGCTCTGTGCTGCTCGCGATCGCGTCGACCTCGGCCAGCTGCTCCGCCATGCCGCGCTCGAACGCCGGCAGGTAGTGCTCCTCGCGGATGTCCGCGAAGGGCGGCAGCTGGTAGGGCAGATTGCTAGGGGCGAAGAACGGATTCTCGGCCAACGCTGGGGCTCCTCCACGTGGTGTTTTGTCCCCTTCAGCTTGGCACGACCGGGCCGGTGCCGGGGGCGGCGGAGGGCCGGTTGGCTAATCGTTTTGGTCTTACCCCCCGAGCTGGGCTATTCTTTCGGACGTCGCCAAGCGCGGTCCCGAGGGGCTGCGGGCGGTGGGGTATGGTGTAATTGGCAGCACGACTGATTCTGGTTCAGTTAGTCTAGGTTCGAGTCCTGGTACCCCAGCATTTAACGGACGCGATGCGTCCGTTTTTTATTTTGCGAGCCGGTGCGGAATATCCGTGATCTGCGCCCCGGCGTGGACCTCGCCCTGGAGATCACCGGCACCCCCGTGGCCCTGGCCGCCGACGTGGAGACCACCCTGTTCCGCATCGCGCAGGAGGCCCTGGCCAACGTCGCCAAGCACGCGAGAGCCACCAGGACGGGCCTCACCCTGTCCTACGCCGACGAAACGATCCTCCTGGACATCCGGGCCACGACGGGACCGGTTTCGACCCGCAGCCGCCCGCTGACGGCTTCGGCCTGGACGGCATGCGGCAACGGGCACGCGGCGTGGGCGGCACCGTGGAGATCTAGTCGGAGCCGGGCCACGGCACGACCATCGCGCTCCGCTGGCAGGACATCACCAGGATCGACGTCGTGGACACCCAACTGGCCAACCCGCGACGCGTGGGCCGACCGGGCGGCGTACGAGTGCGGGCCCAGGCACTGCGCTCGGTCGGGCTCATCGGCTGGGGGGAGCGGACGGTGCCGCCCCGAGTACCGGGCTGGATGCGCGACCGCCTGGCCCGCGTCCCCGTGGACCCGGCGACGGGCAGACCGGAGGTGGCGATCCGCTCGGAGAGTTCGATCCGCTGTGGGAACGGGGCCCGATGGGTGACTGGGTTCGGCGCTACAGGCCCGATCTGATGGGCGGATAAGCGGTTTGGTTGTGGTCTGCGGGGTGCGGTAGAGTTACCTGCGTTGCCGGGCAGCCCGGCAGATCAGCTTGTGGACAGGGTCCCGTCGTCTAGTGGCCCAGGACGCCGCCCTCTCAAGGCGGTAGCGCCGGTTCGAATCCGGTCGGGACTACCACTGTCACAAGCTCACGAAGGTCCCGTCGTCTAGTGGCCCAGGACGCCGCCCTCTCAAGGCGGTAGCGCCGGTTCGAATCCGGTCGGGACTACGTCTACAACCGCTCCGGTGCACTCAGCCCGGGGCGTTTCGTATTCCGGGGCCGCTCGTACGAAGCGTAAAACCCAAAGAGCCCCGCCCCGAACGGCGCTGTACTCAGCACAAAGCTCCCCGCCATGAACGGCGGGGAGCTTTGTGCACAGAACGCATCACACAGAGCGGGCCCTGAAGAGGGCGCGCCGGGCCGCCTTGGCCACCTGCTTGTCCGGGTGGACCTGCGAGATCAGATCCAGCAGCTCCTCCACATGCGCATGCGGAATCTTCCAGATCACCTCGAGCAGGCTGTTGACCATGTCAGGCCCGATGTCCCGCAGGCTGCTCACGAACTCCGACCGCCCCAGCCCGGCAGAGATCGTCCACATGTCCAGGATCAGCCAGTGCGTGTCGTCCTGCGTCGGCTCGGGCGCCCCTTCGATCTCCAGCTGGCTCAGATGCGTGGCCGCGTAAGGCCGCAGGGACGGCTGTTTGAGGGCCTCTTGCCAGGCCGGGATGGCGGCCGCGCCCAGCGTGCCGACGACGCTGGCCGCCTGCACCCTGATCAGCGCGTCGCTCTCGTCCTCCGCCGCGGCCTCCAGCAGCTCCTCAGCCGCCTTCTCCGGCTCCCGCAGCCGCATCCAGGCCGCGAACTCGGCGTCGGCCTCGTCCTCGGGCAGCTCGGCGCTCAGCGCCAGCAGCTCGTGGGCGCTCATCGACTCGATCGCCGGCCTGGCGTCCACCTCGATGTCGGCGTCGTCCACCAGGTGGATGACGCCTTCGGTGCCGAGCGGCGTGAGGCTGAGGGTCTTGTCCTGGACCTCGACCATGCCGTAGCCGATCAGCCAGTCGATCGCGGGCGCCAGCGGGTCGCCCGCCGCCTCCCACGCGTCCGAGCCCAGCTCGTCGAGGTCGGCGGCGGCCTCGGCCAGCTCCTGCGCCAGCTCGTCGAGGTCGCGCGAGCCACCCGCGAGCAGCAGCCTGACCAGCAGGCCCCGCGTCAGGCCGGCCAGGGCCATCGTGAGGTCCTCGTCGTCCAACTCCGGGTCGCCG
Organism: Nonomuraea marmarensis; assembly: GCF_043197025.1. NCBI lineage: Bacteria > Bacillati > Actinomycetota > Actinomycetes > Streptosporangiales > Streptosporangiaceae > Nonomuraea > Nonomuraea marmarensis. The sequence continues at coordinate 213,009 of NZ_JBICRM010000008.1, forward strand.
TAGTCGACGGAGTGCAGCCCGAGCATCCAGGCGTCGAGCACGTCCTCGTCTTCGTCGAACGGCCACTCCGCGGTGTCGTCCTGCACGGCCACCGTGCCGACCTCGCCCGGCTGGAGGAACTCCAGGTCCACGGCGAGGTTCCAGATGTTCCATAGTTGGGGGACGGCCTCGGAGACCGGGCCGTCGGTCTGCGGCCTGGGCATCCCGACGGCCGTCAGCGCCTCCTCCACCTCGGCGTCGGAGAGCAGCGTGTCCTCGCCCACCCGACGCCCCGAACCCACCCACACGGCCAGGTCGCGGGCCATGGCGACCAGCGGCGCCTGGCGGGCGGCCGCGGCCAGTTCGGAGTCGGGCCGCAGCCTGATCGTGTCGAGCTCGGCCAGCTCGTCGGCGAACGGCTCGAAGTCGCCCAGGTCGCCGGCCTCTTCCTCCCCCTCGTCGTCGCCTTCGACGTCCTCGAGCAGGTCCTCCATCAGGTCGACGAACTCGTCTTCGACGTCGTCGAGCTCGGCCTGCAGCTCGGCGAGGGAGTCCGAGCCCTTGGCCAGCCTGCCGGTCTGCGAGAGGAACGTCAGGTACGCGTCCACGGCCGGGAGCATCCCGTCGGCGGCGGCGTCGGGATCCTCCACGACCTTGGGTATGCGGTCGAGCAGCAGGTTACGCAGGTCGGCCCGCTTCCAGGTGCCGAGATCCTGCGAGAAGGCGAGACGGTGCCAAAGTGCGGCAGGCCCCACGAGCTCGGGGTCGCTCCCGGGCGCGTTCGCACGCGCCCACATGATGAACTCTTCGAGCAGGGGTCGCAGCTCAGTGGCGGCTACCTCGATGCGATCGGTCACGCACTCAGGCTAGTGCGCCCGGGAGGCTGTCGGCTCCCCAAATACCTCCTTTTGCTGATCATGATGTCCGCCGCATCGCCTCCGTTATGCGTTCGGCCGCGGCCATAACGGGCACCGCGTGCAGCCGGCCGGGCGCCCTGGTCAGCCGCTCGATGGGCCCGGAGACCGAAACGGCCGCGATGACCTTGCCGCCGCTGCCCCTTATGGGCGCCGAAACGCTGGCCACCCCCTGCTCCCGCTCGCCGACGCTGTGGGCCCAGCCCCGCCGTCGTACGGAGGCGAGCGTGGCGGCGGTGAACTTGGCCCCGCGCAGGCCCCGGTGCAGCCGGTCGGGCTCCTCCCACGCCAGCAGGATCTGCGCCGCCGAGCCCGCCGCCATGGGCAGCGCCGAGCCCACGGGAACCGTGTCGCGCAGCCCGCTGGCCCGCTCCGCCGCGGCCACGCAGACCCGTTCGTCGCCCTGGCGACGGTAGAGTTGAGCGCTCTCCCCGGTGAGATCTCTGAGTTGCATCAGCACAGGTGCGGCCACCGCCAGCAGCCGGTCCTCGCCGGCCGCGGTGGACAACTCGGAAAGCCGCGGGCCCAGCACGAACCTGCCCTGCGTGTCACGACTCACAATGCGGTGGTGCTCCAGTGCGACGGCCAGCCGGTGGGCCGTGGGCCGGGCCAGACCGGTGGCCTGGACGAGCTGCGCCAGTGAAGCGGGTCCCGCTTCGAGGGCATTGAGTACAAGAACTGCCTTGTCGAGTACTCCGACTCCGCTAGAGTTGTCCATAAGCCGATACTGCCGTCTCGACATATGAGAAAGCAAGTCAAAGGAATCTCCCGCGAGGGAGCGCCGGTCTCTCGGCTCAGGAGCGCAGGGAGCGGAGCAACCGGAGCGACGAGGGAAGAGACCGGGTCTGAGCGACCGAGCCGCGATGCGCGAGCATCGCAAATAAGCAGGAGGAGATCATGGGCCGCACACTGGCCGAGAAGGTCTGGGAGCAACACGTAGTCCGCCGCGCCGACGGCGAACCGGACCTGCTCTACATCGACCTGCACCTCATTCACGAGGTGACCAGCCCGCAGGCGTTCGACGGGCTCCGTCTCGCCGGCCGGAAGGTGCGAAGGCCCGATCTCACCATCGCCACCGAGGACCACAACGTGCCGACCGTGCTCGGCCCGATCTCCGACCCGGTGTCCAAGACGCAGGTCGAGACGCTGCGGAAGAACGCCGCCGAGTTCGGCATCAGGCTCCATCCGATGGGCGACGCCGGGCAGGGCGTGGTGCACATCATCGGGCCGCAGTTCGGGCTGACGCAGCCGGGCATGACGATCGTGTGCGGCGACTCGCACACCTCGACGCACGGCGCGTTCGGCGGCATCGCGTTCGGCATCGGCACCTCCGAGGTCGAGCACGTGCTGGCCACCCAGACGCTGCCCGCCTACCGGCCGAAGACGATGGCCATCGAGGTCTCCGGCGAGCTGCCTCCCGGCGTCACGGCCAAGGACCTGATCCTGGCGATCATCTCCAAGATCGGCACCGGCGGCGGCCAGGGCTACATCGTCGAATACCGCGGCGAGGCCGTGCGCAAGCTCTCCATGGAGGGCCGCATGACGGTCTGCAACATGTCGATCGAGGCGGGCGCCCGGGCCGGCATGATCGCGCCGGACGAGACCACGTTCGCCTACCTCAAGGACCGCCCGCACGCGCCCCAGGGCGAGGCGTGGGACCAGGCCGTCGAATACTGGAAGTCGCTGCGCACCGACGACGACGCCGTGTTCGACAAGGTCGTGGAGATCGACGCCGCGACGCTGACCCCGTACGTCACCTGGGGCACCAACCCGGGACAGGGCCTGCCGCTGGGCGAGGCCGTGCCGAGCCCCGACTCCTTCGCCGACCCGGTCGCGCGCTCGTCCGCCGAGCGGGCGCTCGAGTACATGGGCCTGACCGCGGGCACGCCGCTGCGCGAGATCGAGGTCGACACGGTGTTCGTCGGTTCGTGCACCAACGGCCGCATCGAGGACCTGCGCTCGGCCGCCGAGATCCTGCGCGGCCGCCAGGTGCGCACCCGCACGCTGATCGTGCCCGGCTCGATGCTGGTCAAGCTGCAGGCCGAGCAGGAGGGCCTGCACGAGGTGTTCAAGGCCGCGGGCGCCGAGTGGCGTGAGGCCGGGTGCTCGATGTGCCTGGGCATGAACCCCGACACGCTCGCGCCCGGCGAGCGCAGCGCCTCCACCTCCAACCGCAACTTCGAGGGCCGCCAGGGCAAGGGTGGCCGCACCCACCTGGTGTCGCCGCAGGTCGCCGCCGCGACCGCCGTCACCGGCCGCCTGACCGCTCCCGCCGACCTCTAGGAGATCACGACATGGACGCATTCACGACTCACACCGGTACGGCGGTGCCGCTGCGCCGCAGCAATGTCGACACCGACCAGATCATCCCGGCCGTCTGGCTCAAGCAGGTCAGCCGCACCGGCTTCGAGAAGGGCCTGTTCGCGGCCTGGCGCGAGGACCCGGCGTTCGTCCTCAACGACCCCGCCTACGAGGGCGGCTCGATCCTCGTCTCGGGCCCCGACTTCGGCACCGGCTCCTCGCGCGAGCACGCCGTCTGGGCCTTGCAGCAGTACGGGTTCCGCGCCGTGATCGCCGCCAGGTTCGGCGACATCTTCCGCAACAACTCCACCAAGATGGGCCTGCTGCCGGTCATCCTGCCGGCCGAGAAGGTCGAGGCCCTGCAGTCGGCCGTCGAGGCGGACCCGAAGCTGGAGGTCACCGTCGACCTGGGGGAACGCCAGGTCCGCTGGGCCGGCGAGGTCGTCGCGTTCGAGATCGACGACTACACCCGCTGGCGGCTCACGGAGGGGCTCGACGACATCGGGCTGACCCTGCGTCACGCCGACGATGTGGACGCGTACGAGAATGGTCGGCAGCCATGGCTGCCGACGACCGTCTAGAAGACGACGAACTGGCGCGGCGGTTGCGCGAGGCGCACCGCCGCGTCCGCCTGCTGCCCGCCGCGGACAAGGAACGGGCGGCCCGCCGCTACCTCACGATCTGCGACCTGGCGAAGCGGGACCCGGAAAGGGCGGCGACCCGCCTCGACGCGTTTCTGGCCTCTCTTGACGGCGCCCTCGACACGCCACGCAATGAGGAAACACGCTAGGTGATTGAGTTCCCCCGCAATCCGGCCTACTTTCGAGCGCGTAAGGGGTTTCTACGTCGAACTCGTGAGCTGGAACCCCGAGCCGTAACTGGGGGAGCAGGACTTTCATGAACAAGCGAGAACTCGTCGAGGCCATCGCCGATCGGGTGGGCGACAGGAAGACGGCCACCGAGGCCGTGAACGCGGTCGTCGACGCCATCCAGAAGGCCGTGGCCAAAGGCGACAAGGTCTCGATCACGGGCTTCGGCGCGTTCGAGATGGTGAACAAGCCCGCCCGCACGGCGCGGAATCCGTCGACCGGCGCGGAAATCCGCGTGGCGGAGAGTTGGGGACCCAAGTTCCGCCCCGGCTCGGATTTCAAAGAGCTGGTCAACGAGGGCGGCAAGAAAATCGGAAAGAAAAGGTAAACGAAACGGACCAGCACGCCCGGGCCCCGGTCGGCCCGGGCGTTCGCCTTTATCGGCGCGGCACGGTTACGGCAGCGGGAAAGTCGAGAGCGTGATGTAGCTGATTTCCCCGCCGGACATCGCGAGGTTGACCCGTTGCCCCGTGCGCAGCAGCCGCAGCGGCCCCGCGTCGAAAGCGGGAGCGCCGAACTCCAGCACGGTCCCGTCATCGAGGAACACCGTGCCAGAACGAGTGTCCTGATCGAAGCTGCGTACCGTCCCCTGCACGCAGACCAGATTAAACCGTTTGCCCCTGCCCGGCGAGGTCGCGAGGATGGACGGCTCGCCTCATGAGCCGGGCCACAGATCGGCGACCACCGCCGCCGTGTGCCGCCCCAGCCCGAGCGCGATGGCCGCGCGCAGGTCGTCGGGTGTGTCCACGTCCCGCCGTACCGAGTCGATCCCGGGCACGCACAGCTCCTTGGCCCCACCGGCCAGGTGCTTGGCCCGCGACTCGCCACCGAACCTCGGTGTGAACGGCATCCCGGGCCGTACTCCATAGAAGGTGGTGCCGACGTCGAGCGCGTCCGGCACGAACGACTGGTCGAACTCGGCCGCTGCCCCCAGGGCAACGCCCAACTCTGCGGGCCGCAGTGCAGGTAGGTCGGCCTGGAGCGCGCCCACCGGGTCGCCGGGCGCGAGGCGTACGGCATGGGCGGCCCCTGTGCGCAGCGCGGTGTTCAGCCCGCGGTCCGGGTCGGGCACCACGTCGGCGCCCAGCGCGGCCAGCGGCCCCGCCGCGGCGGGGTCGGCCGTGACCACGACTACCCGGGCGACCAGCGGGCAGGAGAGCGCCGCCGCCACCGTGTCGCTGGCCACGGCGACGGCCAGCCTGGTGCGGTGCGGACCCGTCGCGGCGGCCAGCCGGGTCTTCGCCGCGACCAGCGTCTTCACCGGGATCACCAGTGACCAGCGGAAGCTCATACCCTTAAGCATCGCGCCTCGACATCCCACGCGACCAACCGGGAGACTTGGGGCGCATACCGTAGGAGGAGACCATGAGCCGCCCCACGCGACCATCGCGTTTCTGGGAAACCCTGGCAGTAGTGATCGTCAAACCGCTGTCGCGGCTCCTGGTCAAGCGGGACTGGCGCCGGGGGGAGCGCATTCCCCGCACCGGCGGCGTGATCATCGCGGCCAATCATCTCTCCTGGACGGATCCGGTGTTGCTGTCGCACTTCCTCTACAACAACGGCCGCTGGCCGGTAATCCTGGCCAAGGCAGGCCTGTTCAGGGTGCCGTTCCTGGGCCGGGCGGTGACGAGCCTGCTCGCGATCCCGGTCGACCGGGGCAGCGACGAGGCGGCCAGGTCGCTGCGCGCCTCGGCCCAGCGGCTCGAGGACGGCGGCGCGATCCTGTTCTATCCCGAGGGCACCTGCACCCGCGACCCCGACCTGTGGCCCATGGTGGGCAAGACGGGCGCGGCCCGGCTGGCGCTGGAGAGCGGCGCGCCGGTCATCCCGGTGGCCCACTGGGGAGCGCAAGAGCTGCTCCCGTATGGGGAGAAGAAGCCCAGGTTGTTCCCGCGCAAGACGTTCCATGTGATCGTGGGGCCGCCGGTGGACCTGTCGAAGCACGAGGGCAAGCCCCTGCACGCCAGCGTGCTGCGCGACGCGACGGCCGACATCATGGCGGCCATCACCGAGCAGCTCGCCGAGCTGCGGGGCGAGAAGGCCCCCGCGACCCCCTACGATCCCGCTGGGCGGTGATGGCATGACAAAAGTGGCCGTTTTCGGCACAGGTTCGTGGGGCACCACGTTCGCGATGCTCCTGACGGAGGCAGGTAACGAGGTCACGTTGTGGGGGCGCAGGCGGGAGCTGGTCGAGGCCATCGACCGCGACCACACGAACGCCGACTACCTGCCCGGCGTGCCCCTCCCGAAGGCTCTGCGCGCCACGACCGACCCCGCGCGGGCGCTCGACGGGGCGGACTTCGTGGTGCTGGCCGTGCCGTCGCAGCTCCTGCGGCCGAATCTGGCCGCCTGGCGCGAGCACATTCCCCCTAAAGCGGTCCTGGTCAGCCTGATGAAGGGCATCGAGCTAGGCACGACCAAGCGGATGAGCGAGGTGATCCGGGAGGTCGCGGAGGTGCCCGAGGAGCGGGTCGCGGTCGTCTCCGGGCCCAACCTGGCCAAGGAGATCGCCCACCGCCAGCCCGCCGCCACGGTCGTCGCCTGCACCGACGAGTCGGTCGCCGCCCGCCTCCAGTCGATCTGCCACCTGCCGCCGTGGTTCCGCCCGTACACCAACCCCGACGTGGTCGGCGTCGAGCTCGGTGGTGCGGTGAAGAACGTGATCGCGTTGGCCGTGGGCGTCTCCGCGGGCATGGGCATGGGCGACAACGTCAGCGCCATGCTCATCACCAGGGGCCTGGCCGAGATCTCCCGCCTGGGCGCGGCGCTCGGGGCCGACCCGCACACGTTCGCGGGGCTCGCGGGGATGGGCGATCTGGTCGCCACCTGTACGTCGCCGCTGTCGCGCAACCGTACGTTCGGCGAGAACCTGGGCCGTGGCATGACCCTGGCCGAGGCGGTCGCCGCCACCAAGCAGACCGCGGAAGGCGTGAAGTCCTGCGAGTCCGTGCTGGAGCTGGCCAGGAAGCACGACGTCGAGATGCCGATCACGGAGGTGGTCGTCGGGATCGTGCACGACGGCATGGCACCGGCCGAGGCGGGCATGCTACTCATGTCACGATCGCCGAAGCCCGAGCGCTACGGCGTCTGACAAAGACCTGATTACGGCGTGCTTGACTCGCTGTGACAGGGACACCCCGGTAGATTCGGACACCATGAGCAAGCCACGCGTCGCCGTCGTTTTCGGAGGCCGCAATTCCGAGCATGCCGTGTCCCTCATGGGCGCGGGCAGCGTGCTGGATGCGATCGACAGGAGCAAATATGAGGTGATCCCCATCGGGATCGCCCAGGACGGCAGATGGGTGCTGGCCGCGTCCGACCAGCGATACGCCATCGAGTCCGGCGAGCTGCCCGTCGTCGACACCTCGGGAGCGGCATTGGCGCTGCCTTCGGGCGGCAACTCGCTGGTGGCCTACGACCCCGGCAGCATTCCCGTGGAGCTCGGCACGGTCGACGTGGTCTTCCCCGTCATGCACGGCCCCTACGCCGAGGACGGCACGATCCAGGGCCTGCTGGAGATGGCGGGGGTGCGCTACGTCGGCTCCGGCGTGCTGGCCAGCGCGGTGGGCATGGACAAGGCCCACATGAAGACCGTCATGGCCGCCGCGGGGCTGCCGACGGGACGCTACGTCGTCGTACGCGACCGCGACTGGCGGCTCGATCGCGACCGCGTGCTGAAGGAGGCGGAGGACCTCGGCTGGCCGGTGTTCGTCAAGCCGGCCAGGGCCGGGTCCTCGCAGGGCATCTCCAAGGCGTCCGATCGGGCCGGGCTGGAGTCGGCCGTGGAGTTCGCCAGGCAGCACGACCCCAAGGTGCTCATCGAGGCCGCGATCGCGGGCCGCGAGATCGAGTGCGCGGTGCTGGAGTCGCCCGGTGACGAGCCCGCGGCCGCGTCGATGCCGGGAGAGGTGAAGGTCGAGGGCGGGCAGGAGTTCTTCGACTTCGAGGCGAAGTACTACCCCGACCAGATGTCGCTCACCGTGCCCGCCGACCTCCCTCCGGAGACGATCGAGGAGCTGCGGGCGATGGCCGTGCGCGCGTTCGACGCGCTCGACTGCGAGGGGCTCGCGCGGGTCGACTTCTTCTACACGCCCGACGGCAGGCTGATCTTCAACGAGATCAACACCATGCCCGGGTTCACGTCGCTGTCGGTGGCGCCGCAACTCTGGGCCGCCTCGGGCCTGGACTACCCGGCGCTGGTCGACCGGCTCATCCAGCTCGCGCTGTCCCGATCGGCGGGGCTGCGCTGAGAACGATCAGCGGGGCTGCGCCGAGATCTGGGCGATCGGCTTCGACAGGTCCGCGAGCACCTCGGCGGCCACGTGCTCGCCGCCGACCGTGACCTCCACGTACGCGATGTCCGTCACAGCCGTGAACAACGCGGGCCTGTCGGGATCGGCGAACCACCCCACGCCGCCGATCTCCTGCAACTGGTCGGTGGGCGCCATCTTGGCGGGCCGGGGCACGCCGCAGCGCAACGCGATGGTGCCCTGGCCCCAGACGGCCACGTACGGCGACTCGGGGGTGGACGTGCCACGCGGGTCGCCGTCGAGCGTCTCAGGCAGCAGGGTGGCCAGTTTGCCGCAGGCCGCCACCGCGTCGCCCTGCGGCGCGGGCGGATCGACCTGTACGGTGCCGCCGCAACCGGCGAGTGCTAGGAGAACGAGCAGTACGGCGGCGGCACGCATGCGACGACTACCTTCAAATGTGAACGATCGGACACGTAAGAGTACGCGTGATGCCATCCACCGCCTGAATCTGCGCGACGACGAGTTTGCCCAGCTCGTCGACGTTGTTGGCCTCGGCGCGCACGATCACGTCGTAGGGCCCCGTCACGTCTTCCGCCTGAGTGACCCCCGGAATCCCGGAAATCTCGCGAGCCACGGCAGCGGCCTTGCCGACCTCGGTCTGAATAAGGATGTAGGCCTGCACCATTACGTCCTCCCAGGCGATTGGATCACGCCGAAGGGCCACCGTACCCTGTGTGCATCAGGAGGTGCGTCATCACAGTCGGAGATCTCGGCGAATTCGGAGTGATAAATCGTATTACCGGACGTCTGCCCCAGGGCGCGGCGGTAATGCTCGGCCCGGGTGACGATGCCGCCATCGTCCGCGTGCCGGACGGCCGTGTCGTGGTCTCGACGGATCTGCTGCTCGAGGGTAGGCACTTCCGCCGCGACTGGTCCAGCGGCTATGACGTGGGCCGCAAGGCCGCGGCGCAGAACCTGGCCGACGTGGCCGCCATGGGCGCCGTGCCGACGTCCATCGTGGTCGGGCTCGGGATCCCCGCCGACCTTCCCCTGACGTGGCTCGACACGCTGACCGACGGGTTCAGGGACGAGTGCGCGGAGGTCGGCGCGAGCGTGGCTGGAGGTGACGTCACCCGGTGTGACATGGTCGTCATCGGCGTGACCGCGCTGGGCGACCTGGGCGGGCGCGCTCCCGTGAAACGTTCAGGGGCCAGGCCCGGGCAGGTGGTGGCGGTGTCGGGCCGGCTCGGGCACGCCGCCGCCGGATGGGCGCTCCTGGAGGCGGGCGCGCCGCTGGACTCTTCCGCCCTCCAGCAGGCCGTGGCCGCGCACCGCAGGCCCCGCCCTCCGTACGCGGCGGGCCCGCAGGCGGCCGAACTCGGCGCGAGCGCGATGCTGGACGTCAGCGACGGGCTGGTGCAGGATCTCGGCCACATCGCCGAGGCCAGCGGCGTACGCGTCGAGCTGGATCCCCAGGCCCTCGCCGTGGGGGAGCCGGTGGCGGTGGCGGCCAAGGAACTGGGGGCCGATCCGCTCGAGTGGGTGCTCACGGGGGGTGAGGATCACGCGCTCGCGGCGGTGTTCCCGGCAGAGGTACGGTTGCCGCCGTCGTGGCAGGTCGTGGGCCGGGTGGTCGAAGGCGAGGGCATCGCGGTGTATGGGCGCGAGATTGGACGACCTGGTTGGGATCACTTTCGGTGATGACTTGTCCCGATTTGAGTGAAATTTTCCCGTTTTGGGGTATCACTCGTGGGATTACTGTGACAACGGCGTAGCAAAGGTGTTATGAAGATTGGCGGCCACTGTAACCGGCAGAAAGGGCAGCCATGGGCCGCCACGGCACAGGTGGATCCGACGACGGGGATGAACGGGGGAACAGCAGCGCATTCTGGGGTCCTGACGAGGAGGCCGAGCCGCCGGGCTGGCCTTCGCTGCCAGACCAGCCTGAGGTGACCGGCCAGTGGGCTCCCATGCCACGGCGACAGGACGGGCCGCCGCCGGGCGCTCCGGAGCCGTTCGAGACCACCGGGGCCTTCGCGCTGCCCAACGACCCCGCCACCGGCTTCCCACCGGCCAACGACCCCGCGGGCGCCTTCCCGCCGCCGAGCCCCACGGGGGACGAGGCCGGGCCGTTCGAGACGACGGGCGCCTTCGCCCGCCCACCGGACTGGGACCAGCCCGCCGACCGCCCCGGCCCCTTCAACCCCGCGGACAGGCCGAGCGCTTTCGACCCTCCGGGCCGCTTCGACGGGTCCGCCTCCTTCGCCCGGCCTGCGCCCTTCAACGGTGGCGCCAACGGACCTGATGATCAGACGGCGGCCTTCGGCGGACCCGGGCCTTTCGATGGCCCAACCGATCGCCCCGGGCCTTTCGACGGACCTACCGATCGTCCAGGGCCTTTCGACGGGCCGGCTGATCGTCCGGGACCGTTCGACGGGCCCGGCGACCGTACCGGCAGGTTCGACGCCCCCTCAGGCCCCATCTTCGGTGGCCCGCCCGAGCCGGGTGACATCAAGGTGGCCGGCGAGCCGACGGCCGTGCAGGCCCCGGCCTGGGCGGACGCCGAGACCGGCTTCCTCGGCTCCGGCTGGTCGTCCGACGGCATGGACGAACCGGACGAGCCCCGGAGCCGCCGCGGCCGCCGCAGGCCCGCTCGCGGCGACGACGTGCTCACCGCCCCCTCGGGAGGCGGCAAGGGCAAGGTGGCGCTGCTGTCGGTCGCCGCCGTGGCCGTCGTGCTCGGCGGCACCGTGGCGGGCGTCAAGTTCATGAGCTCCGCCGCGGACCCGGGACCCCGCGGCACGGCCGTGCAGGCCACCACCAACCAGTCGGGCCCCGAGGTCTCCGATCCCGCCGTGGAGGAGACCGAGCCCGAGGAGGCGCCGTCGGACGGGGCCCCGGAGGAGACCACGCCCGAGGAGACACCGACGCCGACGCCCACGTACAGCGCCCGTACGCCCCGTCGTACCGCGACCCCGACGCCCACGAAGACCACGAAGACCAAGATGAAGACGTCGGCGACGCCGACCGAGGAGCCGGCCGACCCGCCCGTCGAGGTGAGCGTGACGGACAGCCCGACCCAGGACGCGTCCACGCTCGACGATGTGGCCCCGAACATCGGCACCACCCCGGTCCCCACCGACACCCCAACAGTCGACTCCGCGCCCACCGGCGGCTCGGTGAACGTCAAGCAGACCATCAACCAGCGCCTGACCACCTACAAGGCCGACATGCGGCTCTCGAACACCTCCCAGGAGACGCTGGAGAAGCCCACGGTCTCCGTCCCCGTCGAGGGCAGGGTCATGAACGTGGCCGGCGCCGAATGGACCCAGGACGGCGACCTGCTGATCCTGGACCTGCCGGAGTCGCTGCCGGCCGGGGACTCGGTCGACGTCTCGTTCACCGCCACCGGCAGGGGGCAGCGGGCCGAGAACTGCGGGCTGGTCACCGGGGAGTGCGCCGTCACCTGAGTGGTTGGATGGGGACATGACGGATTCCCCTCCACGCGTGCTGACCGTCGCCGGCTCCGACTCGGGGGGCGGCGCGGGCATCCAGGCCGACCTGAAGACCATGCTGGCCATGGGCGTGCACGGCATGAGCGTGATCGCCGCGGTGACGGCACAGAATTCGCTCGGCGTCCAGGGTTATTGGGAGCTGCCGCCCGAGGCCGTGCGGGCGCAGTTGGACTCGGTGCTCGGCGACATCGGCGCGCAGGCCGTGAAGACCGGCATGCTGGCCTCATCGGTGCTGGTCGAGACGGTGGCCGACGTGCTCGGCTCGTACGCCGCCCCGGTCGTCGTGGACCCCGTCGGGGTGTCGAAGCACGGTGACTCGCTGCTCGCGCCCGAGGCCGTCGAGACGCTGCGCACGCGGCTGCTGCCGGTGGCCACCGTGGTGACGCCGAACCTGTGGGAGGTGGAGCAGCTCACCTCGGTCAAGGTGGAGGACGAGGACGGGCTGCGCGGGGCGGCGGACGCCATCCTGGAGCTGGGGCCCACCTGGGCGCTGATCAAGGGCGGCCACCTGCCGGGTGCGCCGGTGGACCTGCTCACGGACGGCACGAGCGAATACCGCTTCGCCGCCGAACGCCTCGACAACCGCCACACCCACGGCACCGGCTGCACGCTGGCCTCGGCCATCGTCTCCCGCCTCGCCCTGGGCGACGACGTGCCGGCGGCGGTGGGCAAGGCGAAGGAGTATGTGACGGGCGCGATCGCCCGCGGCTTCCCCCTGGGCGCCGGCATCGGCCCGGTGGACCACGCCTGGCGCTGGCGCTGACCCGGCGATCGAGCTCATGACGAAAGCCCGCCGCTCATCAGGAGAGGCGGGCTTTCGCGGAAAGTTGGAACTAGCGGGTGACCTTGCCCGCCTTGATGCACGAGGTGCACACGTTCAGCTTCTTCGGCGTGCCGCCGACGACCGCGCGAACCGTCTGGATGTTGGGGTTCCAACGACGGCGGGTACGGCGGTGCGAGTGGGACACGTTGTTGCCGAAGGTCGGCCCCTTTTTGCAGACATCGCAGACGGAAGCCACGGTATCGCTCCTTAAAACAGTCGATGTAGCCCTGTCCGCTGATGCTTACCGGGCGGAGGGCATGCCGGGACAACCGGCCAGCCAGACGAGAATATCCGATCCACCCCGATGGGCGCGAACCAGAGCCCTGGACGCGACCCCCCGCGGAGATATCCTCCTCCAGCAACGGTAGCGCACTTGGGCCGGGAGGTCGGTCGGGCCGGGAGGTCGGTCGGGGTCGGTTGGTTGGGGATATCCGTTTGGTTGGGGATAGAGGTGGAGCGCGTAGATGAAGGTCCTCGACCCACCCTCGGTACGCCGCTGGGCACGCCTGGCCGCCGACGCGCTCGGCCGGGCCAGGACGGAGATCGACGCGCTCAACGTGTTCCCGGTGGCCGACGGCGACACCGGCACCAACCTGCACCTGACCATGTTGTCCGCGGCCGAGGCCGTCGAGTCGCTGCCCGACGACGTGGACGCGGCCGTGGTGTGGCAGACCCTCTCGTACGGCGCCCTGGTCGGGGCCCGCGGCAACTCCGGGGTGATCGTCAGCCAGGCGCTGCGCGGTCTCGCCGAGGTGCTGAAGGACGGCCCGGACCTGCGGGCCGGGCTGCTCAGGGCCGCCGTGCTGGCCAGGGAGGCCGTGGCCAGGCCGGTCGAGGGCACGGTGCTGAGTGTCCTGGAGTCGGCGGCGCGGGCCGTACAGGATGTGGACGGGGACCTGAACGAGGTGGCGCGGCAGGCGGCGGGGGAGGCCCGGGCGGCGCTGCGGCGTACCCCTGACCAGCTCGACGTGCTGGCCCGCAGCGGTGTCGTGGACGCGGGCGGCGCCGGGGCGGCGATCGTGCTGGAGACGCTGGCCTCCGTGATCACCGACTCCTACACCGATCACTACGACGTGCCCGCGCCGACCGCGCGGGTGGCGCCGATGACCGAGGTGGGGGCCGGATACGAGGTGATGTACCTGCTGGACGCCGACGACCGCGCCGTGGCCGGGCTGCGCGCGGAGCTCGACGCCATGGGCGACTCGCTCGTGGTGGTCGGCGGCGACGGGCTGTGGAACGTGCACGTCCACGTGGCCGAGGCGGGCCCCGCCGTCGAAGCGGGGCTGCGGGCGGGCCGGCCGCACCGGATCAGGATCACGTACCTGGCCGAACGCACACATCGCGGCAGCGCGGGCAGGGGAGTGGTGGCGGTCGCGGCGGGGGACGGGATCGCGGCGCTGTTCGAGGAGTGCGGCGCGGTCGTGGTGCGGCGCGCCCCCGGCACCAGCCCCACGCTCCCGGCCATGCTGGCCGCGATCAGGGAGGCGGGCAACGAGGTTTCGGTCCTCCCGAACGACGAAGGCGTGCTCTCCGTGGCCGCAGCGGCGGCGGAGATCGCCCGCGAGGACGGGGTCGCGGTCAGCGTGTTGCCCACGAAGGCGACCGTGCAGGGGCTGGCGGCGCTGGCCGTACACGATCCGCTGCGCCGCTTCGACGACGACGTGGTGGCGATGACGGACGCGGCCGGCCATACGCGGTACGGACATGTGGCGGTCGCGGACAGGGAGGCGGTCACGAGCGCGGGGGTGTGCCGTCCAGGGGAGGTGCTCGGCCTGATCGACGGGGACGTCGCGATGATTGGCGGCTCGCTGGAACGCGTCGCCACCATGCTGGTGGACCGGATGGTGGCGGGCGGCGGCGAACTGGTGACGCTGGTCACGGGCGCACATGCTCCGGTACGGCTCGCCGAGCAGGTCGAGAAACACCTCAAACGTACGAGACCGGACGTCGACCTGGTCGTGTACGACGGCGAGCAGGGCGGCTACCCAATCCTCATCGGCGTGGAGTGATGGGATTCCTGTCGGCTCCAGGCGGTAGAACTTAATGCCGTGAGCCGTTTCGACGAGCCTCTGACGAAGGCACTCGATCCCAAGACCGCCAAGCTGCTGCACAGCGTGCTCGACCTGGAGACGGTCGGCGACCTGCTGCGCCATTATCCGCGGCGCTACGCCGAGCGCGGCGAGCTGACCTCGCTCGACGCGCTCGAGGTGGACGAGCACGTCACCGTGGTCGGCGAGGTGACCAGACTCATGCGCAAACCCATGCGCAACCGCGGCGGCACCTGGCTGGAGGTCGAGGTCGTCGACGGCAACCGCAACAAGATCTACCTGTCGTTCTTCGGCAAGGGCTCACACGTGGCCGAGTCGCGGCTGAAGCCGGGGCGGCGCGGGATGTTCGCCGGCAAGGTGGGGTTGTTCGGGTCGCGCACCAGCCCGCGCTGGCAGCTTGCGCATCCGGAGTTCGAGTTGTTCGAGGAGAGCGAGGCGAGCGCGGAGCAGTTCGCGGCGGCGCCGGTGCCGATCTACCCGGCGGGCAAGGATCTCACGCCGTGGGCGATCAGGCGCGCGGTCGGCGTCGTGCTCGACACGCTGGGGCCGCTCGAAGACCCGCTCCCGGCCTCCCTGAGGGTCCGCCACGGCCTGCAGGACCTGGGCGACGCCCTGGTGGCCATCCACCGGCCGAAGGACTTCGCCGAGATGGGGCGGGCGCGCAAGCGGCTGAAGTTCGACGAGGCATTCGTGTTGCAGGCCGTGCTGCTCCAGCGCCGCCAGGCCGCCACCGCCTGGCCCGCCAAGTCCCGCCCCAGCCGCGGCGATGGGCTGCTGGCCGACTTCGACACGCGGTTGCCGTTCTCGCTGACGGAGGGGCAGTCGCAGGTCGGCGAGGAGATCGCCGCCGATCTCGCGCTGGAGCACCCGATGCACCGGCTGCTGCAGGGCGAGGTCGGCGCGGGCAAGACGGTGGTGGCGCTGCGGGCGATGCTCCAGGTGGTCGACGCGGGCGGCCAGGCGGCGCTGCTGGCGCCCACCGAGGTGCTCGCCCAGCAGCACCACCGCTCGATCACCGGCATGCTGGGGGATCTGGCGCAGGGGGGTATGTTCGGGGGCACTGCGGTCACCCTGCTGACCGGCTCGATGGGCGCCGCCGCCCGCCGCTCGGCCCTGCTGGACGCCGCCTCGGGCACGGCGGGGATCGTCGTGGGCACGCATGCGCTGCTGCAGGAGCACGTGCAGTTCGCGGACCTGGGGCTGGTCGTGGTGGACGAGCAGCACCGCTTCGGCGTGGAGCAACGCGACGCCCTGCGCGAGAAGGCGGGCGGGAAGCGGCCGCACGTCCTGGTCATGACGGCCACCCCGATCCCGCGCACGGTGGCCATGACGGTCTTCGGCGACCTTGAGGTCTCGACGTTGTCCCAGCTCCCGTCGGGCCGCGCCCCCATCACCACTCACGTCGTCCCGGCCGCGGAGAAACCCCACTTCCTCGAACGCACCTGGCAACGGGTCCGGGAGGAGGTGGCCCTGGGCAGGCAGGCGTACATCGTGTGCCCCCGCATCGGCGACCTGGAGGGCGACGAGGGCGACCTGGCCGTCACCACGGACGAGGAACGCCGCCCGCCCCTGGCCGTCCTGGACGTGGCGGAGCTGCTGTCCGAAGGCCCCTTCCACGACCTGCGCCTGGGGGTCCTGCACGGCAAACTCCCGCCGGAGGAGAAGGAGGCCATCATGCGCGCCTTCACCCGGGGCGAGCTGGACGTCCTGGTGGCCACCACGGTCATCGAGGTGGGCGTGGACGTGCCCAACTCCTCTGTCATGATCATCATGGACGCCGACCGCTTCGGCGTCTCCCAACTCCACCAGCTCCGCGGCCGCGTCGGCCGCGGCGGCCTCCCCGGGTTGTGCCTCCTGATCTCGGACTTCCCGGAGGGCACCCCGGCCCGCGCCCGCCTGGACGCGGTGGCGGCGACGCTGGACGGGTTCGAGCTGTCGCGCGTGGACCTGGAACAACGCCGCGAGGGCGACGTCCTGGGGGCCGCGCAGTCAGGCAAGCGCTCTTCACTGAAGCTGTTGCAACTGCTACGCGACGAGGACGTCATCGCCACGGCCCGCGACGAGGCCGGGGCCCTCCTGGCGGAGGATCCGGACCTGACGTCCCACGAGGGCCTGCGCGCGGAGATCGACCGCCTGCTGGCCGACGAACGAGCGGAGTACTTGGAGAAGACGTAACGCACTCGGAGGGGGCGGCGCCGGGTTTCCCGGGCGCCGGGACGGCGGGAAGGGGTGCGGTGGTGTTCGGCGCATCATCGCGGACGGCGGGCAGGGGAGCCACGGAGCCGAGTCAACAGGGCGTCGTTACGGCGGCCGACCACGTGGCGGTCAGCGGGCGTCTTCCTGGAGGCGATCAGCCACGTGCGGCGGGTGGCGGCCGGCTTGGCTCCGCCGTACGAAATGATAAAAAGATACCCAGCCGCGGGGACGGCCTCCCCCCGAATGCCGTCCCCGGCTGGGCCCACCCTCGGGTCAGGTGCCGAGGGAACCGGCGTGCGGAAGGGCTCACGATCACGCCGGTCGGCCTTCATGTGGGTCACCTCGAAGGCCGCAGAACTCATCTTGCGTGCCCAGAGCGCCGATGTGAATCACCCTTGCGCACTCGAGGCAGACACTTGTCCACTCTTGACCTGCATGAACATGCGGAACAATGGGTCACATGACGCGGATCATCGCAGGCACAGCGGGTGGCAGGCGGTTGGCGGTGCCTCCGGGACGCGGGACGCGACCGACCAGCGATAGGGCGCGAGAAGGCATCTTCTTGACGCTCGATTCACTCTACGGACTCCGCGGCGCCCGAGTGCTGGACCTGTACGCCGGGTCGGGGGCGGTCGGCCTGGAGGCGTTGTCCAGGGGAGCGGCGGAGGCCGTGCTCGTCGAGTCCGATCCCAGGGCCGTGCGGACGATCAAGGCCAACGTCAAGGAGATCGGCCTCGAAGGCGCCCGAGTGATCGCCGACAAGGTGGAGCGGCTGCTGGGGAAGACGCCCGACGAGCCGTACGACATCGTCTTCGCCGATCCCCCCTACGCCGTCCCCGACAGCGAGGTCGAACGGACCCTGGAGCTGCTGCGCGACAACGGCTGGCTGGTTGATGAGGCGTTGGTGGCGTTCGAGAGGGAAAGCCGGGGAAAGCCCCTGATGTGGCCGGAAGGTTACGTTGAGGAGAGGGTCCGTCGTTATGGCGAAGCATCCGTTTGGTACGGTCGCGCCGCCGGGAACCCGTAGACCTGGGAGGCGTCTTGCGCCGCGTAGTCTGCCCGGGGTCGTTCGACCCCATCACCAATGGCCATCTCGACATCATCGGCCGGTCCGCCCGGCTGTATGACGAGGTGACCGTGGCAGTCCTCATCAACGTCGAGAAAAGCAGCCTGTTCACGGTGGACGAACGGATCGACGTCCTGCAGACCGTGACCAAGGAATACCCCAACGTCAAGGTGCGGAAGTTCCACGGCCTGCTGGTCGACTTCTGCCGCAAGAACGACATCCCCGCCATCGTCAAGGGCATCAGAGTGGTCAGCGACTTCGACTACGAGCTGCAGATGGCGCAGCTCAACTACCGCCTGTCGGGAGTCGAGACCCTGTTCATGCCAACAAACCCCGAATACTCCTTCCTATCCTCCAGCCGAGTAAAGGAGATCGCCCGCTACGGCGGAGACGTGTCGGGCCTAGTACCAGACCTAGTGCACAAGCTCCTCATCGACCGCCTCAGAGGCTGACCGCCCAGCCCGTTTTTTCCGGCGCCGCCTTTCGGCGCCGGAGCGCCGAAGCTCCGCTTCGGCGCCCAAAAAATCGAGCGAAGCACGATGCCGTTGGGGGGTATGCGGGGGGCACGCCCCCCGCAGGATGGTAGGCTTTCATTTCGGCCTTGTAAGACGGCGATTGTTTTCGCCATGCCTAGCGAGAGCAGGATGACTCAGCACCTCGACCCCCGCTCCCCTTGGGTCCTCTCCACGCATGACCTGGGAAGACGGCCGGGCTCGATGCGGCAGATGATCCTGACCGTTCCGGCACCGGTGGATCTCGGCGTCGACATGATCGGTGTCCCCAAGGACGCCGAGGTCGAGCTGGACCTCCGGCTCGAAGCAGTGATGGAAGGCGTGCTCGTCTCAGGCACGGCGCAGGCCCCGCTCTCCGGGGAGTGCGCGCGGTGCCTCGACCCGGTCACCTCGGAGATCGAGGTAAACCTGCAGGAGCTGTTCTTCTACTCCGACGAGGACGCCTCGGACGAGGACTCGCTGCTCGACGGAGAGCTGCTCGATCTCGAGCCGACGTTCCGCGACGCGGCGGTGCTCGCACTGCCGTTGAGCCCCGTGTGCCGCGAGGATTGCAGGGGGCTCTGCACGGAGTGTGGGATCAAGCTGGCCGAGGCCGGCGAAGATCACCGGCACGAGAAGATCGACGCCCGCTGGGCGTCGTTGCAAGGTCTGGTTTCCGAGCACGATAACGATCAGGAGAAGTGACGTGGCCGTCCCGAAGCGAAAGATGTCGCGGAGCAACACCCGCGCCCGTCGCTCCCAGTGGAAGACGACTGCTGTCGCCCTGGTGAGCTGCCCGCAGTGCCGTTCGCCCAAGCAGCCGCACATCGCGTGCCCCACCTGCGGCACCTACAACCGTCGTCAGGTCATCGAGCCGTCTGCCTGATCCGCCAGTTGACGTGATGCCGACCGGGTGCCATTGTGCCTCGGTCGGCGTTACCGTCTCAGATGCGTGCGGCTTCGGTTCGCCCGCGGCCGTGGTGGACGCCGGGGCTAATGCGTTACCCCGACGCCCACCACGTTTTCGGGCATCATTCGCAGCCGACGCGCCATGTGAAGATGTCCGAGGAGGAAGCACGTGGGCGCAGGTCCTAAGCCGGTGGCCGTGGAGGTCGCCAGAGACGAGCTGGAGCGGGTCCTGGTAGTCGGCCTCGACTCCGACATTCTCGAGCGGGCGCTGACGCACCGCTCCTACGCGTACGAGAACGGTGGCCTGCCCACCAACGAGCGCCTGGAGTTCCTGGGCGACTCGGTGCTGGGCCTGGTGGTCACCGACACGCTCTACCGCAACCATCCCGACCTGCCCGAGGGCCAGCTGGCGAAGCTGCGGGCCGCGGTGGTCAACATGCGCGCGCTGGCCGACGTGGCCCGCGACCTGGGCCTGGGCCGGTTCATGCGGCTCGGCAGGGGCGAGGAGGGCACCGGCGGGCGCGACAAGTCGTCCATCCTGGCCGACACGCTCGAGGCCCTGATCGGCGCGATCTACGTCGACAAGGGGCTCGGCGAGGCGTTCCGGGTGGTGCACCTGCTGTTCGACCCGCTGATAGTGCGCTCGGCTTCGCTCGGCGCCGGGCTCGACTGGAAGACCTCCCTGCAGGAGCTCACCGCGTCCGAGGCGCTCGGCGTGCCCGAATACCATGTCGAGGAGAGCGGCCCCGACCACGCCAAGTCGTTCACGGCCATGGTGCGGGTCGGCGGCGAGTCCTACGGCTCGGGCACCGGGCGCAGCAAGAAGGAGGCCGAGCAGCAGGCGGCCGAGGCGGCCTGGACCCGCATCAGGGCCCGCAGGGAGCAGCGCGAGAGCCAGCCCGCAGGCTGAAGGCCAGGCCGGGTCAAGGTGCCCGGCCGTTCGGAGGGCGAGGTTGGGGATGCCTGAGCTGCCAGAAGTCGAAGTTGTCAGGCGCGGCCTCGCGCAGTGGGTCGTCGGGCGCGAGATCGCCGCGGTGGACGTGCTGCACCCCCGCGCGATCAGGCGGCACCTGGCCGGGGCCGACGAGTTCACCGCGCGACTCAAGGGCCGCGCGGTGCTGTCCGCCCAGCGGCGCGGCAAATACCTGTGGTTGCCGCTGTCGGGCGGCGACGAGGCCCTCATGGCCCACCTGGGGATGAGCGGCCAGCTGCTGGTGGTGGACCAGGACTCGCCGCTGGAGAAGCACCTGCGGGTACGCATCCGCTTCGAGGACGGCGGCCCCGACCTGCGCTTCGTCGACCAGCGAACGTTCGGGCACGTCATGCTCACCCGCCTGGCCGGCGGCGTGCCCGAGCCGATCTCTCACATCGCGCCCGACCCGTTCGAGGAGGCGTTCGACGAGGCCGAGTTCACCCGCAGGCTCAGGGCCAAGCACACCGAGATCAAGCGGGCGCTGCTCGACCAGTCGCTGATCAGCGGCGTCGGCAACATCTACGCCGACGAGGCGCTGTGGATCGCGAAACTCCACTGGGCCCGCTCCACGTGGACGCTCACGCGTCCCAAGATCGCCGAGCTGCTGGCCGCCGTGCGCACGGTGATGGCCGCCGCGCTCCAGCAGGGCGGCACGTCCTTCGACAGCCTGTACGTGAACGTCAACGGCGAGAACGGCTACTTCGACCGCTCCCTGGAGGCGTACGGGCGGCGCGACCTGCCCTGCACCCGCTGTGGCACCCCGATCAGGCGTGAGGTGTTCATGAACCGGTCGTCCTACTCCTGCCCCAGATGCCAGCGACGGCCGCGCTGACCACGGCGAGCGCCGCTCCCATCCACATCACCGCCGAGATCGACACCCCGTCCACGACCCGGCCCCCGGCGAACGAGCCGAGCGCGACGGACACGTTGAACGCGCCGACGAAGAGCGCCGTGCCCATTTCGCCGCCGCCCGAGCGCATGATCCAGAGCTGCAGGGTCACCCCCACGCCGCCGTAGCCCAGCCCCCACACCACGAGCACGAACAACGGCAGGCCGAGCACCGGCAGTGCCGCCGTGGCCAGGGCCATGAGCGCGGCCAGGGTGACCAGGACCGGCTTGGGGTTCCTGGCCGCCCATGCGGCTGCCGCGAAGTTGCCGGCCACGGCCGCGCCGCCGTACAGGAGGAGTGCGGTGCTGACCAGGGCGGGACCGGCGTGTGAGACCTGCTCCAGGAACGGCCGGACGTAGGTGTAGGCCGCGAAGTGGCCGGAGACGATCAGGACGGTCAGGACGAGGACGAGCTTGAGCCGCCCGCCAAACGCGGCCCTATCAGGCATGGGGGCGGGCGCGTCGCCGGGCAGGGGCGGGAGAGTCGTGGCCAGGAGCGCGAGCAGGGCCAGGGCCAGCACTCCCATGGCCATGAACGCGGCCCGCCACCCCGCGAACGACGAGATGAACGTCGCCGCCGGCACCCCCAGCACCGCCGCCACCGACACCCCGGCCAGGATGATCGACGTGGCCCGCCCCACGGACCGTTCCGGCACCAGCCGCACGCCGAGACCGGCCGCGAAGGCCCAGAACCCGCCGATGCTCACCCCTGTCAGCACCCGCGCGCCCAGGATGACCGGGTAGTTCGGAGCGAAGGCGCCCGCCAGGTTCGCCACCGCCAGCAACGCCATCAACCCCAGCAGCGTGACCCGCCGGTCGAGCCGCCGCGTGCTGATCGCCAGCACGGGCGCCGAGACGGCGGCCACCAGCCCGGGGGCGGACATCATCAGCCCGGCCGTGCCGTCGGACACGCCGAGTGTGGCGGCGATCGAGGTCAGCAGCCCGACGGGCAACATCTCGCTGGTCACGATGGTGAAGGTGCCGATCGCGACCGAGAGCACGGCCAGCCAGCGCGCCCGGGTGATGGGAGAAATGTCGGTCATAGTCATGGCAGCCAGCCTCTGCCGGGGCCGCCGGAGGGAACAATGGCGAAGCTCGAAGGCTTGGTTTAGGTGGGCTAAGCGATCAGGAGGCCGGAGATGGAGTTCAGGGAGCTGGAGTGCTTCGTGGTGCTCAGCGAGGAGCTGCACTTCGCGCGTACGGCCGAGCGCCTCTACCTGTCCCCGGGCCGGGTCAGCCAGCTCATGCGCGCGCTGGAGACCAGGATCGGCGGCCGGCTCTTCCAGCGGACCAGCAGGCGGGTGCGCCTCACCCCCCTGGGCGAACGTTTCCTGGCCGACCTGCGCCCCTCCTACCACGGCCTGGCGAGGGCCGTGAGCCGGGCCAAGGCGGCCGCTCGCGAGGTGGAGGGCGTGATCAGGGTCGGCTTCCTGGCCACGCCCACGGACGTCGTCACGGGCAGCGTACGGGCCTTCGAGAGCCGGTACCCGGGGTGCGAGGTGGAGCTGGTGGAGATCCCGCTCTCCGACCCCTTCGGCAAGTTGCGGGCCGGGCAGGTGGACCTCGCGTTCACGCTGCTGCCGGTGGACGAACCCGACCTGGCGACGGGTGAGGGGCTGAACCGGGTCTCGTACCGGCTGGGCGTCTCGTCGCGCCACCCGCTGGCCGCCCGCGCGAGCATCGGCGCGGAGGAACTGGCCGCCCTGCCCCTGATCGGCCTGGACGGCCCGGCGCCGCGCGCGTGGCGCGAGCGCGCCGCACCGTCCGTCACCCCTTCCGGACGTCCGATTCCCCAAGCCGGTACGGTGGCCACCAGCCAGGAGGGCCTGACCCAGGTGGCGCTCGGCCGGGGCGGAATGTTGTTCTGCACTCCCACGGCGGATCACCACAGGCGGCCGGACGTCAGCTTCGTCCCCGTCACCGGACTGCCGCCCTCGATCCTCGGCCTGGCGTGGGTGAAGGCGGCGGAGACGGCGGCGATCCGGGCGTTCAACGAGGCGGCTGTTGAGCACGCGCTGGGGGTGGCGGCCCTGGTGGCGTGAGACGTAACGGGAGAGGAAATGTCGGAGAACTCGGACAACGCCAGGATGACGGCCTGGGTTCGGGGAAGGGTCCAGGGTGTGGGGTTCCGCTGGTGGACCCGGGCCAGGGCGCTGGAGCTCGGCCTGGCCGGCTGGGCCCGCAACACCGAGGACGGCCGGGTCGAGGTGGTCGCGGAGGGACCGCGTGCGGCCTGCGTCAAGCTGCTGGACCTGCTCAGAGGTTGCGACACGCCGGGCAGGGTGGATGGAGTGGTGGAACGTTGGAGCGAACCCCGAGGTAGTTTGGCCGGGTTTGTGGAGCGATAGCGGCTTTCGTTAAACCGCTCAAATAGGGTATAGTTGTATGTCGGGAGTGCCCATCAGTAGGGCTCAGCGGTTCGTTCGACTTGACCGCCCACACTGCCGGTGCGACTCTTGTTAGGTACCACGCGCACCCCTCCCGCGGAATAGAAGTGCGCGAACCAGTCTGGTCACTCAGCGTGGAGGACCCTTTACCATGGCGAAGGCTCTACTCGGCCACGTCGGCGGTCCTGACCCTCGGATGGTCTCAGAGATGCGCCGCCTGCAGCAGCGTATCCGGGATCTGGAGGCAGAACTTATCCGACTTCAGGCCACGAATGACGCTCTTGCGGCGCAAACCCGCGACGAGGCACTAAGCCGCATGCAAGAGCGCGAGCCGGCACTCACCTGAGAGTGATCGGACCGCAAGACCCAGGGACGTCTCGGAGAGGCGTCCCTTGTTATTTGCGCCAATTCGGAAAGCTTCCTTTGCCCAGGTCATGGCGGTCCAGACTGTACGTGCCCACGTGGGGCACTAAGGACCAGTAGGCTTTTCCGAAGTCCGCTCACCGGAGAAGGGGGTCGCGCTTGTATTTGAAGACCCTCACCCTGCGCGGCTTCAAGTCCTTCGCCTCCGCGACCGCCCTGCGTTTCGAGCCGGGCATCACCTGCGTCGTCGGCCCCAACGGCTCGGGCAAGTCCAACGTCGTCGACGCCCTGGCCTGGGTCATGGGCGAGCACAGCGCCAAGTCGCTGCGCGGCGGCAAGATGGAGGACGTCATCTTCGCCGGCACCTCCTCCAGGCCGCCGCTCGGGCGCGCCGAGGTGACGCTGACCATCGACAACTCCGACGGCGCGCTGCCGATCGACTACACCGAGGTCACGATCAGCCGGCTGATGTTCAGGTCGGGGCAGAGCGAATACGCGATCAACGGCGACACCTGCCGCCTGCTCGACATCCAGGAGTTGCTGTCCGACTCGGGCATCGGCCGCGAGATGCACGTGATCGTCGGGCAGGGCCAGCTCGACGCCGTGCTGCACGCGGGGCCAGAAGATCGGCGGGCGTTCATCGAAGAGGCCGCGGGCGTGCTCAAGCACCGCAAGCGCAAGGAAAAGGCGCTGCGCAAGCTCGACGCCATGCAGGCCAACCTGACCCGGGTCCAGGACCTCGCCACCGAGCTGCGCCGCCAGCTCAAGCCGCTGGGCCGCCAGGCCGAGATCGCCCGCAAGGCTGCCGTGATCCAGGCCGACCTGCGGGACGCCAGGCTCCGGCTGCTGGCCGACGACGTGTGCATCCTGCGCGCCACGCTGCAGCGCGAGGCGGCCGACGAGGCCGCGATCACGGCCAGGCGCAACCAGGTCGAGGCCGAGCTGGCGGAGGGCCAGCAGCGCGAGGTGGCGCTGGAGGCGGCCGAGGCCGAGGCGCAGCCCCGGCTTAGCGCGGCGCAGGAGACGTTCTTCAGGTTGTCGTCCCTGCGCGAGCGCATCACCGGCCTGGAGCAGCTCGCCGCCGAGCGCCACCGGCACGCGCTCGACGCCGCCGCCATCGAGCGCAGGGGCCGCGACCCCGAAGACCTCGAACGCGAGGCGGCCGACGTGCGCGAGCAGGAGCTGATCCTCAAGGCCGAGCTCGAACAGGCGCACGAGCTGCTCGAAGAGGCCGTCCAGCGGCGGGCCGAGTCCGAGGCCGAGCTGAGCCGCGAGGAGCAGCGGCTCGCGCTGGCCGCCAGGGCCGCCGCCGACCGCCGCGAGGGCCTGGCCAAGCTGCGCGGCCAGGTGGATTCCGTACGCAGCCGGTCCCGGGCCGCGGAGGAGGAGATCGGGCGGCTCCAGATGGCCGTGGCCGATGCGACCGAGCGTGAGCGGCAGGCCAGGGAGGACCTGGAGACGCAGCGGCTGGAGGAGCCCGCGGTCGATCCGGCGCTCGCCGAGGAGCTGGCCACCGCGCAGGCCATGGTCGAGGAGGCCAGGGCGGTCGCCGACGAGGCGCGTGCGGCGGCGGAGGAGGCAAAGTCCGGGCTCGACGTGCCGCGCGCCGCCCTGCAGGCCGCCAAGTCGGGGGTCGCGACCGCTCGCGCCGCCGACCAGGACGCCCAGCGGTCGGTCGCGGCTCTGGCCGCGCGCCGGGACGCCCTGGAGCTGGGGCTCGCCAAGGGCGACGGCGGCTCGGCCCTGCTGGACGCGGACCTCGCCGGAGTGCTGGGCCCGCTGGCCGCTTCGATGCAGGTCACGCCGGGGGCCGAGCTGGCGGTGGCGGCCGTCCTGGGCCCGATCGCCGAGGCCGTCACGGTCAAGACGCTGGACACGGCCGTCGAGGCCCTCGACCTGCTCCGCAGACAGGGGGCGGGCCAGGCGACGCTGCTGGTGGCGCTGGCCGGCGGGGCAGAGGACGACCACCCTGTGCGTACGGCTGCTCCCGAGGGCGGCCGGTGGGCCGCGGACCTGGTCACCGTCCCCGACCACCTGCGCCCCGCCCTCGACCACGTGCTCAAGGACGTCGTCGTCGTGGCGGACCTGGACGCCGCCCGCGACCTGGTCGACCGGCACCCCGGCCGGAAGGCCGTGACCGAGGCGGGCGACGTGGTCGGCGCCCATCTCGCCAGCGGCGGTTCCGAAGGCGGCACCTCCGTGCTCCAGGTGCGGGCGGCGCTCGACGAGGCCGTCAGGGACCTTGAAGAGGCCGAGGTCAAGGTGGAGGAGACCGCCACGGCCCTGGACGAGGCGACCGACCAGGAGCAGGCGGCCCAGACGGCCCTGGAGACCGCGCAGGCCCACGTCAGCGAGGCCCAGACCGCCGTCACGACGGCCCAGGCCGGGGTGAGCGCCGCCCAGGGCACGCTCGACCAGGTCAGGGGCCGCCAGCGGGAGGCCGACCAGCGCAACGCCGCGGCCGCCAAGCGCCTGGCCCAGCTCGAAGCCGCCGCCAACGCCGCCCGCGACGAGGCCGAACGCCTCGCCAGGAGCGTCACGAAGGCGGCGGAAGCACGTACCGAAGGGCTGGCGGAGCTGGCCGAGCTGGAGATCCGGCTGGCCGAGGCCGAATACGCCCAGGAGCTGGAGTCGGAGCCCACCACCGACCTCCGCGACGACCTGGCGAGCGCCTGCGAGGCCGCCAGGCAGCGCGAGATGGACACCCGCCTCCAGGTGCGCACCGCCGAGGAGCGCGTCAGAGGCATCGAGGGCCGCGCGGACGGCCTTCTCGGGGCCGCCCGCCGGGAGCGCCAGGAGCGCGCTCAGGCGGCCGCTCAGCGCGCCAGACGCAGGGAGCAAGCCGCGGTGGCCGAGGCCGTCAGCAAGGGCGCCAAGCGGGTGCTGGGGGCGCTGGTGACGTCCGTGCAGCTCGCCTCCAGGGAACGCGACGAGGCCGACCTCGCCAGGGTCGCGGTCGACGCCGAGCTCAAGCAGGTACGCCTGCACGTACGCGAGCTCGGCCAGGAGCTGGACAAGCTGGTCAACCGCGTACACGGCAGCGAGGTCGCCCGCACCGAGCAGCGGCTGCGGCTGGAGCAGCTGGAGCAGCGGGCGCTGGAGGAGTTCGGGGTCGAGATCGAGGCCCTGATCTCCGAATACGGCCCCGAGACCCCGGTCCCCGGCGACCCGGCCGTGCCCTACGTGCGCGAGGAGCAGGAGAAGCGGGCCAGGGCGGCCGAGCGGCAGATGAACCAGCTCGGCAAGGTCAACCCGCTCGCCCTGGAGGAGTTCGCGGCGCTGGAGGAGCGGCACGCGTTCCTCACCTCGCAGCTCGAAGACCTCAAGAAGACCCGGCGCGACCTGCTGACCGTGGTCAAGGAGGTGGACGACCGGGTCGAGCAGATGTTCGCCTCGGCGTACGAGGACGTGGCCCGCGAGTTCGAGCAGATCTTCACCAGGGTCTTCCCCGGCGGGGAGGGGCGGCTGGTGCTCACCGAGCCCGCCGACATGCTGACCACCGGCATCGAGGTCGAGGCCAGGCCGCCGGGCAAGAAGGTCAAGCGGTTGTCGCTGCTGTCGGGCGGCGAGCGCTCGCTCACGGCGGTGGCGTTCCTGATCTCGATCTTCAAGGCGCGGCCGTCGCCGTTCTACGTGATGGACGAGGTCGAGGCCGCGCTCGACGACACGAACACGCAGCGGCTGCTGACGTTGTTCGAGGAGCTGAGGCAGAGCTCGCAGCTCATCGTGATCACCCACAACAAGCGCACGATGGAGATCGCCGACGCGCTCTACGGCGTGTCGATGCGCGGTGACGGTGTGACACAGGTGGTCAGCCAGCGGTTGCGGGAGCGCGAGTCCGCCTGATCGGTGCGGCCTTGTGCGTGACCATGCTGGATGATCTGGAAAACTGACATCTTGTGGATGGTTACCTCGGCGTCATCGTGATCGTGGCCGTCGTCGCCCTGCTGGCGGCCGGCGGTCTCTTCCTGCTCTTCAGGCCGGGTCGCAAGGCGGCCCCGCCGGTCAAGCCGCCAGAGGAGCCCACGCTTCCCGAGGAGAAGCGGCCCGCGGGCGAGGAGGCCGAGGGCGCGGTCACCACGCTGCCGCCGCCCGCGAAACCGGCCGAGCCGGTCGTAGTCGCGCCCGAGATCGAGGTGCCGCCGCCGTCCGCGGGCCGGATGGTGCGGCTGCGGTCGCGGCTGGCGCGGTCGCAGAGCGCGTTCGGGCGCGGGCTGCTGGAGCTGCTGTCCCGCGACCGGCTCGACGACGACGTGTGGGACGAGATCGAGGAGAGCCTGATCACCGCCGACGTGGGCGTCGGGCCGACCCGTGTCATGGTCGAGGAGCTGCGCACCAAGGTCAAGGTGCTGGGCAGCCGCACGCCCGACGAGGTGCGCGGGCTGCTGCGCGACCAGTTGCTCGCCCTGATCAACCCCGACCTCGACCGCACGCTGCACGTCCAGAAGCACGGCGAGCGGCCCGCGGTGGTCCTCGTCGTAGGCGTCAACGGCACCGGCAAGACCACCACCACCGGAAAGCTCGCCCGCTCGCTCGTCGGCGACGGCAAGAAGGTCGTGCTCGGGGCGGCCGACACGTTCCGCGCGGCGGCCGCCGACCAGCTCCAGACCTGGGGCGAGCGGGTCGGCGCCGACGTCGTGCGCGGCCCCGAGGGCGGCGACCCGGCCTCCGTGGCGTTCGACGCCACCGCCAGGGGCATCGAGGAGAAGGTCGACACCGTCATCGTCGACACCGCCGGCCGCCTGCACACCAAGACCGGGCTCATGGACGAGCTGGGCAAGGTCAAGCGGGTCATCGAGAAGAAGGCCACGGTCGACGAGGTGCTGCTCGTCCTCGACGCCACCACGGGCCAGAACGGCATGCGCCAGGCCCAGGTGTTCGCCGAGGTGGTGAACATCACGGGCATCGCGCTGACCAAGCTCGACGGCACCGCCAAGGGCGGCATCGTGATCTCGGTGCAGCGGGAGCTGGGCGTCCCGGTCAAGCTCGTGGGGCTGGGCGAGGGGCCCGACGATCTGGCGCCGTTCGATCCCGAGGTCTTCGTGGACGCGATCCTGGGAGACTGACGTTTCCGGCCGCAGGTCAGGTGCGCGGCCGGATCGGGACCACCAGGGGCGTCCCCGCCACCGGATCCTCGATGATCTTGGCGTCCAGCGCGAACACCTCGCGCAGCAGTTCCTCGGTCAGCACCTCGTGCGGGGTGCCCGAGGCGATCACCTGCCCGTCGCGCATGGCCACCAGCCGGTCGGCGTAGCGGGCGGCCAGGTTGAGGTCGTGCAGGACCATGACGACCGTACGGCCCGCCTCCTGGTGCAGGTGCCGTACGAGCTCCAGCACCTCCACCTGGTGCGCCAGGTCGAGGAACGTCGTGGGCTCGTCGAGCAGCAGCAGGTCCGTGCCCTGGGCCAGGGCCATGGAGATCCACGCCCGCTGCCGTTGCCCGCCCGACAGCTCCTCCAGCGGTCGTTCCGCCAGGTCGGCCAGGCCCGTCATGGCCAGCGCCGCCGCGACCGCGCCCTCGTCGTCCGATGACCACTGCCGGTACCACGTCTGGTGCGGATGCCGGCCCCTGGCCACCAGGTCGGCCACGGTCAGTCCCTCGGGGGCGATGGGCGCCTGGGGGAGCACGCCGAGGATCTTGGCCACCTCGCGGGTGGGGATCTTGTCGATGCGCTTGCCGTCGAGCAGCACCTCACCGCCCTGGGGCTTGAGCAGGCGGCCGAGCGCGCGCAGGAGCGTGGACTTGCCGCAGCCGTTCGGGCCGATGATGGTGGTCACGGTGCCCGCCTCGATGCCGAGATCCAGGCCGTCGACGACGGTGCGGTCCCCGTACCCGAGCTTGACGGCGGCGGCCTGCAGCCTCATTTGCGTGACCTCCAGATCAGGTGGATCAGGTACGGGGCGCCCAGCACGGCGGTGACGATGCCGACGGGCAGTTCGAGCGGGGAGAACGCGGTCCTGGCGATCAGGTCGGCGGCGGTGGTGAGCAGGCCGCCGATGACCGCCGAGCACAGCAGCGGCGGCTGGCCCGAGCGGGCCAGTCTGAGGGCGATCTGGGGCGAGGCGAGCGCCACGAACGCGATCGGGCCCGCGGCGGCGGTGGCCACGGCGGCCAGCAGCACGGCGGCCAGGATCATCAGGGCGCGGGCCAGGTTCATGCGGACGCCGAGCGCGGTGACCGTGTCGTCGCCGAAGCGCAGGGCGTCGAGGGAGCGGGTGCCGAGCAGGGTCAGCGGGACCAGTACGGCCAGGGCCAGCGCCGTGGGCGTCACGTGCTCCCAGCCACGGCCGTTCAGCGAGCCGCTGATCCAGACCATGGCGCGGCTGGTGTCGTTCACGTCGCCGATGGTCAGCAGCCAGAACTTGACGTTGGTGAACACGGCGGCCACGCCGATGCCGACGAGCACCAGGCGGTAGCCGTCCAGGCCGCGCCGCCACGCCAGGCCGTACACGATGGCCGCGCCGATCAGGCCGCCGAGCAGGGCCAACGCGGGGATGCCGAGGGCGGACAGCAGGCCGCTGGTGCCGCCGTACACGCTGCCGCTGGCCACCACGCCGGCCACGACCGTGACGGAGGCGCCGGTGGTGACGCCGAGGATCTCGGGGCTGGCCAGGGGATTGCGCGCGATGGACTGGATGATCGCGCCGGACAGCGCGAGCGCGGCCCCGACCAGGGCGCCGGTGAGGGCGCGTGGCAGACGCAGCTCCATGATGACGAAGTGGGCGGGGCTGTTGACGTCGAACGTGCCCGCCACCACCTCGGCCAGCGTCATGTGCAGGTCGCCGATGCGCATGTCGAGTGCCATGAGCAGGACGAGGAGCACGAGGCCCGTCAGGGTGACGGCGACGCCGCGCAGGCGTACCTGCCAGGACAGTCCGCCGACGCGCAGGGGGAGAGTGGTCATCACAGGCGCACGGGCTTCCTGCGGCGGACCAGGGCGACGAAGAACGGGGCGCCCATCAGGGCGAGCACCACGCCGACCTCCAGCTCTCCCGGCGGGGCCACCACGCGGCCGATCACGTCGGCGAGCAGCAGCAGCGCCGCGCCGATCAGCCCCGAGTACGGCAGCAGCCACCGGTGATCGGTGCCCGACAGCGGGCGGACCAGATGCGGCACGATCAGCCCGATGAACGCCAGCGAGCCGCAGGCGGCGACCGACGCGCCCGACAGCAGGGTGACGGCGGCGATGCCGACGGCGCGGGTCATGGCGATGTTCTGGCCGAGGCTGCGGGCCACGTCCTCGCCCAGCGAGAGGGCGTTCAGGCCGGTCGCGTTGAGCATCGCGAGGAACAACCCCACCACGATGAACGGCAGCACCTGCCACACCACGTCGGCGCCCCTGGCCGCGATCGAGCCCGCCTGCCAGAACCGGAACACGTCCATCGCCTGCTGGTCCAGCAGCACGATGGCCGAGGTGAGCGCGTACAGGAAGGCACTCACTGCCGTCCCCGCCAGCGCCAGCGTGACCGGGGTCGGCCCGCCCCTGCCGCCCACCATGCCGAGCGCGAACACCCCCACGCTCGCGACCAGCGCGCCCGCCAGGCCGAACCAGATGTAGACGAGCAGGCTGGAGACGCCGAACAGGATGATCGAGGCCACCATCGCGAACGCCGCCCCCTGCGTGACGCCGAGCAGCCCCGGGTCGGCGAGCGGGTTGCGGGTGTGGCCCTGCATGAGCGCGCCCGCCACGCCGAGCGCGATCCCGGCGAGGACTCCCAGGACGGTCCTGGGGATGCGGAGCGAGCGGATGACGATGTCGTTCTCGGTGCCGGTGGGGGCGGTGAGCGCGTGCCAGGCGTCGGGCAGCGGCACGGACTTGGAGCCGATCGTGACGCTCAGCACGACCGCGACCAGTACGGCGGCGAGCAGCGCGAACAGGACCGTGAGCCTGCGGTGACGGATGCCGTGGAGACGCGGTGCCATGGCGGTTGCGCTCACCCACGTCCTCCTCAACATTTGCCCGATCCCGGTGAAGTATGCCAGCTTAGGCAGGGCTAACCTAATTTAGGGTTGCCTTACTTCTTGGCCTCTTCGAAAGGGATCTGATGAGATCGTTGCGTGTGCTGGTCGGCGCTCTTCTCGTGGCGGGGCTGGCCGCCTGCGGTTCGGCGGAACCCGCGGCCGCGCCCTCGGCGAGCGCCCCGTTCAGGACCGTCAAGCACGCCATGGGCGAGACGAGGATCCCGTCCCAGCCGAAGCGGGTGGTGGCGCTCGACCAGAGCTTCGTCGACGCGGTGCTCACGCTGGAGACGCCGGTGGTGGGGTACACGACGTACCGGTCGATCGACACCACGCTGCCCGGCTACCTCGGGACGGTCGCCGAGCAGTACGGCAAGGAGGCCACCCCGGTCGGCACCCTGGAACAGCCGAGCCTGGAGAAGATCATCGCGCTCAAACCCGATCTGATCGTCTCGGCCAAGGTCCGCCACGAGGCCCTGTACGACAAGCTGTCGAAGATCGCGCCGACCGTCTTCAGCGAGACCACGGGGGCCATCTGGAAGGCGAACCTCCGGCTCATGGGCCAGGCCCTGGGCAAGGAGCAACTCGCCGACACCAGGATCAAGGAGTTCGAGGAGCGGGCGGGCAAGATCGGCGCGGCGATCAAGGAGAAGGACGGCGAACTGCCGACGATCTCGATCGTGCGCTTCGCCGGTGAGCCTACGACGCGGCTGTACGTGGAGAACTCGTATTCGGGCGTGGTGCTGAAGGACGTCGGTTTCCCGCGCCCCGAGGGCCAGCCGGCCGACCCGAAGGCCATTGCGGTGGACGTGAGCCAGGAACGCATCGCGGACCTGGACGCCGACCACATCTTCGTCGCGACATATCCGGATCCTTCGTCGGATGGGCCGAAGGAGAAGTTCGTGAACAACCCGCTCTGGGGCAAGCTCAAGGGGGAGAAGCACGAGGTGAGCGACCTGACGTGGATGAGTGCGGTGGGCATCCAGGGGGCGCAGGCGATCCTGGACGACGTGGCCAAGCTCTTCGCCGTGGACCCGGCCAAGGCCTAGCCGGCGAGGAACGCGCGGAATTCCGCCAGGTGGGGCTCGATGTCCAGGTGCTGGTCGGCGAGCCAGCCCGGGTTGCCGTACGTGCCCTTGTACCGGTCGCCGCTGTCGCAGATCAAGGTGACGATGCTGCCCGTGTCCCCGGACTCGCGCATCTCGTTGATCAGGTCCACGCAGGCCGCCATGTTCGTACCAGTCGAGCCGCCCACGTTCAGGCCCGTGACCTCACGGGTCCAGTGCATGGCGGCGATCGAGCGGGCGTCCGGCACGGCGATCATGCGGTCGATGACGGACGGCAGGAACGAGGGCTCCACGCGGGGGCGGCCGATGCCCTCGATGCGGGAGCCCGGGGCGGTGAGCGAGGTGTCGCCCGAGACCCAGCTCGGGTAGAAGGCCGAGCCCTCCGGGTCCACGACGGCCAGGCGGGTGGGGTGGCGGCGGTAGCGGATGTAGCGGCCGATGGTGGACGATGTGCCGCCGGTTCCGGCGCCGACGACGATCCAGGACGGTTCCGGGTAGGGTTCAAGGGAGAGCTGGGAGAAGATGGATTCGGCGATGTTGTTGTTGCCTCGCCAGTCCGTCGCCCGTTCCGCGTAGGTGAACTGGTCCATGAAGTGGCCGCCGGTCTCGGTGGCCAGGCGGTGAGATTCCTCATAGATCGCGCCGGGATCGGTCACGAGGTGACATTTCCCACCGTAAAACTCGATGAGATGGCACTTCTCCGGCGAGGTGGACGCCGGCATCACGGCGATGAACGGCAGGCCCAGCAGGCGGGCGAAATACGCCTCGCTGACGGCGGTGGATCCGCTCGACGCCTCCACGATCGTCGTGGTGGGGCCGATCCAGCCGTTGGCCAGACCGTAAAGGAATAGAGACCGGGCAAGTCGGTGTTTCAGTGAACCGGTTGGGTGCACCGACTCGTCTTTCAGGTAGAGGTTTACACCCCAGTGCGAGGGCAGCGGAAAGACGTGCAGATGTGTGTCACAACTACGGTTGGCGTCGGCTTCGACCTTACGGATCGCCTCCGCCACCCAGCGGCGGATCCCCGTGTCGTGACGGTCCACGAAACTCATGCACATACGCTATCTCATGTGACTCTCGCCACTATTACTGCGAAATTGGGTGAGTAGTGTTATGATACCGAGACTTGTCCGGCCGTGGACGTGACCACGCACGCCGCGAGCAGATGGACGGAACTCCCTTCTGGCCAAGGCGGAAACCCTAACGCGTCCCTTACCTGGGACTTGCGATGATGGAACCGCCGTCAGGCGGCTTTGTGCCGAAACGGGGGATAGCGCAAGGGGGAATGAATTGATCACTATGACCGATGAGCAGCGTCAGGACTGGTTCGAGCGCGATGTCGTGCCCGTGACGTCGCAGCTGTTCGCTTCCGCCATGCGCCTCACCCGTAACGCCGCCGACGCGGAGGACCTGGTGCAGGAGACCGTGGCGAAGGCGTACACGTCTTACCACCAGTTCCGCGAGGGCACCAACCTCAAGGCGTGGCTGCACCGGATCCTCACCAACAACTTCATCAACGACTACCGCAAGAAGCAGCGCTCGCCCAAGCTGTCCGCGGCGGAGGACGTCGAGGACTGGCAGTTGCACGCCGCGGAGTCGCACAGCTCGACAGGGCTGCGCTCGGCCGAGACCGAGGCGCTCGATCGGCTGCCCGACAACGTCGTGATGAACGCCCTGCGGTCCCTCCCCGAGGACTTCCGCGTGGCCGTCTACCTGGCCGACGTCGAGGGGTTCGCGTACAAGGAGATCGCCGAGCGCATGGGCACCCCCATCGGCACGGTCATGTCCCGGTTGCACCGTGGCCGCCGCCAGCTGCGCGGCATGCTGGAGGAGTACGCCCGCGAAGAGGGCACCGTACGCCTCCCCGCCCAGCGCGCCGCCTAGGACCCCATATCGAGATGCCCCATGTTGAGATGAAGGCGGACGCGTAACACGCCGCCTTCCGCACGCAGCTCCACGAGATCGCAGAGCTGACGACTGATCCAGAGCCCGTATCCCCGAGGGGACTCGGGCTCAGGTGGTATGTAGCCGGGTAAGGGGTCGTCCAGGGCGCCGCCCGGGTCGGCGATCTCGCAGACGAGATCCCCGCCGTTCACCCACATCGTGATCGTGCCGTATCCGGCGCCGTGCTCCACGCTGTTCGCGGCGATCTCCGAGGCGCTGAGCACCAGCGACGTGATGAGGTTGCGGTCCATGCCGGCCGCCCTGGCGTAGTCGCCGACGCTCTGGCGCAGCCGCTTCAGCTCGCGGGCGGTGAAGCGGATGGTCTCGGCGCCGGCGCCCGGCTCGGGCAGGGGGGCGCGGTCGCCGTTCAGCACCAGGTCCTGCGGCCGGACGAACCGGCTGCTGGCCGCCTCGCCGTCCGCGCCGAGCAGCAGGGGATGGTTCACCGGGCCGAAGTCGAGCACGGTCTCGGGGACCTTGCGGACGTGGTACAGGCACAACATGACCGTCGCCGCCGCGCTGAGCGCGGCGTTGAGCACGGACTCGTAGCGGATGAGCTCCCTGACCTCGCGCTCGCTCCTGCCCTCCCAGCTGGGCTCGTTGATGACGAGGGTACGCCGGCCGCGCGTGTACTCGTGGTAGGCGGCCAGAGTCCGGTACGGGTGCGCGTACCAGGCGGTGGAGACGCGGCTGTCGATGCGCCCGGCGTCGTCCCCGAGGGCGTCGGCGAGCAGGGCGAGCTTGGTCGCGCACGTGATCACGAGCACCCGCCTGCCCTCGTCCAGGGCGGCTCGCACGCGCGGCACGGCCACGGCCAGAAACGCGGCATCCGAGTCGTATGGCACCGCGATGTGCCTCAACGACTCACCATCGGAACGTGCCCGGTCAGGGCGCACGGGCGAAACGTAGCAAGCGCTAGAGGGGCTGCGCAACGGCTATCAACGCCACCGCCCCGAGCGCGCAGGCCACACCGGCCACCTGGATGGCCCGCAGCCGCTCCCCCAGCACCTGTCTGGCCAGCAGCAGGGTGCTCGCGGGGTAGAGCGAGACCAGCACGGCGACCAGGCTGAGCAGCCCGTCCTGCTGGGCCAGCAGGTAGAGCACGTTCGCCGCCATGTCGAGCACGCCGGCCGCCACGATGATGTGCAGCGAGCCCGCGCCCGGCCTGAGCGCGCGCCGCGTGACCACGGCCAGCAGGGCCACCATGGACACCGACGAAAGCCTGGCGCCGACCAGCGGCCACAGGCCCGCCTCGTCCGGGGCCATGGCGAGCATGATGAAGAAGCCGCCGAACCCGGCCCCGGCGGCCAGCGCGGTCAGCACGGACGCGAGCGAGCCGCGCCCGGCGGACTTGTCCTGGCTGACCAGCAGCACGGAGCCCAGCGCCAGCACCACGCCCACCAGCGCCCAGAACTCGGGCCGCTCGCCCGTCGCCAGCCCGAACACCACGGGCAGCGTCGCCGAGGTCACCGCGGTCGTCGGGGCGACCACCGACATGACGCCCGTGGCCAGCGCCCGGTAGAACAGCACCAGCCCGGCGGCGCCCGACAGGCCCGCGGCCAGCCCCCAGGACAGCGCGAGGCCGCTGAACGTGCCCGGCAGCAGCGGCAGCAGGCCGAGGATCAGCGCCAGGCCCGCGATCTGCGACAACACGACGACCGATAACACCTGGGATCGGCGGGTGGCCAGGCCGCCGAAGAAGTCGGCCGTGCCGTACACCACCGCGCATGCTGTCGCCAGGATCACTGTCACGTTTCCTCCAGTGTGGTGCAACAGGATGTACGTCTAGTACAACACATTGGTGCAGTGAGTTTCACTAAGCTGCACCCATGGAAGATCCGGACCTGATCAACCAGGCCATCGCGAACAACGTCCGCGCGCAGCGCTCGCACCGCGGGCTGACGCTGGACGCGCTGGCCGCCAGGTCGGGCGTGAGCAGGGGCATGCTCGTCCAGGTGGAGCAGGGCCGGACGAACCCGAGCGTCTCCACGCTCACCAGGATCGCCTCCGCCCTGGGCGTGACCGTGGCCAGGCTGGTGGAGGTCGCCGACGTACCCGTGGTGCGCATCGTGGACAAGTCCGACGTGGTCACGTTCCACCAGGGGGACGTGCAGGCGCGGCTGCTCGTCGGCGCGGACATGCCGATGATCCTGGAGTTGTGGGACTGGCGGATGGCGCCCGGCGAGCACCACGACGGCGACGCCCACCCCGCGGGCACCCGCGAGATGCTGACCGTGCTGGCCGGCGAGCTGACCCTGACGGTCTACGGCAAGAGTCACGTGATCAGCCAGGACGACGCGGTGCTCTTCACCGGCGATCGGCCCCATCGCTACGCGAACCGGGGCAAGGAGGAGCTCAGGTTCGTGATGGTCGTCGCGGAGCCGCGCGAGACGCACGACCAATAACACCGAACACCCTCCAGATCACCCCGTGGAGTTTGATGATTACTCCATGTCTTGGACGGCTGTTGCCCGTTGTTGGGTACATCCCTTGTGTACGGCGGAACGTCGGCAGGGGGTGGCGTGTGAGTGAGGCCCGAGCGGCGACGGAGAAGCTCCAGGTGGAGCTCCATGGTCTGGGCGTCACCAGCGCGTACGACGTGGGCGACGACGCGACCATCTCCGTGTGGATAGGCCTGGTTGTACGGTACCGAGACGGGTTTTACCGCTGGCAGGAAGGGCCGGTGAAACGTCGGCATCTGGGTACGGATCCGGTTGGATGTGCCATGCGCGTGGCGCGCCGCTACAAGGAACTTCAGGCGGATGTCCCACTCTGGTGGGACGACCTGGCCAGGGAACTGCGGGGGAGACCGGTCCAGGACTATCCGTAGGCCCCCGCATGCGGCGTTTCGGGGGGAAATATGCGCATCTGGGCCTTGCCGCTGGCCCTGCTCACCCTGGCGGGTTGCGTCACCCAGTCGGTGCCGCGCCGCCAGCAGCCGAGGTCGCCG
This sequence comes from Nonomuraea marmarensis, assembly GCF_043197025.1. Lineage (NCBI taxonomy): Bacteria > Bacillati > Actinomycetota > Actinomycetes > Streptosporangiales > Streptosporangiaceae > Nonomuraea > Nonomuraea marmarensis. The sequence goes on from NZ_JBICRM010000008.1 coordinate 250,902, forward strand.
GTGGCACCCTTCAGGATCTTCGTCGTCGATCCGCTGACGCTGGCCAGGCAGCTGGCGTCGATTCAGGCCGGGTGGCCGCGTAGCCGTAAGTTCGACTGCGCCCGGCTCAAGTGCGTGGCCCTGACCTTTGACGACGGTCCCGGCCGGTACACCGCCAAGTTGCTCGACATACTGCGCAGGCGTGACGTCAGGGCCACGTTCTTCGTCGTCGGGCAGATGGTGGCCGCGGACAAGGGCGGGCGCACCGTACGCCGGATCGCGGACGACGGCCACGAGCTCGGCAACCATTCCTGGAGCCATCCTTCGCTGACCGGGCTGTCGCAGCAGGAGCTCAAACGTCAGCTCAAGTACACCGAGAACATCGTGCAGCGGCTGACCGGGGTTCGGATGCGGGTGATGCGGCCGCCGTACGGGGCGACGGACGACGACGTCGCGGCGGAGACGCGCCGCGAGGGCCTCGCCCAGATCCTGTGGAACGTCGACACCCTCGACTGGCGCGACCGGGTGGCCTCGATCGTGGCCAAGCGGGCCGGTCAGGCCAAACCCGGATCGATCATCCTTTTGCACGACATCCACGGCAGCACCGTGGACGCCGTGCCGGCCATGCTCGACGCGCTCGCAAAGAAGGGGTACACGTTCGTCACAGTCTCGGAGCTGTACGGCAAGACGCCCGCGCCCGGCCGGAGGTACACCGAACGATGACCGGCTGCCCGGGTTGTCGGTGCCGCATGGCACCCTTGTCGGCATGGGTTTCACCGGCTTCCCCGACGAGGCGTTCCTCTACTACGAGGGACTCGAGGCGGACAATTCGAAGACCTACTTCGCCTGGCACAAGCATCTTTACGAGGACGCCGTGCGGGCGCCCATGCTCGCGCTCACCGACGAGCTGGCCGCGGAGTTCGGGTCGGCCCAGCTCTTCCGGCCCTATCGTGACGTGCGCTTCGCCAAGGACAAGTCGCCATACAAAGTGCATCAGGGTGCCTTCGTCGACCTGCTGCCTGGGATCGGGCTCTATGTGGAGGTCAGCGCGGCGGGGCTGTTCGCGGCGGGCGGGGTCTACACGCAGGCCTCCGACCAGGTGGCGCGCTATCGCGCGGCCGTGGACGAGGACCTCACGGGCAAGCCCCTGTCGTCGATCACGGACGCGCTGGTGGCTTCCGGCTACGCGCTGCAGGGCGAGCGACTGAAGACCAAACCGCGCGGGTTCACGGAGGACCATCCACGCATCGACCTGCTGCGACACAAGTCGCTCTACGCGGGGGTCCGCTTCGAGCCCGAGCCGTGGGTGCACACAGCGGAGGTCCGGGAGCGGGTGCAGTCCTCGTGGCGCGCCTTCGGCCCACTGCTCGACTGGCTCTGCGCACACGTCAGGGGCAGCGAACTCCCACGCCGCTGACGCACCCGCCCACCGACGCCGGGTCGGCGGGGCGTCATACGCGGCGTTCGTCGATGAACGAATCAGGCGCGCTTGGCGCGGGCCGCGGCCCGGCCGCGGATCGCGGCGTCGAGCACCACCTTGCGAATGCGGATCGCGCCCGGAGTGATCTCCACGCACTCGTCCTCGCGGATGAACTCCAGCGCCTGCTCCAGCGACAGGCTGCGCGGCGGGATCACCTTTTCCGTCTCCTCACTGGTGGAGGAGCGCATGTTGGTGAGCTTCTTCTCCTTGGTGATGTTCACGTCCATGTCGTCGGACCTGGAGTTCTCGCCAACGATCATGCCTTCGTAGACCTCGGTCGTCGGCGGGACGAACAGGGTGCCGCGCTCCTGCAGGTTGAGCATCGCGAACGGGGTCACCGGGCCGGACCTGTCGGCCACCAGCGAGCCGTTGTTGCGGGTGCGCAGCTCGCCGAACCACGGCTCGTAGGAGTCGAACACGTGGTGCACCAGGCCGGTGCCGCGGGTCTCGGTGAGGAACTCCGTACGGAACCCGATCAGCCCCCGCGCCGGGACCACGAACTCCATCCGGATCCAGCCGGTGCCGTGGTTGGTCATGTGCTCCATGCGGCCCTTGCGCACGGCCAGGAGCTGGGTGACCGAGCCGAGGTATTCCTCCGGGCAGTCGACTGTGAGGCGCTCGACGGGCTCGTGCACCTTGCCGTCGATGGTCTTGGTGACCACCTGAGGCTTGCCGACGGTCAGCTCGTAGCCCTCCCGGCGCATCTGCTCGACCAGGATGGCCAGCGCCAGCTCGCCGCGGCCCTGCACCTCCCAGGCGTCGGGCCGGTCGGTGGGCAGCACGCGCAGCGACACGTTGCCGACCAGCTCCTTTTCCAGCCGGTCCTTGACCATGCGGGCGGTGACCTTCGAGCCCTTGACCTTGCCGACCAGGGGCGAGGTGTTGGTGCCGATGGTCATGGAGATGGCCGGCTCGTCCACCGTGATCAGCGGCAGCGGGCGTGGGTCGTCGGGATCGGCCAGCGTCTCGCCGATCATGATCTCGGGAATGCCGGCGATGGCGATGATGTCACCGGGGCCCGCCTCCTCGGCCGCCTTGCGCTCCAGGGCCTCGGTCATGAGCAGCTCGGTGATCTTGACGCGCTGGACCGTGCCGTCGGTGCGGCACCAGGCCACCTGCTGGCCCTTGCGGATGACGCCCTGGTGAATCCGGCACAGCGCGATGCGGCCCAGGTAGGAGGAGGCGTCGAGGTTGGTGACGTGCGCCTGGAGCGGCGCGTTCGGGTCGAAGGTGGGCGCGGGGATGGTCGACTTGATGATGTCGAACAGCGGCTCGAGGTCCTCGGAGTCCGGCATGCCGCCGTCCTCGGGACGGTTCATCGAGGCCCGCCCGGCCTTGGCCGAGGCGTACACGATCGGGAAGTCGATCTGCTCCTCGGTGGCGTCGAGGTCCATGAACAACTCGTAGACCTCGTCCACGACCTCCTTGATGCGGGCGTCGGGGCGGTCGACCTTGTTGATGCACAGGATGACCGGCATTTTCGCGGCGAACGCCTTGCGCAGCACGAAGCGGGTCTGCGGCAGCGGCCCCTCGGAGGCGTCCACCAGCAGCACGACGCCGTCGACCATCGACAGGCCGCGCTCGACCTCGCCGCCGAAGTCGGCGTGGCCGGGGGTGTCGATGATGTTGAGTGTCATGCCGCCGTGCTTGACCGCGGTGTTCTTCGCGAGAATGGTGATGCCCTTCTCGCGCTCCAGGTCGTTGGAGTCCATGACACGGTCATCGACGTCCTGGTTCGCACGAAAGGCCCCGGACTGCCAGAGCATGGCGTCGACCAGCGTGGTCTTGCCATGGTCGACGTGCGCGATGATCGCGATGTTCCGCAGGTCGTCGCGGCTGTTCAAAGGCATGATGACGTCTCGCTCTGTGTCGTGGGGGCGGCCGCGCGAAGTCGCGACCTTATAAGTCTAGTTGATCCCCTCTGATGGCAAGAGCGGGACAAGATGGCGGCGAGCGTACGCGCGGGCGTCGTCGTCGTTACCGTGCGGGGTCGTCTCGGATTACCTACATAGTCGGTTGCACAATTGTGCGCATGGCAATCATGGCTCGGGTCCATAGATTGGCGGCATGACCTGGACAGAGCTGGTGATGGCCGCAGCACCGATCAAGGGCGACCAGCCGGCTGTGAGCGACGTCAGGACCGGCGAGGTGTTGTCGTACGCGCAGTTCATGAGACGTGTCACGCGCGCCGCGGCGGGGCTGCGGCGCGAGGGCCTGCGCTACGGCGACCACGTGCTCGTCAACGTCCCCCTCGGCGCGACGCTGCCCGTCGCGGTCCACTCCGTCGCCTGGGCGGGCGGGGTCGCGGTGCTCAGGCCCTCCGGCTCGGCCCGCATGATGATCACTCAGCGGGACTACGACTCCGCGGCGAAGGTTGAGCAGGTCTACTCCTTCCAGCCGGCGCCGGGCGCCAGGCCGTTCAGCGAGCTGCTCAACGAACGCGCCGTCGAGTTCGGCCCGCTGGCGGGTCCCGCGATCACGCTCGACGGCGAGCGCATGTTCGACCACGACGAGCTGGCCACCGACCTGCGCAGGCTGGCCACGCGGCTGGTGGTCGGCAAGGACGACGTGGTGATCAACGCGGTCAGTGAGCCGTTCAGGGGGCTGCGGGTGGTCGATCTGGCCATGATGTCCGGCGCCCACGTCGTGGTCGCCCACGAGCCCAGCCTGGTCGGCTGCCGCGTGCTGGCTCAAGAGCGCCGGGCGACCATGGTCGTCGCGCCGTACGACCTGGCCAGACGACTGCTCGGCGATCCGATCCTGCGCGTCGTCGACGAAAGGGCGGTCGTGAGCTCGCTTGGCCTGTGAAAAGTGCGACACTGTGGGAAAAGTGTGATCCTTCCGCGACGCAGGGTGAACACATGCCGGAGCCCCCACGGCAGAGCGACGCCCGCGTGATGATCTCCGACCTCCCGCGGGCGCTGGACGCGGCGGACGAATCACGCGTACGGATCGTGATGAGCGTCGCAGACCTGAGCGTCCTACATTCATATCCAAGCAGTCGCGAACTCTGCACGGAAAGTGATCGCATCGACTCCTGAAGCGGTGGAGACTGAGCACGGATGTGATCCTCCCGCGAACACTTGGGCCCCACATGACCGCGCAACTCCCGCACAACCTGCCCGCCGAGCCCAACCCTTTCGTCGGACGCGCGAGAGACGTGGCCGAGTTGAGCGCGCTGGTCCACGAGGAACGCGTGATCACGCTGAGCGGGGTGGGCGGCATCGGCAAGACCCGCCTGTCGTTGCGCGTGGCGGCGACGGCGGCGCCCCGGTTCGCCGACGGGGTGTGGCTGGTCGAGCTGGCCCGGGTCCGAAACCCCGCGCTGATCGTCAACGAGATGGCCGAGGTGCTCGGCGTGCGCGACGAGGTCCCGGGGCGGCTGCTCGACGGGCTCCGCGTACGCCTGCGCGCGGCCAGGACGCTGGTCGTGCTGGACAACTGCGAGCACCTGGTCGGGCGGTGCGCCGAGCTGGTGGCCTGGCTCATCGCCGAGTGCCCTGAGCTGCGGTTCCTGCTCACCAGCCGGGAGCCGCTGCACATCCCGGGCGAGCTGATCTGGCGGGTGCCGCCGCTGGAGTTGCCCAACGACCACCATCCCGACGCCGAATCCGTGCAGCTCTTCGTCGAGCGGGCGCTCGCGGCCGGCGCCCGCGGGGTGACCGAGAGCATGGACGACATCGTACGCCTGTGCCGCGCGCTCGACGGTCTGCCGCTGGCGCTGGAGCTGGCGGCGGCCCGCACCAGCTTGCTGAGTCCCGGCCGGATCGCCGACCGCATCGGCAACCGGTTCGGGCTGCTCACCACCGGCGACCGTACGGCCTCCGCCAGGCAGCGCACGCTGCCGGCCACCGTCGAGTGGAGCCACGAACTGCTCCAGCCCAAGGAGCGGGTGCTGCTGCGCCGGTTGTCGGTGTTCGCCGGGCTGTTCGACCTCGGGCTGGCCGAACGGGTGTGCGCGGACGGCGGCATCCTGCGCCGGGCCGTCCTGCCGGACCTGCTCGCCGGCCTGGTGGACAAGTCGCTGGTGCTGCACCACCGCGCGGCCGGCCGCTACCGCCTGCTGGAGACCATCCGCCAGTACGCCGCCGAGCGTCTGGCCGAGGCCGGTGAGGCCGCGCTCCTGCGCAACCGGCACCTGCGGGTGGTCTGCGAGGAGATGGAGCACTGCCACGAAGGGGGCTCGCTGGGCCGCAGGACGCCGTGGCCCGAGCGGTTCGCGCATTTCACCAGGGGCCGCGGCCTGCTCGACGACTGCAGGATCGCGGTCGACTGGGCGGTGGAGTCGGGTGACCCGGTGCTCGGGCTGCGTCTGGCCCGCGCGGCCCTGGCCATCCTGGCGGTCCGCGGCGACCTGGGCGAGAGCGTCGGCTGGCACGAGCGGCTGCTCGCGCTCGACCTGTCCGAGGTGCCCGCCGACCTGATCGCGGCGGCCAAGGACGCGCTCGCCCGGGCGAAGCTCGGTGAGGGCCGGGGGGGCGCTGCTGTGGGCCAAGGATGTGGGCTGAGCGACCGGGCGGCCGAGCACGGGATGAATTCCGGGCGGACTTAAGCTCATATCCATGCCTTTCGCGCCTAATTTCCCCGTGATGCTCAGGACCGAGGACGGGGTCCGCATCGATGCCGCGCACACCCCTTCCGGCCGTACCGACATCGGGATCGTGGTGGCGCACGGCTTCACCGGGTCGTGGCGGGAGCGTGCCGCGCGCCGCATCGTGCACGTGCTCAGCGGGTACGGCGGCGTGGTCGCGTTCGACTTCCGCGGCCACGGCCGTTCCGGGGGCGAGAGCACGGTGGGCGACGTGGAGATCCTCGACGTGGAGGCCGCCGTCAGGCATGCCCGCGTGGTCGGCTACGGCAAGATCGCGGTCGTGGGGTTCTCCATGGGGGCGGCGGTGGCCGTACGGCATGCGGGGTTGCGCGGTGGGGTGGACGCGGTGGCGGCGGTGAGCGGCCCGGCCCGCTGGTACTACCGGGGCACCAAGCCGATGCGCCAGGTGCACTGGGCCATCGAGCGGCCGTTCGGGCGGTGGGCGGCCAGGATGGCCAAGCGTACGAGGATCACCCGCGAGCAGTGGGACCCGATCCCGATGCCGCCGCACGAGGCCGCCGCCCTCATCTCGCCGACCCCGTTGCTGGTCGTGCACGGGGACGCCGACACGTTCTTCCCGCTTGATCACGCGCACCAGCTCTACGCCGGCGCTCGGGAGCCCAAGGAGCTCTGGATCGAGGAGGGTTACGGCCATGCGGAGTCCGCGGCGACCCCCGAACTCATTCGCAGAATCGGCAAATGGATCTCAGCGAACTTTTCGTGAGTAAAACACGTCTACCTAGGGCGGATGGAAAGAAACCATCGGGAGAAAGTCCCAGGGGAAGAAAACCGCCGATGCGGCGTTCGTGGGACATACTTCTAGTAGTGGGTTCTGCACCTAGCGTTGCGGGGGCACGCTGGGTGCACACATCCTGCACGCATAGGGCCCCGCGGTGCACCGCGGGGCCCTACGCGTTAGCGGCTTGCCCTTGGGGGCGAAGCCCCGGGGGTTGGGGTTTGACTTTTGAGGGGGGCGCAAGGGGGGCGAAGCCCCCCGAGGACTCTGGGGGCGAAGCCCCGTGGGGTGGGGTTTGATTTTTGAGGGGGGCGCTTGGGGGGCGAAGCCCCCCGAGGACTCTGGGGGCGAAGCCCCGGGGGTTGGGGTTTGACTTTGGGGGCACTTGGGGGGCGAAGCCCCCCGAGGGGGGTTAGGCGAGACGCGCGATGGACTTGTACTCCAGGTAGCCGGCCAGCCCCTCGGGGCCCAGTTCGCGGCCGATGCCGCTGGCCTTGTAGCCGCCGAAGGGCGCGTTGGTCTCCAGCATGAAGCAGTTGACGCCGTAGGTGCCGGTGCGGACCTGACGGGCGACGTCCATGCCGCGCTCGGTGTCGGCCGTCCACACCGTGCCGGCCAGGCCGTAGTCGCTGTCGTTGGCGATGCGGACCGCGTCGGCCTCGTCGGTGTACGGGATCACGGACAGGACCGGGCCGAAGATCTCCTCGCGGGCGATGCGCATGTCGTTGGTGACGCCGGCGAAGACGGTGGGCGAGACGTACCAGCCCCGGTCGTACGGCCGGTCCAGGCCGCCCACGACCACCTTGGCGCCCTCGTCCATGCCGATCTTGATGTAGCCCTCGACCCGGTCCTGCTGCCGCTTGGCCACCAGGGGACCGATGCCGGTCGCCGGGTCGGCGGGGTCGCCGACGGGCTGGGAGCCGACCATGCCCGCGACGGCCTCGACCACCTCGTCGTAGCGGTTCTGCGAGGCCAGGATGCGGGTCTGGGCCACGCACGCCTGGCCGTTGTTCATGAGGGCGGCCATGGACAGGAAGCCCATGCTGGCGGCCAGGTCGGCGTCGTCCAGGATGATCGCTGCGGACTTGCCGCCCAGCTCCAGGCTGACCCGCTTGAGCTGCTCGCCGCAGATGGCCCCGATGCGGCGGCCGGCCGCCGTCGAGCCGGTGAAGGCCACCTTGTCCACGCCGGCGTGCGAGATCAGGTGCTCGCCGACCTCGCGGCCCGCGGGCACGATGTTGAGCACACCCGCCGGCACGCCGGCCTCGACCGCCCACTCGGCCAGCAGGTACGCGTCCAGCGGCGTCTCGGGTGCGGGCTTGAGCACGATCGTGCACCCGGCCAGTAGCGCGGGCGCGAGCTTGGTCATCGTGACGAACTGCGGCACGTTCCACGGCACCACGGCGGCCACCACACCCACGGGCTCCCTGCGCACGGTGACCGGCCCGAACAGCCCCGGCCGCTCCTCCTCCTGGACGAACGACCTGCCCAGCTCGGCGTAGTACTGCAGCATGCCGAGCGGCTGCGGCGCCTGCGCCAGATTGGAGAACGTGATCGGCGAGCCCATCTCCTCCGTGATGAGCTGGGCCATCTCGCCCTGCCGCTCGTTGTAGATCCCGGCCAGCCTGCCGATCACCTCGGCCCGCTCGGCGAACGTCATCCGCGGCCACGGCCCCTGGTCGAACGCCTGGCGGGCGGCGGCGACCGCGCGTTCCATGTCCGCGGCCGTGCCGTCGGGCACCCGGCCGACGAGTTCCTCGGTGTGCGGTGATACGACGTCGATCGTTCCGGTGCCCGCTGGGGCCACCCATTCGCCCCCGATGAACAGCGTGTCGTGCTGGCGCATGTCGTGAGCCTCCTGCTTGACCGAATGCTTGCTTGCTAGCGGAATGCCTCAAGGTGACCGAACCATGTTCTGTCCGGACACGCAAGAGGGGTGCGGCGCCGCGCGCCGCACCCCTCTTTGGAACTAGCGGGGGTCGCTCAGCAGGTGTTGCATGGACCGCTTGACCAGGTCGGCACGTGCGGCCTGATCCGTTATGCTCTCCACGCCGAAGCCCAGGTAGACGGTGTCCTTGGTGACGATGCCGCCGCCTTCCTCGAAGCGCTGGTCGGTGCGGAACCAGTTGTTGATCGATGGGGAGGAGCCCTCGGGAGCCGCCCCGACGGTCCAGCCGCTCAGGTCGGACTCGAACGAGGTCTGCTCGGCCGCCGCGCCGTCCAGCGTGACCGCGAAGTCGTCCAGGAAGACGCCCGCGCCCTGGGTGCCCCAGTCGCTGATGTAGGAGATGGACAGCTCAACCTGCTTGCCCGCGTACGGGGTCAGGTCGATCTTCCACTGCTGCCAGCCGGCCGAGTTGCCGGAGGCCGCGTTCCACGCGCCCGAGGTGCCGGTGGACTCGCAGTTCGGGCCCTGGTAGCGCTCGGTGAACGGGTGGATGGAACGCCAGCCCTCGCCGCCGCTCGGCGGGTCGCAGCTGCTGCCGGTGGCCTGCGTGGTGTGGCCGTTGGCGTCGGGCAGCGTCGTCCAGTCGTCGCCGCCGGCGGTGCGGGCCTCCACGGTCAGGAAGTCCCATTCCGACTCGGTGTCGAACGAGGTCCAGAACGACAGGTCGCCGGCGGCCTTCCCGGTCAGGTCGATGGTCTTGGTCAGCCGCTTCCAGGAGACGTCGGCGATGCCGCTGTAGACGTCCCAGGAGCCGGTGTGCGGGTCGAAGGGGCCGCCCGGGCGTACCCACTTGACCTGGGCGTTGCTCGCGAACAGCGGGAACTGCTGCGCGGGCAGGATGGCGGAGGCCGCAACGAACGAGTTGGTGTGGCCCGGCTCCAGCGTGCCGTTGAAGCCCTCGAACTTGCCGCCCGCGCCCTGCAGGCCGAACGGCTGGCCGGTGTCGTGGTCGGTGCCGGCGTCGTCGAAGTAGACGTACGCGCCGAGCCAGTACTGCTGGAAGTCGTTGAACACCGGGATGCACGGCGGGTCGTCGGGCACGGTGCACTCGGGCTGCGCCGGCTGGTTCGGCTGGTAGTAGTAGGCGCCGTTGTTGTTGGCCGCGTACGACGGGTACTTGCCGGCGTGCAGCAGCTTGCCGCCCTCGTTCAGGTAGTCGCGGACCGCCAGCTCGGTGTCCACGCCGGCCTTGGACGTGGTGCCTCCCACCTGGCCGGTCGATCTCGGGATGATGTCGTCGCCGGTCTCCCAGACCACCGCCTTGTAGTGGCTGAGCACGCCGAGCGGGTGCGGGGCCTTGCGGCCCATCTTGTCCATGTCGTACACGTCCGAGGTGTAGCCGGCCGTCTGGAGCGCGGCGGCGTACTCGTCGGCGTACTTGGCCTCGGTCACGCCCTGCGCCGGGCTGAGCCCCGTGACGTCCTCGGCGGCCAGGACCAGCACCTGGCCGCCGATGTCGGTGGCGACGGTGTAGGTGAAGTCGGCGCTCTTCTTGCCGATCGAGCTGAACCAGACCTTGACCTTGTCACCCGGCTTGGTGCCGGTGATCTTGCCGCGCAGCCGGTGGTAGTAGCGGTTGTAGCCCTCGCCGTAGCGCTCGCCGCCCTTCCACTCGCCGGTCAGCGCGGTCTTGGTACGGCCGCCGTTGACCTGGTAGTTCAGGAAGACCGGGCCGACCTTGCGCTTGGCGTTGACCTGGACGACCTGGTCCCTGCCGTAGCTGACCTCGAACGGGTCGATCTCGAAGTCGGGGGTCGTGTTGCCCAGGTGGTTCACCGGCTCGACGGGGTTGACCGCGGACTTGGCCACGTCGAGCGCGAATGGCAGGCCCTTCTCGAACTCCGCCTGCACCAGCGCCTCGTCGTCGGGGAAGACGAAGCCGCAACCGTCGCAGCCCTCGTTGAGCTCCGGCGTCCACGACAGCGTGCCGTACTGGAAGTGCGCCTGGTCGTTGGTGTCGCCGTTCGTGGTGTAGAGCTCGGCGCCGAGGTCCGGGTCGAAGCCCGGGATGGCGGGGTTGGCGTCGTCGCCGGTGATCGCCTCGTAGATCGGGTTGTCGGCGGTCTCCGTGGCGATCTGCACGCCCATCGGGTAGAGCAGCAGCGGGCCGTAGGAGTGGTAGTTCAGCTGCATCTCGAAGCCGACGCGCTTGAGCAGGCCGACCATGGCCTTGGTCTCCGGCTCGCTGGCCGGGCCCGCGCCGCGGAAGGTCTCGCTGCTGGGGATGCTCGACGAGCCTTCCTCGTCGTAGTGGAAGTTCGTGGGGAAGTTCCGGTTCGGGTCGACGCCGTCACCGTTCGTGATCTGGCCGTCGCCGTTGTTGTCGCGCAGGTTCTTGCGCCACAGGCGGTTGCCCTCGGTGAAGGTGAAGTCGTACCCGTCGGGGTTGGCCACCGGCACGAACCACAACTCGGTCTTGTTGAGCAGGTCCTTGAGCTTGGCCCTGTTCGCGACCACGTACTTCAGCAGCCGCATGTCGACCTCGGTCGAGATCCACTCGCGGGCGTGTTGGGTGGCGGAGTAGAGGGTCGACGGCTTGAGGCCGTCGGGCAGCAGTTTGGCGCCGGTGCTCACCTTGACGGCCAGGATGTCCTGGCCCTTCAGCGACTTGCCGATGGACTGCAGCTTGACGATGTCCTTGTTGGCGTTCGCGATGGCCTTGAGCTGGTCGGCGATGCCGCCGCGCTCGGAGTAGGACTTGTAGACGGTGTAGCCGCCGGCCGCCTGCGTCCTGGCGGCCTCCAGCTGGGTCTGGCCCTGCGGGTTGCGCACGGGCTCCGGTTTGTAGCCGAGCTTCCGCAGCGCGTCGAGGTCCACCTGGGCGGCGGTCAGCTCGACGTGCTCCTTGTCGCCCTTGTTGTCGTGCTGGACGACGTCGAAGCCCTTCTCCCTGAGGGTCTGCGCGGTGCCCGGCGGGCTGTCCAGCTGGTACAGCTCGATGCGGTCGCTGGGCGGTAACGGGTCTACGGACGCCCGCGCGGGCATGGCCACGAGGGTTGCGCCTAAGCCGAGGATGACGGCGGCGGCGAGGGTGATTGATCGAGACAAGTCTGCCCCTTCGCAGAGACGAAGTTCGATCGCCATCTCAAACCGTTGGAGCGATCTAGACAAGACCCAATCTTTTAGGCCTTCCTTAATTCGGACGAATAGCTAGAAACTTCGCCAAAGGTGCGGCAGTTCGGTCGTTTGGATGACAAGAATCAAGATCATCTTCTATAGTTTCGGTCCGTCTATGACGGGAGGGGGCGGGTGTGAGAATCTGGCGGATCGCCGTACTTGTCGCCGTTCTCGCCGGGCTGCTCGGACTCCCCGCGCCACAACCTGCCGCAGCCGATCCCACCCCAGCTGAGCTGCGCAAACTCACCAAAGATGCGGCCCGGCTCAACGATCTCTACCGCGGCCAGATCCAGAGCCTGGAGGAGATCAGGTTCCAGGCCAAGAAGGCCACCGACACCTCGGGCAACCTGCAGGCCCAGCTGAAGGCCGCGCAGGCCGAGGTGGGGCGCATCGCGCAGACCGCCTACATGGTCGGCCCCCTCGACAACCTGCAGCTCCTCACGCCCAACGTCGACCCGTACATGATGCTGGGCCAGGCCGCCAACATGACCTACATGGCCGACGAGCGCACGCAGCGGGTCGAGAACATCAAGAAGCTGATCGAGAAGTCCAAAGAGGCGAAGGTCAACGCCAACGAGAAGATCGAGAAGATGCGCAAGGAGATCAAGACCTTGCAGAGCAAGCGGCGCGAGATGGAGCGCCTGCTCGCCAAATACGGCTTTCAGCAGCCCGGGGGCGCCGAGGGGCTGACGCCGCGGATGATCTCGGTACGCGCCGAGATCATGCAGAACTTCCCCATGAAGTACGGGGTGGGCTGCCTGCGCCCGGGCGACCCCGGAGAGCACGGCAAGGGCCGGGCCTGCGACTTCATGATGTCCAGCGGCGGCACCATGGCCTCAGGGGCCGACGCCGACCGCGGTGACGCGCTGGCCGAGTGGCTCATCAAGAACGGGCCTCGGATCGGCGTGATGTACATCATCTGGAAGCAGCGTTACTACGACATCCGCTCCGGGGGCGGCTGGGATCCCATGTCGGATCGCGGCGGGGTGACGGCCAACCACTACGACCACGTTCACGTGTCGGTGTTCTGACGCTCCAGGAACTCCCGCAGCCACGCGTACGACGCCCTCGGAGTGCGGCGCTGGGTCTCGAAGTCCACGTGTACGAGGCCGAAGCGCTGGTGGTAGCCCTCGGCCCACTCGAAGTTGTCCAGCAGGGACCAGACGAAGTAGCCGCGCACGTCCACGCCCTCCGCCATGGCCGCTCGCATCGCCTGGATATGGCCCTCCAGGAAGGCGATGCGGGCCTGGTCCTCGATCGTGGTCGTGTCGCCGGTCGAGCAGCCGTTCTCCGTGATGAGGATGGGCGGGAGCGCGGTGCCGTACCTGGTCTTGAGGCCCGTCAGGAGCTCGCGCAGGCCGTCGGGGACGACCGGCCAGCCGAAGGCCGTGGTGGGGTAGCCGGTGATGCCCGCGTCCGTGAAGGGGAGTCCTTCCGTTGCCGGCGCCGCTATGCGGGTGGGGTTGTAGTAGTTGATGCCCAGGGCGTCCAAGGGCGTCGAGATGGTGTCCAGGTCGCCGTCCTGGAGGAAGTCCAGGGTGGGGGTGTAGAGGGATAGATCCGGATATTTGCCTAGAAGTACGGGGTCGTTGAACAGGCGGTTGTGGAGGGTGTCGTACGCCGCTGCCGCCTTCAGGTCGGGCTCCCGCTGGGAGGCGGGCCAGACCGGGGTGCAGTTGTTGGTGAGCGCCACCTGGCGGGCGCCCGCCGCCCTCAGGGCCTGTACGGCCATTCCATGGGCCAGCAACTGGTGGTGGGCGGCTGGGAGGGCGTCCGTCAGGAGGGCCTGGCCGGGGGCGTGCAGGCCCAGGGCGTAGCCGTAGGCCATGTGGACGAACGGCTCGTTCAGGGTGATCCACAGGGGGACGCGGTCGGCCAGGCGGTCGGCGACTGTGGCGGCGTACTCGGCGAAGATTTCGGAAATTTCGCGATTCATCCACCCGCCGCGGTCCTGCAGCGGCTGCGGGAGGTCCCAGTGGAACAGGGTCGGCACCGGCTGGATGCCCGCCTCCAGCAGGGCGTCCACCAGTCTTTCGTAGAAGTCGAGGCCCTTGGTGTTGACTACTCCGTGGGGCTGGATCCGCGGCCAGGAGATCGAGAAGCGGTAGGCGTTCACGCCGAGGCCCGACATGAGCGCGACGTCCTCGCGCCACCGGTGGTAGTGGTCGCACGCCACGTCCCCGGTGTGCCCGTCTCTCGTGCGCCCCGGCTCGTGCGCGAACGTGTCCCAGATGGAGACACCCCTGCCGTCCTCCCGGACGGCCCCCTCGATCTGGTACGCGGCCGTGGCCGTACCCCATAGGAACATCCCGGGCTCCCTGCTGCTATGCGAGTCTGACTCATGTTAAAAGTGCCAGGATTTACCTGCTGGTAATAGGCCAGGATGGGGACATGACGAGTACCTTGCGCCGTCGCCCCGCCCAGCGCCGCAGCGTGGAGCGGGTGGAGCGGATGCTCGACGAGTGCGCGCTCCTGCTCGACGAGGTCGGTTACGAGGCGCTGACCACGAAGGAGGTCGCGCGCCGGGCCGAGGTGCCGATCGGCACGTTCTACCAGTTCTTCCACGACAAGCAGGGGTTGGTGCGGGCGCTGGCGCGGCGCAACCTGGAGGCGTTCCTGCGGCGGGTCACCGAGCGCATCGCCGTGGCCGACCTCGGGCACTGGACGGATCTGGTCGATCTGGCCATCGACGAGTTCGTCGACATGAAGCGCACCACGCCCGGGTTCGCGGTGATGGACTTCGGCGAGGTGCTCACCATGCCCGGCGGGCCTCCCGTCGAGGGCACCAAGCGCGCGCTCGACGGGACGCAGGACAACAACTCCGTGGTGGCCGACCGGCTGCGCTCCGTCACGCTCGACCTCCTGGACGCCCCCGGAGGGCGGGAGCTCGACTGCGCGCTGCTGGTGGCGGTCGAGGCCACGGACGCGGTGCTCAAGCTGGCCTTCCGGGTCGATCCTTGTGGTGACCAGGTGCTGATCGCCGAATGCAAGCGACTGGTCCGCCTCTACCTCGCCGATCACCTTCCTGAGCCGGCGGCAGGATGTCCTCCACCAGCCACAGGCCGCCCATACCCAGCTTGAGCAGGCCCTGTGAGGGGAGTCGGTCTCGCGCATCCAGGCGGCGGGCGAGCAGGGCCAGCAGGCCGCCTCCACCGCCGTTCAGGAGGCCGCGTCCATGCGGGCGCGCAGTTCGGCGTCCAGCTTGAGGTCCGCGGCGCCGATGGCCTCTTCGAGCTGCACCAACGTGGACACGCCCACGATGGGTACGATGCCGTCGCCCATCAGCCAGGCCAGCACGACCTGGTTCGGGGTGGCGCCCAGCTCCTTCGCCACCTCGTGCAGCACGGCGAGGCGGCGGGTCGTGCCCGGATGGTCGTAGATCTCGGAGATCGGCCGGTCAGCACGCGTGTAGGCGCCGAACATGAGCGTGTTGTACGCCCACAGCGTCAGATCCGGCTCGGCGGCCAGGTAGTCGAGGATCTCGTCCGAGACGAGCCGGTGCCCCGACTCCGCGAGCCTGGCCAGCGGCCGCGGCCGCAGGTACGTGTGGCGCAGTTGGAGATAGGTGTAGGGCATCCAGTTGTGGGCGGCAGAGACGTTCCTGGCCCGTTCGAGGCGCCAGGCCGCTATGTTGCTCGCCCCCGCGCTGCGGATCCTGCCCTGCCGGGCGAGCTCGTCGAACGCCCCCAGAGTCTCCTCCAACGGGACGGAACGGTCTTCGATGTGCGACCAATACACATCGATGTAGTCCGTCCCCAATCTCCGGAGGCTGCCCTCCGCCGCCTTGGCGACGGCGGGCGCGGACAGGCCCTCCGCCGAGTCCAGGGTGGTGTCGCCGGGCACGGTGGGCCGGGCGCCGGCCTTCGTACTGATGAAGACCTCGTCCCGGTTGCCGCGGGCGGCCAGCCACGCGCCGATGGCCAGCTCGCTCTCGTCGCCCGTCCGGCCCTCCACCCAGAACGGGTAGTTGTTGGCCGTGTCGAGCATGGTGCCGCCGGCCTCGTGGAACCGGTCCAGGATGGCGAAGGTGTCCCGCAGGTCTACGGTCGTGCCGAACGGGATCGTGCCGAGTGCGATGTTCATGGGCCCGACTTTGAGAGCTGGAGCGCACTCCATGTCAAGCCCGTTGACCTGGAGTGCACTCCAGGTGGGAAAATTAACTTCGTGAGCGTCTATACCCCCGCGGAAGTGGTCGAGGAGACCGGCTTCAGCCTCGACACCCTGCGTTACTACGAGAAGATCGGCCTGCTGGAGCGCATCGGCAGGAACGCGGCCGGGCAGCGCAGGTTCAGCCAGGAGGACGTCGGCTGGCTCGGCATGTTGCGCTGCCTGCGTGACACGGGCATGCCCATCGCCCGGATGCTCCGCTTCGCCGAGCTCGTACGCGCGGGGGACCACACGATCCCCGACCGGATCAAGCTGCTGGAGGAGCACGACCAGCAGGTCCAGGGCCAGATCGACAACCTCGGCGAGCGGCAGCGCTACATCCACAACAAGATCTCCTACTACCGCAGCTTCCTCTAGCCCCGCCTTTGCGGTCCGGCTGTTAGACCAAGATCCATGGCCGGATCGAGGGTGCGGGGGATCAACCTGCCGCTGCGCCGCGTGGCCAAGCTCTGCGCGGCGATGCTGTTCGTCCTGCTGGCGCACATCACGGTCGTCCAGGCGTTCGGGTCGCCTGTGCTCAACGCCGACCGCAGGAACGAACGTCCGCTCATCGCCAGGTTCGACCATCCGCGCGGCGACATCCTCACCTACGACGGCACGGCCATCGCCACCAGCCGCCCGACCGGCCACGGCCCGTACCTCTACGGGCGCCTCTACAAGAGCGGCGAGCTGTACGCGCCCATCACCGGGTACGTCTCGCTGCACCGCTCCACCGGCATCGAACAGGCCCAGGACGCGGTGTTGTCCGGGGACGACACCAAGGTCAAGGTGCGCTCGATGGTCAGGGAGGAGCCCGTCGAAGGGGCCGACGTCAGGCTGACGATCAGGGAGCGGGTGCAGTGGGCCGCGTACCGGAGCCTCAAGGAGACGGGGATCCCGGGGGCGGCGGTGGCGCTCGACCCGGCGACCGGGGCGGTCCTGGCGCTGGCCTCGTATCCGTCCTACGACCCGAACGCCTTCACCACCTTCGACCGCGACCGGCTCGCCGCGACGACCCGGCGGCTCAAGCAGACCTCTTCCCAGCCCCTGCTGAACCGGGCGCTGAACCGGCTGTATCCGCCCGGGTCCACGTTCAAGCTGGTCACCACGGCCGCGGCGCTGGCCTCCGGCGAGTACACACCCTCGGCCCTGGTGGACGCGCCCACGCGGTTGCGGCTCCCGGGGACGCCCACGTACCTGGAGAACGCGGTGGCCTGTGGTGACGCCCGTCCGACGCTCACGTACGCGTTCCAGGTGTCCTGTAACACCGCTTTCGCCAACGTCGGGCTCCAGCTCGGGCAGGACCTGCTGCGGGATCAGGCGGAGGCGTTCGGCTTCAACGCGCCTCGCCTGACGATTCCGCTGGCCACGACGCCGAGCCGGTATCCGCCGGCGATGGACCGGGCGCAGACCGCCCTGGCGGCCGTCGGGCACCACGACAACCGGGCGACCCCGCTGATGATCGCCATGCTGTCGGCGGCCGTGGCCAACAACGGGGTGCTGATGCGGCCGTACCTGGTGGATGAGGTACGGCTGCCGGACGGCTCGATCATCAACCGCGCCGGCCCTGTGCCTTATCGGACGGCTGTGTCCACGACGCTGGCCAAGGTGCTGGCGGCGATGATGACGACGGTGACGCACAAGGGGGGTACGGGGACGGGGGCGGCCATTCCCGGGGTGGAGGTGGCCGCCAAGACCGCCATCCTGGAGACCGTCCCGGGAATGGAGGACTATGCCCTAGTGACGGCCTTCGCCCCGGCGGACACGCCTGAGGTGGCGGTGGGGGTGGTGCTGGAGCATCCCGGGTCCCGGGCCAACGCAGTGGCCTCGATCGCCCGCGCCGTCATCGAGGCCGCCCTGGCCTGACGGTCTCATCGGCCATGGCTTGAGTGTGCCCGGGGGCACTGACAGTTCTCCATCGAATATGTTCTCTACGCCGAATACGTATGGGCGCATGGCGTAGTTGGTGACACACTCACAGTGATGCTGCGATCTGCCGACTTCAGCAATCTGCCGGCCGAGCCGAACTTGTTCGTGGGCCGGGAGTCCGATGTGGATGAGCTCGTCCACCTGATGCGTGTTTCGCGCGCCGTGACCCTCTGCGGCGCGGGCGGCATCGGGAAGACCCGGCTGGCCGTGCGGCTGGCCGCCAGGATCGCGCCCGACCATCCGGGCGGCGTGTGGCTGATCGAGCTGGCCGATCTGGAGAAGGACGAGCTCAGAGGGCATGTCGCCGCCGCACTCGGCATCGCCGGCGATCTGGCGGAGACGATCGGCGGGCGGCGGGCGTTGTTGCTGCTCGACAACTGCGAGCCGGTGATCGGTGAGTGCGCCGAGCTGTGCCGTGATCTGCTCGGCGCCTGCCCGGGGGTCACCGTGCTGGCCACCAGTCGCGAGCCGTTGCGCGTTCCCGGCGAGACCGTGTGGCGGGTGCCGCCGCTCTCGGTGGCCGGGGAGGAGAGCGAGGCCGTGCGGCTGTTCGTGGCCAGGGCCACCGCCGCCAGGCCCGCCTTCGAGCTGACCGACGAGACGCGGCCGCTGGTCGTGGAGTTGTGCCAGGCGCTCGACGGGCTGCCGCTGGCGATCGAGCTGGCGGCCGCCATGGTCAGGGTCCTGTCCGTGGGGCAGCTCGTCGAACGGCTGGACGACAGGTTCAGGCTGCTGGCGGGCGGCGCGCGTACCGCTCCCGCCCGGCACCGCACGCTCAGGGCGGCGGTCGACTGGAGCTACCGGCTGCTCAGCCCGCAGGAGCGGCTGCTGTTGCGGCGCACGGCCGCCTTCCGCTCCTCCTGGACGCTGGATCTGGCCGAAGGGGTCTGCTCGGGGCCCGGGCTGCCGGAGGAGGAAGTGCTGCTCAGGTTGTGTGACCTGGTCGACAAGTCCCTGGTCGCCCTCGACGGTGAGATCGCGGGTCAGGCGAGATACCGGCTGCTGGAGACCGTACGAGAATACGCGCTCGAACAGCTCGCCGAGTCCGGCGAGGAGGCCGAGCTGCGGCGCCGGCATCTGACGGCGCTGGCCGGGATGGCGGCCGGGTTCAAGGAGGCGCTGGCGCCGGGCACGCGCACGTCGTGGCCGGTGGTCGAGCGGTACGTCAACCTGTTCGACGCGCTCAAGGTCGAGGTCGGCTGGGCCTGCGACTGGTCGATCGCGATCGGGTTGCCGGAGACGGCGCTCGGCCTGCTGACCGACGCGCGGCTGCTGCTGATCGGCAGCGGCAGGAAGCTCGACATGGCCGAGCGGCTGGACCGGCTGCTGGCCCTCGACGCCCCGCAGGTGGGGCCGGGGTTGCGCGGGCAGGCCACGATCCTGCGCGGCGAGCTGGCCGCGGCGGCCGGCGATCTGGAGCTGGCCACCCGCTGTGCGCGGGCCGGGATCGACCTGTGCGCAACCGACGGCGACGGGTACGGCGAAGGCGTCGGCCTGATCCTGCTGGCCCAGCTCACCGGCGAGCAGGACCACCTGATCCGCGCCCTGGAGACGGCCAGGCGGTCCGGCGACCTCATCCTGGAGGTGCAGGCCCAGAGCGCCAGAGCCGCGTTCGGACTGCACGAGGGCCGCCTGCACGAGGCGCAGCGCGCGTTCGAGGAGGTCCTGTCGATCAGCGAGGAGCTCGACAACCACTACGGCCAGTCCTATGCGCACACCGGCCTGGCCCAGGTGGCCAGGCGCTCGGGCGACCCCGCGACGGCCAAGCGGCACTACGAGTCGGGGCTGCGCCTGCTGCGGCACGTGGACGCCAGGCAGCAGATCGTGAGCTGCCTGGCCGGGCTCGGCGGGCTGGCGCTGGACCAGGGCGACCTGGTGGAGGCCAGGGCCAGGCTCACCGAGGCGCTGGTGCTCAGCCGCGACGCGGGGCTGCGTGCCGGCATCGCCAGGCGGCTGGAGACGTGGGCGAGCCTGGTCGCGGCCGAGGGCGACCACCGGCGCGCGGTCCTGCTGGCCGCCGCCTCGGTGGCGCTGCGCGGCCGCCAGCCGGACGCGCGGACCGAGGAGGTCCTGCGCCCCGCGCGGGCTGTGCTCGGCGAGGCCGTGGTCGGCGTGCTCTGGGCGGAGGGCACGAACATGACCGCCGACCAGGCGGTGGCCTGCGCGCTCGACGGTGCGCTGCCCGAGCCGTCCGCCGAGCCGGTCGTGCCCGCCAATCAGGAGAGCAGGCTCACGGCCAGGGAACGGGAGATCGCCGAGCTGGTCGCCAGAGGGCTCAGCAACCGGGCGATCGCCGACGAACTGGTCATCAGCCCGGCCACGGCCGCCCGCCACGTGGCCAACATCCTGTCCAAACTGGGCTTCTCGACGCGTACACAGATCGCCGCATGGGTGATCGAGAGCCGCTGAGACCGTCACTTCTCTACACATCGTCACGCCGGCCCGCTTACACCTTGGAATGGCCATGTCAGCGCATGTGCCACCCCCACCTGCCCGCCTACCGTTTCTCGCGGGAAGCTTGCTTCCCGCGTAGGTAAGACGCCTCTTCCACGCCTTTTGTGGGGGGGGTCGCGGGGGGCTTGCCCCCCCGTGTGTGTGGGACGTCACGTGTCCCCAAGGGGCTGGGCCTCCTCGGAGGGGTGGGGGTCTGGTTCCGGGCGCGTGACAGCGGGCTCGAGTCGCGCAGGGCTCGGGCCCGCCCGGACGCTCCCGGGGAATGCACATCGGCATACATACATCGGTGGATGTTGCGGGCGACCGACCGGCCGTACGTTGTCGGACATGAAGCCCACCGCCTCGACCACCGGCACCGTGATCCACGAGGTGTTCCGCCGGGCCTACGAGCGCGGCGACCGGCCCGCGCTCGTCGATCTGCGCGGCGGTCACGTCTACGGATATCGCATGCTGGTGAACGAGGTGACCAGAGCGGCCTCCGGGCTGGTGCGCAGGGGCGCCAGGCGGGACCAGGTGGTGGGCGTGCACGTCTCGACGGCGGGCGCGCAGACGCTGGCCGTGCACACCGTGCTGGCCGCGGGCGGGGTGGCGGCGCCGATCGATCCCGCGCTCGGGCCGGAGGAGATGGCCGCGTGGTTGCGGGCCTGCGACGCCCGTACGCTGATCACCACGCCGGACCTGGCCGAGACGGCGATCCTGGCGGCGGAGGAGTCCTGGGTGCGGCAGGTCGTCTCGCTGGGCGCGGCGCTCGACACGATCGACTTCCGCAGCCTGCTCACGCTGGAGCCCACCGCGCTGCCCGCGCTCGACGCCAAGCGCCAGGACGCCCTCGTGCTGCCCGGCGGCCGCCTGTCGCACGCCGATCTGCTGGCCAGGATGGCCGAGCTCGACCTCCCCGTACGCCTGGGCGAGTCCGACGTGGTGCTGGCCACGTGGCTCCCGGACGGCGGTTGCGACCTGCTCGCCCTGGTCGGCCTGGGCGTGTCGAAGGGGGCGCTGGTGGTCGCGTCGTGCGGTGGCGATCTTCCTGGCACCACTTACGACTTCAGCGTCACCGTGGTGACGAGCTCGAAGGGCGCGCTGGAGCGCGTCCGCTGAATATGCGGACCTGTTACCCGCCCATCCCTTGACGACCCGATGCGGGAAGTGGGTTGATATCCGTTGTTGACAACGTTGTCAAATCACCGACTTCGGGGGGATTCGAAGGGATGGTGTGCGATGCGACGGTGGTTAGCGGCCGTTTCGATCACGATGGTGAGCGTGCTGGGCCTGGCGGCCTGCGGCGGTGGCGGCCAGCAGGCCGCGCAGTCGCCTGCGGCGAGCGGCGGTGGGAAACAGCAGGTTGAGGTCTTCTCGTGGTGGACGGGCCCGGGTGAGGCCGACGGCCTGCAGGCGATGCGGAAGATCTTCGAGCAGCAGAATCCCAACTTCACGTTCTTCGACGCGGCGGTCGCGGGCGGTTCTGGCGACAAGGCGAAGGCGCTGCTGCAGTCGAAGCTCCAGGCCAGCACCCCGCCCGACACCTTCCAGGGACACGCGGGCGCCGAGCTGCAGGGTTACATCAAGGCGGGCAACCTGGAGGACCTGACCTCGCTCTACGACGAGCTGAAGCTCAAGGACGTCTTCCCCGCACAGCTCATCGACCAGATCAGCGTCGAGGGCAAGATCTATTCGGTGCCGGTCAACATCCACAGGTCGAACGTCCTGTGGTTCAACCCGGCGGTGCTGAAGGACGCGGGCGTGGCCGGCGCGCCGAAGACGATCGAGGAGTTCATCGCCGCCCTGGAGAAGGTCAAGGCCAAGGGCAAGATCCCGCTGTCCATCGGCTCCGAGTGGACCGCCACCCACCTGCTGGAGAACGTGCTGCTCGGCTCGCTCGGCACCGACGCCTACAACGCGCTGTTCAAGCCGGGCGCCGACTGGAACAGCCCGCAGGTGGCCACGGCGCTGCAGAACTTCGCCAAGATCATGACGTACGCGGGCGACCCCCAGGACGACTGGCAGCCCGCCGCCAAGCAGGTCGCCGACGGCCAGGCCGCGTTCAACATCATGGGCGACTGGGCGTACGGCTACTTCCACAACCCGCCCGAGGGCGGCCTGGGCAAGACGTCGAAGACGGACTTCGACTGGGCGCCGGCTCCCGGGACCGAGGGCACGTACCTGTGGTTGTCCGACAGCTTCACCCTGCCCAAGGGCGCGAAGAACCGTGACGGGGCCATCGCCTGGCTCAAGGTCGCGGCCAGCAAGGAGGGCCAGGACGCCTTCAATCCCAAGAAGGGCTCGATCCCCGCGCGCAAGGACGCCGACCAGTCGCTCTACACCGACTACCTGGCCGACGCGCTGAAGGACTGGTCGAGCAACAAGCTCGCCGGGTCCATCCAGCACGGCGTGTCGGTGAACCAGCCGTGGCTGGCCTCGATCAACGAGGCGGTCGGGTTGTTCATCGGCAGCAAGGACGTCAAGGCCCTGCAGCAGGGGCTGTCCGACGCGGCCACGGCCAACGCTCAGTAGCTCAGCTCGTGGAGTGCGGCGGGCGCGGGCCCGCCGCACCCCTGGGAGGGAATCGCTTGTGAGGCGGGCACGCACGTGGTTGCCCGGGCTCCTCCTCGTCACGCCGTCGATCATCGCGATCGGCGTCTTCGTGTACGGCATGCTCGGCTGGAACTTCCGGCTGGCCATGACGGACAAGCACGATGAGGTGTCCGAGGGCGAGTTCGTGGGTCTGAAGAACTTCGTCGACATCTGGGACCAGCCCCGATGGCATCTCTCGGTGAACCACGCGATCGTGTTCACGATCGTGTTCGTGCTGGGGGCGTTGCTGCTCGGGTGGCTGCTGGCGTTCCTCATGGAGAAGGGGATCAGGGGCGAGGGGACGTTCCGGGCGATCTACCTGTTCCCGATGGCCATCTCGTTCGTCGCCACCGGGATCGTGTGGCGGTGGCTGATGAACTCGGGCACGGGGGAGCGGGCGGTCGGGCTGAACCGGCTGTTCGACTGGGTCGGGCTGCCGCAGTGGCAGTGGTTCAGGGATCCGGACTGGGGGATGGCCGCGATGGCGCTTCCGGCCGTCTGGCAGATGTCCGGATATATCATGGCGCTCTTTCTGGCCGGGTTCCGCGGCGTACCCGAGGAGTTGCGGGAGGCGGCGCGGGTGGACGGCTGCACCGAGTGGGGCGTCTACCGGTACGTCGTCCTGCCCCTGCTCAGGCCGGTGACCCTGTCCGCGCTGATCATCCTGGGGCACATCTCGCTCAAGGTGTTCGACCTGATCGTGGCGGTGTCGGGGAAGCAGATCATCACCGACGTGCCCGCGGTGTTCATGTGGGTGGCGGTGTTCGACTCGCACGATCCGGCGAAGGGGGCCACGATCGCGTCGTACATCGTGGTGAGCGTGGCGATCTTCGTGATCCCGTACCTGATCTGGTCCGTGCGTAAGGAGAGGCGCTCATGACGGCGGTGGCCGGGCGCCGGGCGGGGTTCTCCTGGACGCGGTTCGGCCTGCTGGTCGTCTTCGTGGTGATCTTCCTCATCCCGATCTACGTGTTGCTGGTCACCAGCTTCAAGCCGCTCACGGAGGCCGATCCCGGCCAGGCGTGGAACCTGCCGCGGACGTGGACGGTGGAGGCGTGGCGGGTCGCGTGGGAGAAGCTGGCCCCCGGGTTGTGGAACAGCGTGCTGCTGGCCGTCCCCGGCTCGCTGATCTCGTGCGCGCTGGGCTCCATGAACGGCTATGTGCTGTCCAAGTGGCGCTTTCCCGGGGCGGACGTGTTGTTCACGCTGTTCCTGTTCGGGATGTTCATCCCCTACCAGGGGGTGATGATCCCGCTGGTGCAGCTGCTCGTGGGGCTGAACGAGCTGACCGGGCTGCAGGGCGTCTTCTACGGCGGCATCCCGGGGCTGGTGCTGGCCCATGTGGTGTACGGCATCCCGATCTGCACGCTGATCTTCCGCAACTACTACGTGACGATTCCCGACGAGCTGATCGAGGCGTCGCGGGTGGACGGCGCGGGGATGTTGCGGGCGTACTGGTCGGTGGTGCTGCCGGTGTCGGGGCCCGCGATCGCGGTGGTCGTCATCTGGCAGTTCACCTCGTTGTGGAACGACTTCCTGTTCGCCGTCTTCCTGACCGGGCCGACGAGCTGGCCGACGACCGTGATGCTGAACAACATCGCGGGCGCGCAGGCCACCCCGTACAGCCAGCAGATGGCGGCGGCCATCCTGGCGTCCATCCCGACGATGCTGATCTACGTGTTGCTGGGCCGGTTCTTCATGCGGGGGCTCATGGCGGGGGCGCTCAAGGGGTAGCCAGATGAGCCAGGGGCTCGCCGCGTACGTAGCGGGCCACGTCGGCGGCCACGATCGAGGCCGCCTTCATCGCCGTCTCCTTGCTGGCCCCGGCCAGGTGCGGGGTCATCACCAGGTTCGGCGTGGTGAGCAGGCGTGACCCCTGGGGGATGGGTTCCTCCGGGAAGACGTCCATCGCGGCGCCGAACAGGTGGCCCGAGTCGAGCGCGTCGCACAGGGCGTCGTAGTCGAGCAGCGCGCCCCGGGCGCAGTTGACCAGGATCGAGCCCTCGGGCATGGCGGCGATCTCGGCCGCGCCGATCATGCCGGTGGTCTCCGGGGTGGCGCGGGCGTGCAGCGAGACGAACCGGGAGCGTTCGAGCAGCTCGCCGAGGCCCACCCCACGGCCGGGCACGTCCACGTACGGGTCGTAGGCCAGCACGTTCGCGCCGAAGCCTTCGAGCATGCGGGCCACCCGGCGGCCGATCGCCCCGTAGCCGACCAGGCCGGCCGTGCTGCCCTCCAGCTCCGGGCCGACGTTGTCGTACATGTAGTAGTCGCCCCGCCACACGCCCCCGGCCAGGTCGGCGTGCGTCTGGGGGATCCTGCGGGTGGCGGCGAGCAGCATGGCGAGGGTGTGCTCGGCGGTGGCCACCGCGTTGCGGCCCGGCGCGTACGTCACCGCCACCCCCGCCTGCGCGGCCGCCTCCAGGTTGGCGTTGACCGGCCCGCCCCGGCTCACGCAGAACAGCCGCAGGTCGGGGGAGGCGTCCAGCACCCGCTTGGTCAGGGGCGCCATCTGGGTCACGCAGACCTCGACGCCGCGCAACGCCTCGATCAGCTCCTCCTCCACGTCGGAGGCCTCGTCCACCTCGCCCACCCGGCCGAACGGCTGCACCGGCCACGGCAGCGTCAGCTCGCTGACGTCTACCTCACCGGGGACCTCGCGCTTGAGCGCGTCGATGAGCAGGCGGTTCTGGACGAAGTGGTCGCCTGCGGCAAGGACTCGGATGGTCAACGAACGGCTCCAATCGGGGAGTTGTACTGCAACATCGCGGCCCGCCCGTTACGTAGGCGCAGCTCGGTCAGGGCGCAGTTGTCCAGGCGCGGGAACAGCCGCCGGTATTCGCCGAGCGGCACCCCGATGAGCCGGCACAGGGCGAGCCTGATGGCGGTCGTGTGCGCGACCACCAGCACGCGGCCGGTGGGGTGCGCGGCGGAGATGTCGTGCAGCGCCGCCGTGAAACGCTCGGCCGCCTGGTACGGGTCCTCCCCGCCCGGCAGCGGGTGCTCGGCGGGGTCGGCCTCGAAGGCGGCGCGGGCCTCGGGGAAACGTTCGGCCATCTCCGCCGAGGTCAGGCCGTCTCCTTCGCCGAAGTCCAGTTCGCGCAGCCTGTCGTCGGTCCGGAGGTGCACGCCTGCCTTGGCCGCACTGGCCGCGGCGGTGATCCTGGCGCGGCTGAGCGTGGAGGACCAGACGGCTGCCAGTCCCGCCTGACCGGCCCATTCGGCGAGCCGGGCGGCCTGATCGAGGCCGCGCGGGGTCAGGTCGACGTCGCTGAGCCCGGCGTAGCGGTTCTCGGCGTGCCAGACGGTCTCGCCGTGGCGTACCAGGACGAGGTCGGTCATGGGGTGATCCTCTCGCGAGCGTGGGAGGCGACTTGTGCCGGGAGCCAGCCGCGCCGCTCCAGCTCGGTGACGAAGCGCAGGTACGGCTCGCTGAGATCGGCTCCTGACGGCTCCACGACCGCCCTGGTTCTGATCATCCGGCTGGGATCGGCGGACGCGAGCACGGCCATGCCCAAGGCGGGCTCGGCGTTCTCCCGCAACGTCACGGGACGTCCGAGGACATCCGCTCTGAGCTGGGTCCAGTACGCGCTGCGGGTGGCGCCGCCGGTCAGGATGATCTCGCCGTCCACGGGGGCGCCGAGCAGGTCGAGGTAGTCGAAGCAGAGGCGCTCGACGAAGGCCGCGCCGAGCAGGATCGCCGCATAGCGCTCGACGTCGTCGGCCGGGTCGCCGAGGGTGAACGTCTCGGCTTCGGGGGCGTCGAACGGGAAGCGCTCGCCGCGCGACACGAGGGGGTAGGTGATGGCCGGCCATTCGGCCAAGCCGTCGGAGGCGCGTGGGCCGAAGCGAGCCGCTGCCTGCGCGCTCAGCGCGTCGAGATCGCGGTCGGGCAGCTCGCGTGTCAGGACGCCCGCGCCCGTGCTCGACGCGCCTCCCGGCAGCCACGAGCCGTCCGGCGCGCGGTGCGAGTACACCACCCCCAGCGGGTCGTGGATCAGCTCCTTCGTCACGCCCTTGAGCACCAGCGTCGTGCCCAGCACCGAGTTCCAGCTCCCGACCCGCTGCGCGCCCGCGCCGAGCTGGGCCGCGCACCCGTCCGTGGTCCCGGCGATCACCGGCGTGCCTGCCGGGATGCCGGTCTCGCCGGCCGCCGAAGCGCAGACCACGCCGAGGCGGGCGCCGGGTCGCACGACCTCGGGGAGCAGCTCCGCGGGCACCCCGAGCGCGTCCATCACCTCGGCGGGCCAGCGTTCCTCGATGAGATCCACGCCGGTCTTGAGCGCGTTGCTCAGGTCGGTGGCCACCTCGTGCCCGACCAGCCGCCGGTTGACGAAGTCGCTCTGATGGGCCAGCCGGGCTCCCGCGGGCGCGTCTCCGAGCAGCCACAGCAGCTTCGGGAGCCCCCAGTTGGGCTGCATGCGCCGGTAGCCGAGCCGTTCCCAGACGTGCGCGCCCACCTCGTTGACGCGTTCGGCGTCGGCCCGCCGGTCGTCGTACATCAGGGCGGGCGTCAAGGCCCTGCCCTGAGCGTCGGAGAGCAGGATCGTTCCAGAGGTCGCGTCCACGGCCACGCCCGCGACCTGCTCCGGCGGCACGTCCCGCAGGGCCTCCCGGGTGGCGGCGGCCAGCTCGCGCCACCACTGGTCGGGGTCCTGCTCGTGGCGGGGACCGTCGCGGTGGCTGGTCAGGGCGCGGCTGCCGGTGCCGAGCACCTGGCCGTCTCCGGTGACGGCCATCGCCCGCACGCTCTGCGTCCCGAGGTCGATGCCGATCCACACGCTCATGTACGGCTCCTCATGTTCGGCTTCGCATCTCGGACAGCAGGGGCCACGTACCGGCGCTGGTCCCGCGCAGCGTCAGGAAGTCGTCGAACAGCCTGGAATAGAACGTCTGGCGTGCGGGGTCGGGCTCGACCGCGGCGCGCAGGCGTACATGCTCCGAGGCCGCCGCGGCGATGGACGGAGCCGCGCCCGTGGCGGCCAGCCCCACCAGGTACGCGCCCCGCGCCCCCACCTCGGCGTCGGCCGAGCGGCGCACGGGGAGTCCGGTGACGTCGGCGATCAGCCTGAGCCAGACGGCGCTGGCCGAGCCGCCCCCGCACACCCGCAACTCCGTCGGCGCGGCGCCGGTGGCCGCCAGGCAGTCGCGGATGACCATCGTGAGCCCTTCCAGCACGGCCCGGGCGACGTGCTCACGGCCGTGCTCGAACGACATGCCCAGCAGCGAGCCCCTGGCCAGCGGATCGGAGAAGGGCGCCCGCTCACCGGCGGGCGACAGGTACGGCAGGAACGTCAGCCCGCGCGCCCCCGGCTCGCTCAGCAGGGCCAGCTCGCCCAGCTCGGCCGGATCGCCCAGGCCCAGCAGGCGGCACGTCCACTGCACCACCTCCGTGCCCGCGAACGTGGGGAAGGCCCGCAGGTAGTCGCCCGGGATGGCGATCGTGATGCCGGTCGGCTCGCCATCCAGGTCGGGGGACTCGACGATGACCTCGGTGGAGAGCGTGGTGCCGAGGATGCCGCACGCCTGCCCGGCCCGCACCGCGCCCGCGCCCAGCGCCGTCGCCGCGATGTCGTACGGGGCCATCACGACCGGCGTCCCGGCCGGCAGGCCGAGAGTCGCGGCGGCGGCAGGCGACAACTCGGCGACGTGGCTGGACCGGATCGGGGGCAGCAGCCGTCCGGCCCACTCCAGTCCGAACATGGTCAGGAGCGACGGCGAGTACGCCCGCGCCCGCAGGTCCATGAACGGCGCGGAGGCGTCGGACTCGTCGGCCGCCAGCTCCCCCGTGAGCCGGTAGAAGATCCAGCCGCCGCAGGTGAGCATGGCGCTCGATCGTTCGAGCCGTCCGGGGTCGTTCGCGTGCAGCCAGGTCAGGATGGCGTGCGGCAACCCCGAGGCGGCCGAGGATCCGTTGACCCGGAAGGCCGCGGCGGCCAGCCCCTCCCGCGTCCAGGCGTCCACGGTCGAGGCCGCCCTGCCGTCGTTCCAGAGGATCGCGGGCCCGGTCGGCTCGCCGTCCGCGCCGACCAGCCAGCAGCCGTCGCCCTGGGCCGTCACCGCCACGAACTCGACGTCACCCACCCGGGCCGCGACCTCGCGCACCGTTCGGGCGACCGCGGCCCAGACCGCGCCCATGTCCTGCTCGGCATGCCCGGCCGCGGGCCTGGACACCACGGTCTCCTGCCGGGCGACGGCCGCCTCCGCACCGGAGTCGTCGTACCCGACCGCTTTGATGACCGTGGTCCCCGCGTCCACGCAGATGATCGCCATCAGGCCCTGCCGTGGGAGGTCCTCGACCGGCGCGACACGGAGTCGACGATCACCGCGAGCAGCAGCACGGCCCCGGTGACCACGAACCTGATCGAGGAGTCCAGGTTCAGCAGCGTCAGGCCGCTGGAGATCGACTGGATCACGATGATCCCGAGCAGCGCGCCGAACGCCGTGCCGCGCCCGCCGAACAGGCTCGTCCCGCCGATCACGGCCGCCGCGATGGCGTTGAGGTTGACGTCGCCCGCGCCGCTGCTCTGGTTGGCCGCCGCCAGCCTGGCCGCGGCCAGGATGCCGCCCACCGCCGCGAACGTCGAGCAGAGCACGAACACGGAGGTGTAGATCGCCTTGACGTTGATGCCGGCCCGGCGCGCCGCCTCCACGTTGCCGCCCACCGCGTAGACGGCCCTGCCCCACTTCGTCCGCGACAGCAGGTAGTGCATGATCAGCACCAGCGCCACGAAGAAGACGAACATCCAGCCCACGCCGCGCGTCTGGCCCAGATACCAGACCACGAACGCCAGCACCACCAGCAGCGCGACGCTCCTGACGGCCAGCGTGGACACGCTCCTGGCCGACAGCCCCGCCCGGCGCCGCTCCTGCGCGTACAGGAACCCGCTGGCGAACAACCAGACGGCCGCGATCAACGCGAACGTGTACGACAACCAGGCCGGTACGAAGTCGAGCTGCGCGAAGTTCACCAGCCCCGAGTCGAACGGCAGGTTGATCGACCCTTTGGTGCCCAGCACGTACAGCTGGAGCCCGAGGAAGGCCAGCAGCCCGGCCAGCGTGATCACGAAGCTCGGCACCCCGAACCTGTTGAACAGCTGCCCGTACACCCACCCGAGGACCGCGCCCATGACGACCGAGGCCAGGATGGCCAGCCAGACCGGCAGCCCTTCGCCGACGAACAACACGGCGAGCACCGCGCCCGACAACCCGCTGACCGAGCCGACGGACAGGTCGATCTGCCCCACCAGCAGCACGCACACGATGCCGAGCGCGATGATGCCGACGGCGGCGGACTCCAGCGTGAGGTTCACCAGGTTCGCGCTGGACAGGAAGATCGGGTTGAGGATCTGCAGCACCGTCCAGATGACCACGAGCCCGACCACGACGGGGATCACGCCCAGGTCGCCGCCCCTGGCCCGCTCGACTACGTCGGCGAGCGCGCCGCGCAGCCCCTCGCGGTTCTGCAGCCGCTCGTCCTGGCGGTCGGTGGTGACAGTACTCACGACAGTCCTTCCTGCGCGCGCGCCACTCGCCTGGACACCGCGTTGTCGGTGGCGCCGGTGATGGCGGCGATGATGTCCTCGGTGGAGACCTGGCCCACGTCGAACACTCCGTTGTTGCGGCCGAGCCGCAGCACCGCCACGGTGTCGGCGACGGCTTTCACGTCCGCCATGTTGTGGCTGATCATGATGACGCCCAGGCCGTTCTCGCGCAGCCGCTCGACCAGGTTGAGCACCTCGGCCGTCTGCGCCACGCCGAGCGCGGCGGTCGGCTCGTCGAGGATGATGACCTTCGGGTCGCCGAGCAGCGACCTGGCGATGGCCACCGTCTGCCGCTGGCCGCCCGACAGCGCCGCGACCGGCACCCGTACGCTCGGGATCTTCGCGGAGAGCTGGCGGAGCAGCTCCCACGAGCGGGTCTCCATGGCCACGTCGTTCAGCCGCAGCGGGCGGATCTCCTGGCCGAGGAACAGGTTCTGGATCACGTTGAGGTTCTCGCACAGCGCCAGGTCCTGGAAGACGGTGGCGATGCCGAGCTTGTGCGCGGCGGCCGGGGTCGGAATGTCGACCTCGTTCCCCTCGAACGTGATCGTGCCCGAGTCCGGCGGGTGCACGCCCGAGAGGATCTTGACCAGCGTCGACTTGCCCGCGCCGTTGTCTCCCACGACGGCCACGACCTGGCCCTCGGCGACGTCGAGTTCGATGTCGGTGAGCGCGGCCACCGCGCCGAAGGTCTTGCTGATCCCGCGCAGGGAGAGGACGGTCATCGGTGGTCTCCTACTTGATGCCGAGCTCTTCGCAGCCCTTGGCGTACTCGCCCGTACACACGTCGGCGGCCTTCATGATGCCGCTGTCGAACAGCACTTCCTTGGCGTTCTCCTTGGTCACGACCGTGGGGACGAACAGCTCGGACGGCGTGTTGTACAGCGTGCTCTTACCCGCCGGCTTCTTGCCCTGCATGAAGTCCCAGGCCACGTTGGCGGCGGCCTCGGCCACGATCTTGATCGGCTTGGAGATCGTGTTGTACTGGTCGCCCGCGATGATGCGCTGCGCCGCGGCCACCTCGGCGTCGTTGCCGGTGATCGGCGGCACCTTCACGCCCGCGGCCTTGAACGCGGCGATCGAGCCGCCGCCGGTGCCGTCGTTGGCCGCGACCACGCCGACGATCTGGTCCTTGAACTGGGTGATCTGGCCGCTGACCCAGGTCTGCGCCTTCTCCGGCTGCCAGTCGGGGGTGTCGTACTCGGCCAGCAGCTTGAAGCCGCTCGGGTCGACCGCGCTGTGGATGCCCTTCTTGATCAGCCCGGCCGCCGCGTCCGTGGGCGAGCCGTTGACCTGGAGGATCCCGCCCTCGGCGTTCTCGGCCTTGAGGTGGTCGACCAGGGACTGAGCGATCATGGAGCCGATCTTCTCGTTGTCGAACGAGATGTAGTAGTCGGCGGGCGTGGCCGGGACCGGCCGGTCGTAGGCGATGACCGGCACCTGCTGCGACTGGGCCGACTTGACGATGGTGGCCGCGGCGGCGGAGTCGACCGGGTCGATCACGATGGCCTTGACGCCCTGGGCGAGCGCGGAGTTGGCCTGTTGCTGCTGCTTGGCGGCGTCGGAGTCGGCGTTCTGGTAGATGACCTGGCAGATCGGGCACAGCTGCTTCATCCTGGCCTCGAACAGCGGCTTGTCCTGCAGTTCGTACCGGGTCGAGGCAAGGTCGGGCATGAGGAAGGCGACCTTGGCGTTCTCGGTGCCGCCGCCGGTGTCCCCGCCGCCGCTGGAGCCGGCGCCTGAGCCGCACGCGGCCAGCACCGAGCCTGCGAGCACTGCCACTGCGGCGAACGCGGTGGTCCGCATCTGAGCTCTGTTCACGGGTTAGTTCCTCACTCGCTGATCAAATTACGCTCGCTGCCCCCGAGACCGGGACATGCCCCTCACAGGAGGGCACGTCCTGTGGTGCGGCTCACGGTAGCGTGCGTTCAGAATATTTGTCCAGCAAAAATGTTCACATCTGCCGAGCGGCGGCCACCAGGCCCTCCGCGGTGGGCGCGTCGGTGACGAGCTGGTTGAAGTAGCCGCCCTTCGCGCCCGCGATGATCGA
Organism: Nonomuraea marmarensis; assembly: GCF_043197025.1. Lineage (NCBI taxonomy): Bacteria > Bacillati > Actinomycetota > Actinomycetes > Streptosporangiales > Streptosporangiaceae > Nonomuraea > Nonomuraea marmarensis. Next base: position 283,447 of record NZ_JBICRM010000008.1, read on the forward strand.
CAGCACCTTCTCCGCGCCCACCGCCACCGCGATCGTGGCCGGGATGCGGCGCAGGTCCTCGGGTCGCGCGGCCACCAGGCGCTCGCTGCCCGGGTAGGTGACCGGCGCGCCGTCGCGGTCGTAGATGCGCATGCACACGTCACCCACGGCCTGGCGCAGGCTCTCCGCGTCGCGGGGCATGAAGGCGGGCATCATCTGCCGCATCAGCGGCGCCGAGCCGACGCCGACGATGGCGCACTTGGCGTGCGCCCACAGGTCCATGACCCGGCGCACGGACGGCTCGTGCTGGAGCGAGTAGAACAACTCGGGCCCGGGCAGCGCGGGCGCGTAGAGGTAGGCGGGCACGCCGCCCACGCGTTCGGCCAGGATGCGGGTGGTCTCGTTGGTCTGGAACCAGGGTTGCGGCTCCTCCTGCCCACCCACCGCGGGCGCGATCGTGACCCCCGGATACTGGCCGACCCCCTCGCGGGCGCACTCGTAGACCGTGGTGCCCGACGAGACGAGCACGACGTCGCCCGACTCCAGCCCGACCGCGGCCAGCGCGCGGGACACGCCGGGAGCCAGCCAGGGGCCCAGGGTCGGGCCGTTGACCTTGGGCACCAGGTAGACCCGCGCCAGGTCGAGCGCCCGCGCCACCTCGGCGGCCAGCGGGCCATCCTCCAGCGTGGCCGGCCGGTGCACCTTGATCTCGACGATGCCGTGCCTGCGGGCCTCGGTGAGCAGCCTGCTCACGGTCGCCCTGCTCACGCCCAGCCGCTTGGCGATCTCGCCCTGGGTGGCGTCCTCCATGTAGTACTGCTGGGCCGCCGCGTACATCAGCTCATGGGGAAACCTGGTCTGCTGCGCCTCGGGTGCGACATCGGCGGCATTCATGCGCGCGCTCCTCGTTGCGTGAACATTTTTGCAGAACTGATGTTAGCCGGTGGCCAAGGCGTCGCCGAGGGGTGTGCGCGCGTACAGGACGCTGCGGCCCGTGCGGGTGCCCGTGATCAGGCCCGTGCGGCGCAGCGCCGCGAGATGGCCGCCCGTGGTGCCCAGGCTCTGCCCCAGTAGGGCCGCGAGTTGCGTGGTCGTGGCGGGCTCAGACAGCTCGGCCAGGATGCGGGCGCGGCTGCGGCCGATCAACGCCGACAGGTCCGCGTCGGCCGCGGGCGGCGCCGTCGCGATGCCTCTGGCGGGGTAGATCATCGCGTACGGCCAGGCGTCCTCCAGGTAGACGGCGATGGTGCGCATGAACGCGGACGGCAGGAACAGCAGCCCCTTGCCGCCCAGCTGGCGAGGCCCGCCGGCCGAGAGCAGTTCGATCTCGATGCGCCCGCCGCGCCGCCAGTGGACGCGGGGGCTGAGGTCCTCCAGCGCCGCCGCCCAGCCGTAGGCCGCCAGCCGTCCCGCCCGCTGGGCCACGTCGCGCTGCAGCACCGCCCGGAAGCGCGGCCACTCGTGGGAGAGGATCTCCGTCCACAACGCCTCGTACGCGTCCGCGAGCCGCTCGACCACCTGCGGGCCCAGCAGCAGGTCCCGGACCCAGCCCGGCACCGGGCGCCCGGCCAGCACCCTGGTGATCTCCGCGTGCGCCTGCTCAAGCGGCGTCGCGCGCATGGAGGCCAGCTCGGCCTCGAACGGCACGTCCACGGCCGTGGGCGGAGGGGCGACGAAGTCGACGTTCGAGTCGCCCAGGTTGCCGCTGATCGCCGCCGCCGCCCGCAGGGCCGGGTGCTCTCGTACGAGCTCCCTGTACGTCCCCCGCCACCGCCCGGCCCACTGACCGTGCACGCCCGCCTCGGCCCGGCCCGCGAGCACCCACTGCGCGTGCATGGTCTCGATCAGCGGCGAGATGGCGAACCTGCTGGCCACCAGATCCTGCGGGGTGACCTCGATGCTCACGAGCACCTTTCGGTTATATCCGAAAAAATCGCCATTCAGCGGGGTTGCTCCGCAACATCGGGAGCGTGAAGAGCGCGACGTTCGGCGAGGTGTTCGCCGTCAGGGAGTTCCGGGTGCTGTTCGGCAGCTTCGCGCTGCTGGTCGGCGGGGACGTGATCAAGATGCTGGCCCTGTCCGTGCTGGTGTACGCGCGGACCGGCTCTCCCGGCCTGTCGGCCGCCGCCTACATGGCGGGCTGGCTGCCGTTCATCCTGGGCGGGTTGTTCCTGCTCTCCCTGGCCGACCGGATGGCGCCGCGAGCGCTGATGGTGACGGGCGAGCTGATCAGGGCGGTGACGTGCCTGCTGCTGGCCTACGCGGGGCTGCCGGTGTGGGCGATGCTGGCGCTGGTGCTGGTCACGGGGCTGTTCTCGCCGGTGTTCTTCGCCGCGCGGGCGGCCATGTTGCCCGAGGTGCTGCCCGGGGACGCGTTCGTGCTGGGGCGTTCGCTGCTCAACGTCGTCTCCGCGAGCGCGCAGATCGTCGGCCTGGCGGTCGGGGGCGTGTTCCTGGCCTTCGCCGGGCCCTCCGGGGCGCTGGCGGCCACCGCGGGCCTGTCGGCCGTGGCCGCCGTGGTGCTCAGGGCCGGGCTGCCGTACCGGCCGGCGCGGGGTGCGGCCGGGGCCGGGGCGGTGCGCGAGACGCTGCGGGTGAACGGGCGGCTGCTGTCCGACGGGCGGGTACGCGGGTTGCTGCTGGCCGGGTGGCTGCCGTGCGTGTTCCTGGCCGGGGCGGAGGCGATGGTCGTGCCCTATCTGGGCGGGCAGGGGCAGGCGGGGGTGGTGCTGGCGGCGGCCGCGGGCGGGATGGCGGTCGGGGAGTTCGCGGTGGGGCGGTTCGCGGCGCCGGGGCTCCGGGAGCGGCTGTCGTTCCCGCTGGCGGTGCTGCTCGGGGTGCCCTGGTTGTTCTTCGCGACCGGGCCGGGGATCGGGTGGGCCGCCGGGCTGGCCGCGGTGGCGGCGGCGGGGTTGTCGTACCAGTTGGGGTTGCAACGACGGTTCGTGGACTCGGTGCCGGAGGAGGTGCGCGGGCAGGCGTTCGGGCTGCAGTCGGCGGGGCTGATGACGGGGCAGGCGGCCGGTGCGGCGCTGGTCGGGGGGCTGGGCGAGGTGATCGCGCCCGGGCCCGCGATCGCGGTGGCGGGCGGTGCGGGCGTGCTGGTCGCCCTCGCGCTGGTACGCGTGCTGAGGCCGGCGCCTGCGGCGGTGAGCCGCCTAGAGCAGTAGCTCGCCCGAGCCGCGGGCGATGAGCCGGACCGGGAGCTGGATGTGCTCGGGCGGCCCCCCGTCGCCGCGCAGCCGGCGGAACAGCAGCTCGGCCGCCACCCTCCCCATCCACGACGGGTCCTGCGCCACCACGCTCACCCCCGGGTCGAGCAGGTCGGCCAGCTCGAAGTCGTCGAACCCGACCAGCGCCACCCGCCGCCCGGCCAGCGCCCGCAGCGTGGTCACGGTGTAGCGGCCGTTGCCGGTGAACAACGCCGTCGGGGGATCGTCCAGGGCGAACATGCCGGTCAGGTCCGCGCGTACCGCCTCCGGCGACGGCGACCGCATCGACACCAGGCGCTCGTCGAACAGCCCGCCGAGAGCCTCGCGGTAACCGTGCAGCCGCGCCGCGGCGGTGAAGATCGCCGGGTCGTCACCCAGGAAGGCGATCCGGCGGTGGCCGTGGCCCAGGAGGTGGCGCACCGCCTGCCCGGCCCCGCCAACGTTGTCGGTGAGCACGGTGTCCACGTCGATCCCCGCTCCAGGCGGCCGGTCCGCGAACACGACCGGCGTACCCGTCTCCAGCTCGGACCGCAGGTACGTGTGGTCGGCACCGGCGGGCACCACGATCAGCCCGTCCACCCTGCGCGCGCAGAACGTCTCGACCAGCTCCCGCTCCCTGCCCGGCTCCTCGCCCGACGAGCCGCTCAGCAGCAGGCAGCCGTGCTCGATGACGACGTCCTCCACGGCCCGGCTCAGGCCGGAGTAGAACGGGTCCGCGACGTCCTCGATGACCAGGCCGATCGTCGCGGTCGTGCCCCTGCGCAGCACCCTCGCGCTCTCGTTGCGGCTGTAGCCCAGCCGGTCGATGGCCGTGCGCACCCGCTCGGCGGTCGCCGGGTGCACGCCGGGCTCGTCGTTCACGACGCGCGAGACGGTCTTCAGCGCCACGCCCGCCGCCGAGGCGACGTCCTTCATCGTCGGTCTCACGCCAGGATCATTTCCTACTTGGGAGGGGTAGACAACGTTGTCAAGGGGTTATGCGAAAGTAGTCCCCTATGTCGTTGAGATCCGCCTTGCTGCTGGCCGGGTTCGTACTGGCCGCGCTCAACCTGCGCCCCGCCATCGCGGGCGTCTCCCCCCTCCTCGACGAGATCATGAACGACGTGGGCCTCTCGCCCGCGGGCGGCGGCGCGATCACCACGGTCATGGTGGTCTGCCTGGGCGTGTTCGGGCCGCTCACGCCGCTGCTGGCGCGGCGCGTCGGGCTCGACCGCACGCTGCTCGCCGGCCTGCTCGTCATCGCGGCGGGCGTGACGTTGCGCGGACTCGGCGGCGCGCTCGTGCTCTACCTCGGCTCCGCGCTCGCCGCCACCGCGATCGCCGTCATGAACGTCGCCATGCCCGGCGTCGTCAAGCAGCACTTCCCCACCCGCGTCAACCTCCTGACCGGCGTCTACGTCGCCTCGGTGGTCGCCGGCGCCGCCTCCGTCTCCGCCCTCGTAATCCCCCTCGAACACGCCACCGGGTACGGCTGGCGCGGCGTCTCCGCGTTGCTGGCCGTGCCCGCGCTGCTGGCGGCGCTGCTGTGGTTGCCGCAGGCGACGCGCAAGCAGTCGGGTGCGCAGAACGGTCCGAGACCATTCGGCACGGTGCTGCGCAGCCCCGTGACCTGGTACGTGACGGCGCTCATGGGCCTGCAGTCGCTCACCTTCTACGTCATGCTGGCCTGGCTGCCGACGATCTTCCTGGAGGCCGGCCTGCCCGCCGACCAGGCGGGCTACCTGCTCAGCCTGACGAACCTGGTCCAGGTGGGCACCTCCCTGGCCGTCCCCGTGCTGGCCGGGCGGCGGGCCTCGCAGGTGCCGTACGTGGTCGGGGCGGGGGTGCTGACCGTGTTCGGGTATCTGGGCATGCTGCTGGCCCCGACGACCGTGCCGTGGTTGTGGATGATCGTGCTCGGGATCGGGCAGGGGGCCTCGTTCGCGCTGGCATTGCTGATCATCGCGATGCGGCCGGCCGATCCCACGACGGTGACGGCGTTGTCGGCGGTGGCCCAGTCCGTCGGGTACGTGGTCGCCGCGCTGGGGCCGCTGGTGTTCGGGTTCCTCAGGCAGGTGTCCGGCGGCTGGTCGGTGCCTCTGATGGCGGGGCTGGGGGTGCTCGCGGTCCAGATCGCCGCCGGGTGGTTCGCTGGACGCCCTGCTACTTTAGGTAAGGCTAACCTTTAGGGGGTTTCAGCGTGCTGACCGAGGTGCTCCAGCGCATCGCCGACGAGCGCGGCGGGGTGATCGGGGTGGAGCCCTGCCTGGTCATCGAGCCCGACGAGAGCTGGACGCCGGTCACCGAACTGGTGCGGGAGCCGTACGGGCTGCTCGATGAGCTGATCATGCAGACGGCCGCGCGCTGGAACGCGCCACGCCACGTCGGCGCGGCGCTGTTCTGGAAGACGTACGGATACTGGCACACGATGCCGATGGCGCTCGGGTGGGCGCTGGACGGGCGGGTGCCGATCATGCGGCCGGCGGAGACGTACTTCAAGGTGTCGGACGCCGGGGTGACGATCGCGGCCACGCGCGTGAGCTGGGACTCCGGGGCTCGTGCCATCCGGGAGGCGCTGGCCGAGTCGCAGCAGCCGCTGGTCACGGCCATCAGCTCCATGTCCAAGGTGGGCGAGCGCACGTTGTGGGGGTCCACGGCGGAGGCGGTCGCCCATCCGCTGACGTCGTTCGTCCGGGGCGACTACATGCGGTTGCTGAAGGAGATCGGCAGGCCGGTCGACGGGCTGGTCGAGCCCGCCGGAGACGGCTACTTCCGCAGGACCTGCTGCCTGTGGATCGCACTTCCCGATGTGGAGCCCTGCGGGAGCTGCTGCGTGCTCAGGCCGCAGGGCGATTCGTGAGCCTCAGGCCACGCGCTACGCCACCACGGCGGAGTCCAGCGGCCTGAGCTCGTCGGCGTAGCTCACCGAGACGCGGCGCATGACGCCGGTGTCGTCGATCGAGTACTGGCCGAGCCGCCACAGCGGCGGCGAGTAGGCGTGGATCGAGACGCTGCTGTCGACCGCGCCGTTGAGCCGGTGGATGTGGTCGGGCCCGAACGAGAACGACTGCCCCTCCGACACCACGGTCTCCAGATGCTCGCCGCCGATGCGGGGGTTGCACTCCAGGAGCGCGCCCTCCACCACGTGTACGGCCCCGGAGGAGATGTCGTGGTCGTGCCAGCCCGTGTCGTCCTCGGGGCGCCAGCACAGCACCCAGACGTCCACGTACGCGTCGCGGTAGAGCGAGGCGTAGTGCCGGCCGCCGTCCGCGGGAAATTCCACCAGGTCGTGCCATTCCTCCGGGTGGGCGGCCAGCTCGTTCACCAGGTCGCGCAGCTCGCGCCGGTCGAGCGTGCGTTCGGGGAGCCGGGCACAGGTGCCCCCGTCCTGGATTTGGTTCGTGCTCACGTACGGAACTCCTTTCTACCTGCTGATGGCCTCACTCCGTGAGGCGGGGCTCGGTCGCCATATGCCGCCGCCTTCCCCCGCTCTGGTCGCTTCGCTCCCGCCGCTCCTCCAGGCGACGGCACTCCCTCGCCAGTAGACGACGGGGGTTGACGACCCTGATGGCGTGACCGGCAGCCACACCGAGTCCGGGATCAGGTGCTTTGGCGTAGGGGGCGTCCGAGCCGTTGACGACGACGTCGATGCCCAGCTCGCGGACGATGGCGTCGATGGCGCGCGGGCCGTACGAGGAGGTCTCCACGAAGAAGTCCTGGTCCACCAGGCCGCGGCCGCTGCCGCCGCGGGCGAGCAGGCGTTCGGAGTGCAGCGGCGCCAGGCCGGCGAGCAGCGCGAAGCAGACGCGCAGCCTCGGGTGCCTGGGCCTGACGAAGGCGTGGAAGTAGTGCCAGGCGGCGTGCATCTGCTGCACGTACGGCACGAGCGCGGGCCACCACGGCGGCGTGCCCTCGGCGGGTGCGGCCGGCCCCGGGTGCACGAACAGCGGCAGGTCCCTGGTCGTGAGCACGTCGAGCAGATCGTCTTCGGGCGTGGCCGTGGCGGGGATCTGCAGCCCCGCGAAGCCGCGGTCGAGATCCTTGGCCAGGCGGCCGGGGTCGGGCTCGCTGTGGCAGGTGGCGGCCCAGGCCCCGAATGGCTCGCCGAGCGCCAGGGCGCCTTCGTGGTAGGCGTCGATCAGCGGCCAGGACTCCTCCGGCGGCAGGAACTCGATGCCCAGCGGGCTCGACAGCGACACCAGCGCCAGCTCCAGGCCGGTGGTGTCCCGGTGCTCATGGTCCTTCGGATCGACCTCGTAGGGCGGCTCGCCGTCGAGGATCAGCGTCCAGCCGTCGAGGTACGGCGGGGAGGTGCGGGCGCGCAGGGCATCGAGGAATGAACGCGTCCACAAATGCTGATGGACATCGATGCTCACGGCGGCCTCCTCCCTTCATTTCCTACTCACATTACATGTAAATCGCCTACGCTGCGAGGTCATGAGGGTGAAACGCTTCAGTGATACGTTTCAGTGAACCGCTTCACTTCGGGGTTTGTCAACGGCGGCGTTCGCGGTTGGGCCGGGCGTCTGTCGGTGCCACGCAATAAGCTGGCGTAATGCCTCGCAAGAGAGCCACGATCCGTGAGGTGGCCCAGGCCACGGGCCTGTCACCGGCGGCCGTCTCCTACGCGCTGCGCGGTCTGCAGGTGTCCGAGGAGACCATGGAGCGCGTGCGTGCCGCGGCGGCCGAGCTCGGCTATGAGGCCGACCCCATCGCCAGGGCCCTGGCCAGCGGCCGCACCGGCATGATCGGGCTGCTCTGCGGCTCGCTCGAGGACCTGTGGCAGCAGTCGCTGGCGGTCGGCATCAGCAGGGGCCTGCGGGAGAAGGACCGCTATGCCCTGATCCTCGACGCGGTCGGCGACCCCGCCAGGGAGCGGGTCCTCGCCCAGCAGCTCCGCGACCAGCGGGTGGACGGCATGATCGTCCAGCCGCTCGACCCGGCGGCGGCGTTCTGGCCGGAGTTGTGCGAGTCGCTGCCGGTGGTCGCGATCGGCGACTCGCTCGCGGGCACGGCCGGCGAGGTCGTCTTCGACAACCGGCGCGGCGTGACGCTGGCCCTGGAGCACCTGCGGGCTCTGGGCCACCGCAGCGTCGCCATCCTCACGCCGACCAGGGCCAGCACGCCCAACCGCCCCGCCGACGTGCACGTCACGGCCGAGGCTGACCGCCTGGGCCTGGACATCTCGGTCGCCACCGCCCCCCACGGCCTGGCCGCCGCCACCTCGGTCGCGCAGGACATCCTGCTCGCCACGAAGCCGAGCGCCGTGTTCTGCTTTTCGGACTCGATCGCCTATGGGGTCTACGCGGCGGCACAGGAGCTGGAGTTGTCGATTCCCGGTGACGTGTCGGTCATGGGTTACGACGATCACCCCATGTCGGGGCTGCTCACGCCGGGGCTCACGACGGTCGACTGGGACATCGACGGGATCGTGCGGGCGGCGGTGCGGCTCATCTCGGCGGCGGCCGACGGCGGCACCCGCCGCCGCCGGGTCGTCCAGGCACCCACGCTCACGGAACGCGGCTCGGTGGCCCGGGTGTCGTGACGGGACGCGGGGCTCACCGGCTGGGCGGGTCGCTCCTCTGGGTCCGGTGCAGGGTGCGGCGGGATTCGTTCAGGTCGGTGGTGAGCGGGTGGTCGGGGACCGGGGCGTGCAGGGCTCGGGTGGCGGCGGCGTGTTCGCAGGCCAGGACGATTTCCAACGGCTCCAGGCAGCGCAGGGCGTGGCGGGCGGCCTGGGTGGCGAAGCCCGCGTGGTCCTCCGTGCCCCGGGAGATCACCGCCGTGCCCGTCGTCACCGGGTTCGCGAGGTGGCGGAGGTCGGCCAGGGCGTCCTGGGCCACGTACTCGAGGATCATGGCTCCCGAGGCGCCGGGGCGGTCGGCGAGGAAGGCGTGGCGGCCGGTGTAGGCCGGGTCCATGAGGGTGGCCAGGCGGGCCGTGCTGAGCTGGGCGGTCTGCACGAGCGCCGCCCGCAGCGCGTCCAGGGCCAGCGCCACCGGGGCCGAGTGGAAGTTGCCGTTGTGCCAGGCCAGGGAGCCGGAGATGAGCGGGTTCTCCGTTGCCGAGTTGAGGTCGGTTTCGATGGTTCGCCGCGCTCGGTCCAGGGTGTCCGTGGCGGCGCCGTGCACCTGGGCGAAGGCTCGGTAGCCGTACGGGTCCTGGATGCGGGTGGGCGGTTCCTGGGTGAGCAGGCCGCGCAGGCGTGCGGCCACGGCGGCCTGGCCGGGGTGGGGACGGGCCTCCTGTACGGCGGCGGCCAGCGGCTCGGCCGAGGCGTCCACGGCGGTGAACGACATCGCGGCGACGTCGATGGCGGCTTCGAGAAGATGGTGCAGACGGTGGATGGCGATGGCGGCGTCGGCCAGGGTGGCGGCGCCCGAGCTGATGAACGGCAGCGCGTCGGTGGAGGCGAGGGGATAGCGGGGAACTGCTTCCGCCCGTGGGCCTTTGCGGCGCCGTTGCGGGTCTTCGTGGTGCCAGGGGAGTTCGTCCAGCAGGCACAGGGCCGTGGTGGCGAGGGCTGTGAGGTCGCCGGTGCCGATGGCGCCGTACGTCTGGATCGGTGGGGTGAAGCCGTGGTTGATCGCGTCGGCCAGCACCGGGAGCACGGCCGGGTTGATGCCGGAGCCGCCGGCCAGCAGCTGGTTGAGGCGGACGACGAGCATGGCCCTGGCGCGGGCGGGCTCGATCGGGGGGCCGGCGCCGCAGGCGTGACTGCGGAGCAGATCGAGGCCGGGGGCTTCGAGGGTGATGTCCCTGTTGGCGCCGACGCCGGTGGTCTGGCCGTACACGGGGCCTTTGAGCTCCCGGGCGGTGGCCCACGAGGCCCGGGCCCGATCGAGGGAAGTGATCGTGACCCGGGCCCCGCCGTACGCGACCTCGTGAACCTGTGCGCAGGTCAGGCCGGCGCCGTCGAGCTCCATGGAGAGTCAGTCGTTGTCGGGGATGAACAGCCCCAGCAGCCAGCTCACGACGCTGACGATGATCGCGCCCCAGAACGCGGCCGGGTAGAAGTTGTCGACGTGGAAGGGGATGTCGAGCTGGCTGGAGATCCAGCTCGTCAGCAGCAGCATGGCCGCGTTGATCACGAGGAGGAACAGGCCCAGCGTCAGGACGATGATCGCGCAGCCCAGAGCCTTGACGATGGGCTTGACGATCGCGTTGACGATGCCGAAGATCAACGCCACGATCAGCAGGACGCCCCAGTACCTGGCCGTGTTCGTTTCGGCGTTGACCCCGATGCCGGGGACGAACTGGATGGCGACCCACAGGGCCGCCGCCGCCGCAATGGTTCTGATGATGAATCTCACGCTGGTTGATCCTCCCACTTGAGATCGGCGCTGCGATAGGGGCGCAATCACAACGATGCCCTCCGGTCACCGTTGGTAGTCACCGGTTATCGTCGGCCCAACGCGGGGAAGAGGCGTGGAGGGGAGGGTGCGAGATGGACGCGAACGGGCTCGAGTCGTTGCCGGCCGACGAGTTGCACGATCGGGCGGTGCGTTACGCCGTACGCCACGGGGACCTGGGGTTTCTGTGGGACCTGCTGAAGGTGATCCCGGCCGCCGAGGCCGCCAGCGGTCACGAAGCCGGGACCGCCAACGACCTCAGCAGGGTCTCCGCGCTGCTGAGCGACGCCATCGCGTCGGGCGAGGGCGAGCTCGGCGAGGCGCTGCGCCCGATCTACATTGACTATTTGCGAAAGCACCCCGACGCCTAGCATCCGCCCCGTCCGGGTGGATCAGCCCGCCAGGCGGGCTTCCGCGCCGCTGTAGTCGGTGAAGCCGGGCGTGCTGGTCTCCTGCCCGTCGCGGGCGATGATCATGGTCTGGTACGGCCCCGACTCCCCGAGGCCGGCGGCGAAGCGCCTGGCCAGGAGGGGGCCCATGGCGTAGATGGCGGTGGCGTAGGCGTCGGCCAGGCCCAGATCGGGACCGATCACGGTGACCGAGCCGAGCCCCTCCTGGACCTCGCCCGTGTGCGGGTTGACGATCGGCGCGCCGCCCGAGGTGGCGATGCCCAGGTCGTTGGCGAAGACGACCTTGCGCACCACGTCCTTGCGCGGGTCGCGGACGCCGATGCGCCAGCGTTTACCGGGAGCGGCGGAGCCGCGCACCCTGATGTCGTCTCCCGCGGTGATGCGGTGGTCGCCGGCGCCCGCGTTGGACAGGGCGCGCGACAGCCGCTCCAGCGCCCATCCCTTGATGTAGCCGGACGGGTCGATCACGCCGTTGATGCGGGCCTCGAACCAGCCGTCGGTGGCCTGGGTGAGCTCGTCGCAGCGGTGCAGGACCTCGATGAGCTCCGGGATCTGCCTGATCGTCTGGCCTCGGTTGAGCCGGCCGATCTGGCTGTCCTCCTTGACCGGGCTGAAGGTGTCGTCCACCCACCTCAGCCAGGCGAACGCGTCATTGAGCAGCGGGGCCAGCTCGCGTGCCGGGAGTGCCGTGCGGATGTCCACACTGACCGGCAGGCCCATGACCATCTCGACACGAGCGGTTCCGGGAAAGGCCTTCGCGGACTCGGCGATATTGGAAGTCGCGGACTCGGCGATATTGGAAGTCGCGGACCCGGCGATATTGGAAGTCATCACCCTTGCCTCCTTCTCCGCGAACCACCGTTGCAGACGACGCGTAATGTGAGCCTAAACCTTTTGGCCAGATTTGAAATGAATCTGTGATCTGGGGACCGCAAGGCGTGACAGGGCGCCACCGACGTACCGCTTGAACTGGCGTGGGCCGGCCACCACCACATCGCGCTCGGCGATGTCGGGAATTTCACGACTCAGCCCGGAGGCGCTCAGGCGTTCCTTGGCCCTCGGGTCGTGTTCCTCGCCCACGACGAGGATGAGACCGTATCTGGCCTCCAGGTCGCGTAGCTCGTCGGTGGCGCGGTCGGTGCGATAGACGGCCACGGTGTCCGTGGCGCCGGCCAGGCGGGCGCGCAGGGCGCTCGGGTCGAGGCCGGTGACGATGAGCAGGGTCGGCCTGGACGTGTCGGGGACCTTGTGGCTCCAGACCGCCATGACGGCCGCCATCGTGTAGAGGATGATCGAGCCCGCGCGGCTGAGCTCCGTCACGTAGGCCGTCGAGCTGAACTGGTGTGCTACCAGCAGCGCGCCCGCGAGGTAACTCCCGAGCCGCAGGCGCTGCCTGGCCTGCTCGGTGCGCAGGTGGTCGGCGGCCTTGACGCTGACGAAGCCGAGAACGACGAGCAGCGCCGCGGCGGCGTAGGCGGTGGGCCGCCACGGATAGCCGAAACCCGGCTGGATCGCGCCGAACTCGGCTACCGCGACACCGCACCAGAAGAGGACGGGACCTTGGTTCGCATTCGCCTGGCTAGCCATGACTTCACGATCCTGAACGAACATTAAAGCAATCTGAGTAAGGTCTGAAACATGGCTAACGTACGAGTTGAGCGGACTGAAGAGGGCGGATTCCGGGCCACGAACGCCCGTGGCGCCGAAGTTCGGATCGGGAGCGGCGACGAGGACGGGGTGTTCACCCCGGTGGAGTTGCTGCTGGCGGCGGTCGGCGGGTGCAACATCGTGTCCGTCGAGCCGCTGACCGCCAAGCGCGGGCACCGGCTGCTGCGCCTGGCGATGACGGTGCAGGCGGAGAAGATCGAGTCGAACAAGCTGGGACCCGTGACCGTGACCTACGACGTGGAGCTGCCGTCGGAGGAGGCCGACGAGGTGTTCAGGGCGGTCGCGGGGCGGGTGCACGAGAAGCACTGCACGGTGAGCAGAACCTTGCAAGACGGTACGGAGGTTCGGTTGAAGCTTCCGTAGGTGGATTAAACAGATATTCGACCCCGTTATGACGCGACCGTTGCATTCGTCTCGGTAGCGTTGTAGCAGGTCAGGAGTACTACGACTGACCGGTGGACCTTCACCGATGCGGACGCGGAGGGGGACCGCGGTTCGCAAAGTGCGGGACCGCCGACGTTTTTGGGGGAAAGCGTCGGCCTGGACCGCCGCCGATCGGGCCGGGCAGCTTTGGGGGAACTGCCCGGCCCGATCCATGCGTATCCTCCGGTGTCGTGAAGAAAGTTCTGATTGACTGCGACCCCGGCATCGACGACGCGCTCGCCCTGGCCCTGGCCGCAGGGTCCCCTTCCTTGGAGGTGGTCGGCGTCACCACCGTGGGCGGGAACGTCGATCTCTCGCTGACCACGGCCAACGCGCTGGCGCTCAGGGAGTTCCTCCAGTTCGGAGACGTGCCCGTGACGCCCGGCAGCGCCGGAGCCCTGCTGCGGCAGACGGTACGGGCCACGGACGTGCACGGGCCCACCGGGCTCGGCGACGTGGTCCTGCCGGCACCCGAGCGGGGACCGTCGGAGGGGCACGCGGTCGACTTCATCGTGGAGACGCTGCGGGCCGCCCCCGGTGAGATCACGCTGGTGGCCGTCGGGCCGCTGACGAACATCGCGCTGGCCGTACGCAGGGAGCCGCGCGTCGTGGAGTGGGCCCGCGACCTGGTCATCATGGGCGGCTCCTTTACCCGCGGCAACTACAATCCGGCGGCCGAGTTCAACATGCTGGCCGATCCGGAGGCGGCGGCGATCGTGTTCGACGCCGGGTGGACGGTGACGATGCTGGGGCTGGACGTGACGTTGTCCGCCCTGGTGACGTCGGAGGTGCTGGAGCGCCTGCGGCCGCTCGGAAGGCTGGCAGACCGGTTGCTGGTGCCCGCCGCGCAGTTCTACGGGGTGGTGACGGCCGAGGGCGGGCCGGCCATCCATGACGCGTGCGCGGTGGCGTACGTGCTCGACCCCTCCCTGTTCACCTGCGTCCCCGCCGTGGTGAACGTGGAGACGGCAGGCCTGTACACCCGCGGGATGACGGTGACGGACTTCAAGCTGCGCGATCGGCGGGCGAACGCGCTCGTGGCGACGTCCGTGGACGTGAAGGGGTTCTGGGAACTGGTGCTGGGTGCGTACGAGGGGTTGGCGGACCGGCTCGGCTGATGTTGCGGGGCAGTGCGCGGCGGCTGATACAGTTACACCTGTTGCGCCGCTAGCTCAGTTGGTCAGAGCAGCTGACTCTTAATCAGCGGGTCCGGGGTTCGAGTCCCTGGCGGCGCACCATCGATCCGGGCATTCTCGCTCCCAGCGAGGGTGCCCGCAGTCGTTTCCGCACCCAGGGATGTTCTTGGTGCTAAGTGAGGGATTCGGCGGGCACGGCCTCAGTGATCAGAAGTCACGACTGGGGGATCGCCGATGCCCGTGTACGACCGTACCAACGTCCCGCCCACGGTCGGGCGGGACGGCCTGGACGCACAACTGGCCAAGTGGCTGCCCACGGGTCCGGTCCTGGGCGCCGACGAGAGGATCGCGGACGCCCGCCGCTCGCACCGGGTGCTGGCCGCCAAGCCCTGGCCGCCGATCGGCTCGGTCGACACCCTGGTGCTGGAGGGCCCGCACGGGTCGCTGCCGGTACGGGTGCACATCCCCACCATGGCCACCAGCACGCCCTGCGGGGCGTTGATCTACCTGCACGGCGGCGGATGGACGGTTGGCACGCTGGACGAGTTCGAGATCCCGATGCGGATGTTCGCCGAGCACGCCGGGATCAAGACCTACGCCGTGGACTACAGCCTGGCGCCGGAGGCCAAGTTCCCCACCCAGCTCGAGGAATGCGAGTTCGTCATCCGCTGGCTGTACGAGCACGCCGCCGAGCAGGGCGTCGACCCGGCCAAGATCGCCCTGGGCGGCGACTCGGCGGGCGGCAACATGACCTGCGCGCTGACCCTCAAATTCCGCGACGGCGGCGGCCCGCGCCTGGCCCTGCAGCTGCCGCTGTATCCGGAGACGGCGCTGCCGTTCGACACCGACGCGGGTAGCGAGAACCGTACCGGCTACTACCTGGAGACCTACGGCGTGCTGCTGTTCGCCTGGAACTACCTGCCGCACGACGAGGACGCCCGGCAGCCCCTGGTCTCCCCGCTCAACGCCGCCTCGCACGCCGGCCTGCCCCCCGCGGTGCTGGTCACCAACGGATTCGACCCGCTACGCGATGTCGGCCACGCCTATGCCCGCAAGCTCGCCGAGGCCGGCAACGACCTGACCTACATCCATCACCCCACCCTCACCCACGGCTTCATCCAGTTCACCAACCACTCCCAGATCTGCCTGCGAGCCACCCAGCAGCTGGCCGAGCTGCTGAAGGAGAAGATCGGCTGACACGGTCAGCGGTAGTAGCCCTCGACCGGCACGCGGGCCTCGGCGTAGAGGGCGGGGCCTTCGGACGGAGGGTTCACGAAGGCGGTGCCGGGCGGCTTGAGGCCGTCGAGTTGCTCGCCGGACAGCGCGTAGACGACGCGGCCCAGGCCCGAGCGGGCGATGGCGCCCGCGCACATCCCGCAGGGCTGGCAGCTCGTGTACATCGTGGTCGTGGCCGCGGCGGCGGGGTCGAGCTCGCGGGCGGCCCAGCGGGCCAGCTTCAGCTCGGGGTGCGCCGTGATGTCGCGGTCGGTGAGTGAGGTGTTGCGCTCCTCGGCCAGGATGGCGCCGTCGTGCCCGGCCAGCAGCGAGCCGAACGGCGGGTTGCCGTCGGCGCGCGCCGCCGCGGCCAGCTCGATGGCGCGGCGCAGGAGGCTCTCTTCGTCGTGTGTCACCGTCTCACCCTAGAGGGGTTCCTGAAGGCGGCGGATCATGGCCTGCTTGGCCGTCGCGAACTCATCGTCGGTCAGCACGCCCGAGCGGTGCAGCTCGCCGAGCTCGGCCAGGCGGCGCAGGACCGCGTCGTGCACGTCGTCGGAGCCGGGCGGCAGGGGAGGGGGCAACTCGGGCACGTTGCGCGGCAGCCGGGCGAGCACGGCCGCGGCGACCAGGGCGGTCGCGCCGCCGTACCGTTGGATGCCCCAGGACACGCAGCGCGGGTCCTTCTGCGGCGACAGCGCGGCCCCTCGCCCTTGATCCGGAAGCGCAGCGTGCCGTAGCCCATGCCGGACTGCGGCTTCCACTCCACCCCGGTCAGGTCGGACAGCGGGAACTCCTGCGAGCCCGCCTTCTCCTTCTCCGTGTTCGCGAACCCCGTCCACTCCAGGCGCACCCGCTCGCCGTCGAACACCGCCGTGCCGTCGCCCGCCGTCGCGGAGATGGGCACGTTCGGCCCCGGCAGCAGGTAGTCCTCGCAGGGGCCGCCGGGCGTCTGGTAGACGAGCAGGGTGTCGCGGATCTCGTCGGCGAAGTATTCCGCCGCGCCCGCGCGGGCCTTCGGCACGGACAGCCGGTACGGGTCCGCGGGCGGCCCCAGCGACCCGGCCACCGCGTCCGACAGCGGATCGGCCCCCTTGCGCAGGCGCAGGCGTACGTGACCACCCTTGCGCGCCGGCTCGAACGCCACGCCGGCGATCGCCTCCAGCGGCACCACGACCTCGCCCAGCGTCTTGCGTAAATCGTGGACGTCCTTGTCGCTGCCAGGCACGATACGCAGAGTCTCACCGTTGAACGTCCACGAGCCGTCGGGGACGGCGATCTCGGCCATATTGTCAGCCTAGGACACGGTCACATCGAGAGGAGCGGGATGGAGATCTTCACGAGCTGGGCGTCCTGGAGGCAGGCGGAAGGCCCGCTGGCCAAGGCGCTCCCGCCGGAGACCGTGGACACGCTGCGCGAGGCGGTCGGGTTCGCCGGGCGGCAGCACGGGGTGCAGCAGCGGCCGACGGGGCGGCCGTACCTGGAGCATCTGCTGGAGGCGCTGGAGGTGGCCGTGACCGGCGCCGGCGTGGTGGACAGGGACGTGCTGGTGGCGATCGTGCTGCACGACGTCGTGGAGGACACGCCGTGCACCGAGGCGGAGATCGCGCGGCGGTTCGGGCCTCGGGTGGCGGAGTTCGTACGGTGGGTGACCAAGCGCCGCGGCGTCGCGAAGGCCGACTACCTGGCCACCCTCGTCAAGGCGCCGCCCGGGGCGGTGCTCGTGAAGCTGGCCGACCGGGTGAGCAACGTGCAGGAGCTGCAGCGGATGTCGTGGCGGTTCCAGCGGCGCTACTACCTGGAGACCGTCGCGTACATCATGCCGCTGGCCGGAGCTCACCCCTGGTTCGCGCGGTGGTACGCGGAGTGGCGCGAGCGCTGGCGCCGCGTCGAGCGCTGGCCGGCGCACTAGCCGCGGATCCTGGCCACCCGGTTGCGTACGCCGTCGAAGTGGGCGTGCACCGCGGCCACGGCGGCGGCCCGGTCGCCCGCGAGCACGGCCGTGTAGATGTCGCGGTGCCGTTTGGCCACGTCGCCGGGCGGCTCGTCGGGGGATCCGAGGGCGTCGCGCAACTGGTAGTACACGTCCCAGAACGCCCCCAGGAGTTGGCTCACCAGGGGGTTGCCGAGCGGCCGGTAGAGGAGATCGTGGAAGAGGCGGTCGGTTTCGGGGGAGACCAGCCCAGCCTCCGCCTCGGCCTCCATCCGGGCGATGACGTCGGCGACCAGGGTCAGATCGGCCGCCGGCTTGAGCTCGATGAGGCGCTCCACGAGGCCGCTCTCCAGGATCTCGCGGATCTCGATGAGGTGGGCCAGGTGGTTCTTGCCGTTCTGCAGGGTGATGCGGCTGTGGAAGGCCAGCTCGTCCACCAGGCCCGCCAGTGACATCCGGCCCACGAACATGCCGAAGCCGTGGCGGATGTCCACGATGCCGACCGCCTGGAGGGCCTTGAGCGCCTCCCTGATCGAGTTCCGGCTGACCTGGAGCTCCGCCATCAACTCCGACTCGGTGGGCAGGGGATCGCCGGCCAC
The DNA here is from genome assembly GCF_043197025.1 of Nonomuraea marmarensis. NCBI lineage: Bacteria > Bacillati > Actinomycetota > Actinomycetes > Streptosporangiales > Streptosporangiaceae > Nonomuraea > Nonomuraea marmarensis. The sequence continues at coordinate 301,353 of NZ_JBICRM010000008.1, forward strand.
CAGCCCGCGCTGGACGATCAGGTCCTTGACGCCCTGCTGGACCTCCACGGCACGGCTCGGCCGTGCCGGGCGCGGGACAGCGGTCATGAAGAATCCTTTCGTCGTAGGTAACATTCCGGAAATCTTCTGTTGACCTGAAGCGGGGGCAGCATTTAGCGTCCACTTTACGCACAAGATAGGACATGGGATGTCCCACGTTCTATATCCCAGGAGGCATCCGTGAGCTCTGAGTTCAGCCGCCGCGACTTCCTGCGTTACAGCGGAGCGACGGGTGCGGCGGCGTTCATCGCGGCCACCCTCTCCGCCTGCACCGGAGGTCCGGCATCGACCGGCTCGGTCGGCGCCGGATCCAACAAGGACCTGATCACCGCCGTTATCGGATACGGCAACGACCAGAGCTGGGACCCGACGCAGACCGCTTCCGCCTTCGCGATGGCCGGGATCAACCACATCTACGAGGGACTGCTCGACACCGACCCGATCACGCGGGAGCCGTACCCGGCGCTGGCCACCGCGCTGCCCGCGGACCTGAACGCGACCTCGTGGAAGTTCACACTCAGGGACGGCGCCAAGTGGCACGACGGGCAGCCGGTGACCGCCGACGACGTGGTCTTCACCTTCGAGCGCATCCTCGATCCCGAGGCGAACGTGCTGACCGGCAACTTCTTCAGGTCCTGGCTCCAGGAGGTGAAGAAGGTCGACGACAAGAACGTCGAGCTGGTCTTCAAGATGCCGTTCCCCGACGCCGCGCCCCGGCTGACGATCGCCAAGATCATGCCGAAGCACGTGTTCAGCCAGGCGGGGGCGTGGGATCAGGCCAAGGGCGGCAAGGCGGTGGGGTCGGGGCCGTACCGGCAGACCGCGCACAACCCCAAGTCCAACACCGCTTTTGAGGCGTTCGACGGCTACAACGGCCCGCGTCCCGCCACGGTCAAGAAGATGAACTGGCTGACGATCGTGGACGCCGCCGCCCGGGTGGCCAAGATCTCCGGCGGCTCGGCGGAGGCGCAGATCGCCGACAACATCCCGTACGCCAACGTCGAGCAGCTCAAGCAGCAGGGGCTGACGGTCGAGGGCGGCAAGGGCATGAACCACATGTTCGTGATGTTCAACACCGCTGCGAAACCCTTCGACGACGTACGGGTGCGTCAGGCGCTGCACTACGCGATCGACAAGCAGAAGATGATCGACGTGGCGCTCAAGGGCCACGGCACGGCCGCCAGCTCCTTCCTCAACGAGGGCCACCCCGACCACAAACGGGCCTCGGCCGTCTACGACTACGACCCGGAGAAGGCCAAGGCGCTGCTGGCTGAGGCGGGTGTGAAGAACCTGACGATCAACCTCATGGCGGTGAACGTGAGCTGGATCGTGGACTGCCTGCCCACCATCGCCGCCTCCTGGGAGGCCGTCGGGATCAAGACCACGCTGGAGCCGCAGGACACGGCCGCGTTGTTCACCAAGATGGACCAGTTCCAGGACTACCAGGTGGTCGCCGCGGCCTCGAACCCCAACCAGTTCGGCATGGACGCCGACCTGATCCTGCACTACAACTACGTGCCGGGCGGCCTGTGGATGAAGTACAGCCACTGGGACGGCAGCGAGGACGCCAAGAAGCTGTTCTCGATGATGGACGAGGCCGGCAAGGAAACGGACAAGGCCCAGAAAACCGAGCTGGTCCACAAATATCTGGACTTCGTGGCTGAGCAGGCCATCCTCTACCCGGTCGTGCACAACGAGCTGATGACCGCCTGGGACCCGAAGAAGTTGTCCGGCATCCGCGCCCAGCCGTACCCGGGCATCAACCTGCTGCAGGCCAAGAGGACATGACGCTCGTCGCCAGGATGCTGCTGCGGCGGCTCCTCATCCTGATCCCGCTGCTGCTCGGCGTGGTCGCGTTCGTGTTCATCGTGATGCGCTTCTCCGGCGTCAAGCCGGAGTACGCCTACTTCCAGGGCGCGAACCCGACCCCCGAGCAGATCCACCAGTTCCAGATCGAGAACGGCCTGCTGGACCCGCTGCCCGTGCGTTACGTCCGGTTCGTCGCGGAGCTGGCGCAGGGCGACATGGGCACCAGCGTGCTCACCAAGAAGCCGGTGATCGAGTCCGTGATGACCGCGCTGCCGCTGACGTTGCAGCTCACGTTCCTGGGGCTGGCCGTCGCGGTGGTGTTGTCGGTGGTGTTCGGCGTCACCGGCGCGTTGTTCCGCGACCGCTGGCCCGACCAGGTGATCCGGGTGGTGTCGCTGGTCGGGGTGGCGGCGCCGCCGTTCTGGCTGGCATTGCTGATGATCCAGTACCTGGCCGTCGGCGAGGGCCTGTTCCCGACCGGCGGCTACATCAACCCGGCCGACTCGACCGCCGGCTGGCTGCAGTCGATGACCCTGCCCGCCCTGTCGTTGTCGTTGCCGATCGCCGCCCAGCTCACCCGCATCATCCGCACGTCGATGGTGGAGGAGCTGGACCGGGACTACGTGCGCACCGCGATCGGCAGCGGCCTGCCGCCGATCGTGGTCGTCGGCCGGAACGTGCTCCGCAACGCCCTGATCACCCCGCTGACCGTGCTCGGCCTGCGCATCGGCTACCTGATCGGCGGGACCGTGGTCATCGAGACCATCTACGGCCTGCCCGGCATGGGCCAGCTCATGATCAACGCCGTGCGCGACGGCGACCCGGCCGTCGTCCAGGGCGTGGTGCTGACCATCGCGATCGGCTTCATGGTCGTCAACCTGGTCGTCGACATCCTCTACCTGCTGGTCAACCCCCGCCTCAGGAGCGCCGCATGAGACGTGGACTGACAGAGCGGCTGTCCCGCCCGGGGGTGGGCTTCCGCAGGCTGAAGCCGCTGTCGTGGGTCGCGGTCGGCATCGTGGCCGTGGTCGTGCTGGCCGCGCTGGTGGCGCCGTGGATCGCGCCGCACTCGCCGTACTTCCAGGAGGCCGCCGGCGGCGGCCCGTCGGCCGCGCACTGGATGGGCCTGGACAGCGCCAACCGCGACATCCTGTCCAGGCTCCTGTACGGCTCCCGCTGGTCGCTGATCATCGGCCTCGGCGCGACCGGGCTCGCCCTGGTGGCCGGGGCGATCATCGGCGCGGTCGCTGCCACCTCCCGCCGGGCCGTGGACGAAACCCTCATGCGCCTGCTCGACGTGGTCATGGCCTTCCCCGGCATCGCGCTGGCCGCGGTGCTCGTGGCGGTGTTCGGCGGCAGCATCCCCGTGCTGGTCATGGCCATGGCCTTCCTCTACATGCCGTCCGTGGCCAGGGTCGTGCGGGCCAACGTGATCGCCCAGTACGGCGAGGACTACGTCGCGGCCGAGCGGATCATCGGCGCCCGCACGCCGCACATCCTGATCAGGCATGTCGCGATCAACTGCGCGGCGCCGGTGCTGGTGTTCTGCACGGTGATGGTGGCCGACGCGATCGTGTTCGAGGCGTCATTGTCGTTCATCGGCGCCGGCGTACGCCCGCCGAACCCCTCCTGGGGCAGCGTCATCGCGGACGGCAAGAACATGGTGCTGCTCGGCGGCTGGTGGGCCACGGTCTTCCCCGGCCTGCTGATCCTGGTCACCGTGCTCGCCCTGAACATCCTGTCCGAGGGCATCTCCGACGCCTGGGCCGCGCCCGCCGCCCGCAAGGCCCCAATAGATCAGCTCGTCAAGAAGGACGACGCGTTCGAGCAGGCGCGGCCGGGCTCCGGCGAGGTGGTGGAGCTGCCGGGGCTGGCCGAGGCCGCGCGCCGGCTTGCCGAGCGCGCCCGCCCGCTGCCGCAGGGCCCGGCGGTCCTCGCCGTGGAGCGGCTGCGGATCGGGTTCGCCGACGGCCCGGATGGCGGCGTCGACATCGTGGACGGCATCGGCTTCGAGGTACGCCCCGGCGAGGTGCTCGGCCTGGTGGGCGAGTCCGGCTGCGGCAAGTCGCTGACCGCGCTGACCATCATGGGACTGCAACCCCGCGACGCCCGCGTCAGCGGCCACGTGCGCTTCGACCAGCGGGAGCTGCTCACGGAGTCACGCCGCGCCCGCCGCCGGCTGCTCGGTCACGAGATGGCGATGATCTACCAGGACGCCCTCTCCTCGCTGAACCCGGCCATGACCATCAAGGCCCAGCTCAAGCAGCTCACCCGCCGGGGCGGCCGGCGTACCCCCACCGAGCTGCTCGAACTCGTCGGCCTCGACGCCCGCCGCACCCTGCCCTCCTACCCGCACGAGTTGTCGGGCGGGCAGCGGCAGCGGGTGCTGATCGCGATGGCGCTCTCCCGCGACCCCAAGCTGATCGTCGCCGACGAGCCCACCACCGCGCTCGACGTGACCGTCCAGGCGCAGGTCATCGAGCTGTTGTTGCGGCTGCGCGAGGAGCTCGGGTTCGCGCTGATCCTCGTCTCGCACGACCTCGCGCTGGTTGCCGACGTCACCGACCGCGTGGTCGTCATGTACGGCGGCCAGATCGTCGAGACCGGCGCCACGGCGACGCTGGTCGGCGCGCCCGCCCACCACTACGCCCGCGGCCTGCTCGGCTCGGTGTTGTCGCTGGAGTCGGGGGCCGAGCGGCTCACGCAGATCCGCGGCGTGGTGCCGGCTCCCGCGGACTTCCCGGCCGGGTGCCGGTTCGCGGACCGGTGCCCGATGGCGACGGACGTGTGCCGTACCGAGACTCCGGTGCTGGAGGGGGACGCCACGCATGCGGTGGCCTGCCACCATCCGGCTCTGATGAGGAGTGAGCAGCGTGCTTGAGCTGACCGATGTGCACGTCGTGTACAAGGCTCGATCCGGAGGCTTGTTCTCGCGCGACCGCGTCTACGCGCTGACCGCCGCCGACCTGACGGTCAACCCCGGTGAGACGGTCGGGATCGTCGGCGAGTCGGGGTGTGGCAAGTCGACGCTGGCCAAGGTGCTGGTGGGGCTGCAGCGGCCGACTGCGGGCAGCGTGACCTTCCGCGGCCAGGACCTGTGGGGGTTGAAGGAGTCCGAGCGGCGGGCGTTGATCGGGTCGAGCGTTGGGATGATTTTTCAGGATCCGTCCACGGCGCTCAACCGGCGGCTGCCGATCAGGCAGGTGCTGCGTGACCCGCTCATCGTGCACGGCCGCGGCACCCCCGCCGAGCGCGACGCCCGCGTACGCGAGCTGCTCGACCTGGTGGGCCTGCCCGCCAGTGCCGCCGACGCGCTGCCGAGCCAGCTCTCCGGCGGGCAGCGCCAGCGCGTGGCCGTGGCCAGGGCGCTCGCGCTCGAACCCGACCTGCTGATCGCCGACGAGCCCACCAGCGCGCTGGACGTGTCGGTACGGGCCCAGATCCTCAACCTGCTGCTCGACCTGAAGGAACGGCTCGGGCTGGCGCTGGTGTTCGTCTCGCACGACATCCAGACGGTACGCAGGATGAGCGACCGTGTGGTCACCATGTATCTCGGCCGGATCGTCGAGCAGACGCCCGCGCAGGCGGTGCCGTTGAGCGCCCGCCATCCCTATACGCGGGCTCTGTTCTCCGCGACGCCCGGGTTGATCTCGCCGATCAATCCGATCCCGCTGGTCGGCACCGTGCCCTCGGCCACCAATCCGCCTAGCGGTTGCCCGTTCCGCACGCGGTGCTGGCGGGCAGACGATGTGTGTGCGGCCGAGATGCCCGTCGCGCGGACCGACGACGACCACCTCTTCCACTGCCACCACCCGGTGGCGGCGGGAGCCACCGACCTTGAGCTGATCCAGGAGCGCGTATGACTTTGACCGGCGTCATCCCACCGGTTTGCACCCCTTTGACCCCTGACTACGAGGTGGACACCGCGTCTTTCATCCGGCTGGTGGATCACCTGCTCGAAGGCGGTGTGGACGGGTTGTTCGTGCTGGGGTCCTCGTCTGAGGTGGCGTACCTGACGGACGCCCAGCGGCGGGTGGTGCTGGACACGGTGATGGGGCACGTGGGCGGTCAGGTGCCGGTGTTGGCCGGGGTGATCGACATGACGACGCCCCGCGTGCTGGAACATGTGCGGGTCGCGGTCGAGGCCGGGGTTTCGGGGCTGGTGGCCACGGCGCCGTTCTACACGCGTACCCATCCGTCCGAAATCCGGACACATTTCCGGACGATCGCCACGCGGGGTGGATTGCCGGTGTATGCCTATGACCTGCCGGTTTCCGTGCACACGAAGCTGAGTGCCGGGCTGCTGCTGGAGCTGGCCGCAGAAGGCGTGCTGGCGGGGGTGAAGGACTCCAGCGGCGACGACGGGGGCATGCGCGAGGTCATCATGGGTCGCGAGGCGCCGTTCAGCGTGCTCACCGGGTCCGAGGTGACCGTGGACTCGGCCCTGTGGATGGGCGCCGACGGCGTGGTGCCGGGGCTGGGGAACGTGGACCCGCACGGATACGTCGAGCTGTACCGCTGCGCCTCCCGCGGCGACTGGGAGGCGGCCAGGGTGGAGCAGGAGCGCCTGACCAGGCTGTTCGAGATCGTCCGCGTCGGCGGCAACCGCATGGGCGGTAGTTCGTCCGGCCTCGGAGCGTTCAAGGCCGCACTTCACCTACGCGGCGTCATCGACTGCCCGATCACCGCGCTCCCGCAGACCCCGCTGAACGACGACGAGATCGGCCGGATCGGCAAACTCCTGGCGACCGCGGGGCTGCTCTGACTATGCAGGACTGGCCATCTGGGCCACGTCCTCCGCGCCGTCCTCGATCAGCTTCGCCGACAGCTCGGACAGCGCCCGCCCGGCGGCCAGCTCGTCCCCGATCCCGGGCACGGGCCGATCGTCAGGGTTGCGGCGGGCGTGGGCCACGCTCTCGTGCCGCTTGCCATCCGGGGTGAACAACACCGCCGTGGCCGTCGTCACCGCGTCCCGGTCGTCCTCACTGATCCAGATCTGCACATTCCACTGTTTGTACTCCATGGAGGACCACCTCCCTACTTTCGAGCCTGCCCCCAAATGGCGCAGAGGTAAAGCGCAGGCTGCTGCCGGACTGGCAGCGGAGCGCCGAGGGCGGCGAGAAGGTCGCCGGCACCATCGAGCGGCTGCACGACGACCTCGTCGTCCACCTCGACCAGGAGGAGGAGCGGATCCTCCCGCTGGTCGCCGAGCACATCACCAAGGAGGAATGGGACCGGCTCAGCGAGTACGGCCGCGCCCACCTGGCCAAGGACCGGCTGCTCATCCAGCTCGGATCGCTGCTGGAGGAGGCCTCGGAGTGGGAGCGGGAGGCGTTCCTCGGCCTGCTGCCGTTGCCCGCCCGCGTGTTGTGGTCGCTGGTGGGCAAGCGCCAGTACCGCAAGGAGGTCGCCAAGGTCCGCGCCGCATGATCAGCGGCTCACACCGTCGGCGGGCCGCCGCAACAGGCTGAGGTCGGCCCGCCGCGGCAGGCTCTCCCAGTCGCCCTGGGAGGTCACCGCGAACGCCCCCGCCGCGCACGCCGTGCTGAGCCGCTCCGCGGGCTCCGCCCCCGCCAGCCAGTCCGCCAGCCAACCGGCCGCGAAGGCGTCCCCGGCCCCCACGGGGTCCACCTCGGTCACCGCGTACGGCTCCGCGTGCCGTACGAGACCGTCGGACAGCTCCATCGCGCCCTTCGCCCCGAACTTGACCAGCACGTGCCGCGGCCCGAGCGCCGCCAGCGCCTTGGCCAGCTCGGCGGCCCCTTCGACGTCGGCGATCAGCCGGCCCTCGGCCTCGGTCGCGAACAGCACGTCCACGTCGCCGACCGTCTCCCGCAACCACGCCCCCGCCTCGGCAGGAGTCCACAACGCCCGGCGGTAGTTGACGTCGAGCGAGACCAGCACTCCGGCGGCCCGCGCCGCGGCGATCGCGTGCCCCACGGCCTCGCGCGCCGAATCCGAGAGCGCGGGCGTGATCGCCGAGACGTGCAGCACCCGCGCCGATCTGATGAGCTCGGGGTCGAGGTCGGCGGCGGACAGCCGCGAGCCCGCGCTGTCCTTCCGGTAGTAGCGCACGTCAATGAGGTCGGCCGTGCGCCTGCCCTTGATCATCAGCCCCGTGGGCGCGCCGGGATCGGGGATGGCCCGCACGTCCACGCCCTCGCCCGCGAGGGTCGAGCGGATCAGGTCGCCGAACTCGTCGGCCCCCACCCTGCCGATCCACGCCGCGCCGTGGCCGAGCCGGGCGACGCCGATCGCGACGTTCGACTCGGCGCCGCCCAGACCCAGGTCGAAGTCGCGGGCGAAGCGCAGCGGCCCGGTGCGGCGGGCGGCGAACAGCGCCATGGTCTCCCCGAAGGTCACCAGATCGGTCATCGGCTCGGGCTACCCAGCTTTCTCGAGATCCGCCAGACGGACTGTCATGTTGTCAGGGCTTGGACGGGCGGTCAAAGACTGAGATTTCGTGCTTGTCGCCTGGCGCCAGGAACTCCAGTAGCCGCAGGCCTTCCTTCTCGGCCTCCTCCAGGACCGGGATCGGCCGCCACTGGTGGATGCCGAGCGTGGAGGTGCCCTTGGCGCGGGTGACCGTCCAGTCTCCGGCCGTGAAGCCGTCGATCAGGATGACGCGCGGCATCACGTTCGTGCCCACGAAGCCCTGGAGCGCCGCCTGCCCGGTCTCGGTGATGACCCTGGAGCGGTCGGCGTGCGACAGGAACAGGTTGTCGAAGTCATACATGAAGCGGACAGGTGCCGAAATTTCCTCTGAAGGCCGTATGGCGTCTGGCAAGTCGTACAAAGTGCGGCCGGACTCGTCCCTGAAGCGGACCAGGTCCAGCGGCTCCACCACCTCGGCCAGCCGCGTCAGGCCGCACCACGTCTGCACGTCCATCACCGACGCGGGACCGAACGCCGCGAGATAGCGCAGCACCAGCTCGGCGGGTGTCATCGGCGGCGCCTCGAAGCCCAGCCACGACTCCGCGCTCGTGTGCGCGACCGGGCCGCTCTTGCCCCACAACCCGCGCGGCGGCACCTGCACCAGCGGAACCAGCCAGCGCACCGCCTGGCTGAGCGCGTGCTGATCGTGCGAAGGCCACTTTCCGGCCAGCGACTTGCCGAGCTCCGCGAACGTCATCGGCCGCCCCTCCAGCAACGCCCGCCCGGACGCCGCCAGCTCGGCCAGGTCCACCCCTTCCAGCCGCTTGCCGTACGCGCCCTTGGTGCCGCGCTCGGTGACGATCTGCAGCAGTGGCCGCATGGCCAGGCAGTCGCGGGCGGTGACGAGGTGGATGGTGGAGCGTTGCAGCACGATGCGCACGAGCTCGCGCGAGAGCAGCAGGTCGGCGGCGTCGGCGGGCTTGAAGCCCTCGATGCGGTTCCACAGGCCGGTGTACCAGGTGTGCGGGGTCTGCGCCTGCAGGCCGCCGAGGCGCTCCACGACCTCCGGGACGGATCCGCCGGTGCGGCGCAGCAGGTGCTGCCTGTCGAGTGTGGCCCGGTTGAGCGCCCTGCGGCTGATGAGGGGGTCCATCGTTCCAAGGTAGGGGCTATTGCGGCCGGTCCCGGGCCGCAATAGCCCCAATGGAGCCGGCGGATCGCCGGCGTGTGGTCTCCTAACGCCTGATGGTACGCGCGTTTCCGTACTCTCTGAGGAACTCGTCCCAGTCCGTGTGCTGGGCGATCTGCAGGTCCGCGTAGTAGCGCGAGATCGTCCGCTCCATCGGGAAGTACGCGCTGAGCCCGCCGCACCCGTCCACCTTGTCGCCCTGGTGCGCCTCGTTGATCACGAAGCCGCCCGGGGTGTGGATGGCCAGCAGCTTGTCGGCCACCGAGGCCAGCGTCGGGCCGGTCCGCGAGTCGGCGACCAGCGCCAGGCAGAGCGTACGCAGGTCGACCAGCGACCGGTCGAAGTTGAACCGGGTGGCGACCGACTGCACGCTGTCCACGACGGACCTGTTGGCCTGCACCTGCTGCCGCAGCCCACCGGCGAGCGTCTCGAACTCGCGCATGAACTCCTCGATCCGCGTCGCGTCCACCGCGCACTGGGTGACCGTCTGGTGCGAGCCGCGGTAGGACCTGACGTACTCGTCCACGACTGTCCGCCCGAGCTCACGCCCGTCCATGCGCGGGTTGGCGGCCATGGCGGACAGGATCTCGGTGTACGGCCAGCCCTCGTTGGGCTCCAGCTCCTCCGAGCCCACGACGGTGCCGACGTGCTCGCGGATCTCGTAGCAGACCTCGAGGTTGCTCATGAGGCAGGCGTCCATGCCCAGCAGGTCGATCGGCCGGCCGAGGTCCTCGTGGATGCGGCGCATGACGTTGCGCAGCTCGATGGTGTCCAGCGAGTGCAGCGTGCCATCGTCGCTGGCGATCGCGCGCTCCTGCCCGCTGGGCAGCTTGAGCACCTCGCCCAGGGACGACGTGAACACCGCCTTGGTGATCTCCGGGGTCTGCGCCAGCCTGGCCAGCTCGGAGAACGCGGGTTCACCGTCGGCCGGGGCCATGCGCGGGGCGCGCCGGACGTACCCGGTCTCGATGTCGCGCCTGACGGAGCGGCCCCTGACCTGGGTGTAGATCTGGTCGAGGTCGTCGGGGGTCCAGCCGCCGCCGTGGTTCCAGATCACCAGCGCGTACCGCCGGGCCGGGGCTCGCCTGACGGCCCAGCGTACGAACTGCATGACCGTGCGCGGGTCGCCCGAGTCGACGGGCGGCGGCAGCTCCTCGATCAGGTCGGGGCCGCCGCCGGGGCTGATCTCGATGTGCTGGGCGCGGCCGCCGGTGCTCTGCTGCTTGACGAACGCGGTGACCCGCACCCCGTTGTACGACGGCACGGCCCGCAACTCCTCCAGGTCGCGTCCCGCGGCGTCGGACAGGTTGTTGTTGCCCGCCAGGTAGATCATGAAGTTCCACTCGGCCGGCTCGCCCTGGGGGGACTCGGTGACCATGGTCCGCGCGGTCTGGCCGAGCGCCTGCCACGTGCTCGGACCGGCCACGCCGTCGGCGGGCAGTCCCTCGCGTTGCTGCAGATTGAGCAGGGCTCCGTAGGTGGAGCCGCCGAAGTACCCGTCGGCCTGCACTCGGTAGCCGCGGGTGCGCAGCAGCTCCTGGAGCCGCCTGACCTCTTCTCCCGTGCTGCCGAGTCGCAGCGTGGGCCCGGCCATCAGTCGGCCGCCCAGTGGAAGTTGAAGCACTTGGCGTCGGGCGACAGGTCGCCGGTCGGGAGGACGTACATCGGGGTGTGGACGCCGAACATCTTGGCCTTCCACAACACGATGTTCCCGCCGGTCTGCACGGACCTGGAGTCGAAGCTGGCGTGGATCTCGCCGTCGGTCTCGACGAAGCAGATCTGCCTGTCGCTGTCGTCGGTGACCTGGACGCCCTTCCACCACAGGCCGTGGGGGGCCAGGCTGATCCGCACCTCGGTGGTGCCCGGGGGAGCGGGGGTCTCGGTCAGGTAGAGCACGTCGCCGTCGCGCAGCCGGTGCGCGCTGACGAGGTCGTGCCTGCTGATTCTGATGAGCTGGAGCGGGCCGCGGGCCGGCAGCCGCTCGTACCGTACCGGCGAGCGCTGGTCGCCGTGCACGATGGCGAGCAGCTCGGGCAGCTGCGAGACGATGGCGGGCAGCGTGGCCTGCAGGATCGGGCCGAAGTAGCGCTGGTTGAGCTCCCGGTCGGTCACGCGTACGGGGTGCTCGGCGCGGGCGCCGTGCATGGTCTGGAGCAGCCCTGGCAGCACCTGCAGCATGATCGGCGTGATCGTGCCGACGAGCTGCGGCACGAACTGCAGGAAGCGGTCGTCCTCGTTCTGGTCGGTGTCCGACTTGGCGGGGCCGAACGAGAGCAGCTGCTCCACCAGCGGCGGCGTGATGGCCTGGACGACGGGCATGAGCACGGAGGCGACGTCCATGAAGGACCGGTCGGCCGCGAGCTGGGCGTAGGTCTCTGGGATGGGGTACCGCTGGATCGGGTAGTCCATGGGCCGCTGCTGTTGTGGCCGGGCGCCGAATTGCTCGGCGGCCTGGTGGGTCAGCTGGAGGCCCTGGAGGATCGTGGGGAACAGCACGTTGAGAATGCGTGCTTCCGTACCCCGCTGCTCCTCTGCGATGTAGGACGGCATGAGGTTCTCCCGATGTTTTGGGGCATTCGTCCACGTTGGACGCTATGAACGTGCTTTGCCGCGAGCATCAGGGAACGCCCTGGGGATAACCCCGGGGCGAGTCCCTAATGACGCGGGGAACTGACTCGGGTCAAACGGCACTGGACGCCCGCCGGACCAAGGCACACGATGAACTTTGGCCAGGAGGGTGAGTCCGATGACAACCCGCGCCGTTCGCAACGGACCCGAGCGCTCCCGGGACGAACAGTTCGTCGGCCGCAGCCGCGAACTGGCGGTGCTGCACGCCCAGCTCGGCCGGGTCTGCGAGGGCCGGTCCAGCCTGGTTGTGCTGGAAGGGCCGTCCGGGATCGGCAAGACCGCGCTGGCGGGGGAGTTCCTGTCCGCCGTCGAGAACGCGGTCGTGCTGGACGTGAGCGGCGACGAAGGCGAGTCCGAGCTGCCCTATGGCGTGCTGGGGCAGCTCGGGGGGCAGGCGCAGCCCGTACCCGAGGTGCTGGCCTGCCTGCCGGGGTCCGGCGCCCTGCCGGGGCCGGGTGTGCCCGATCCGCTGGTGGTCGGTGCCGCGCTGCTGGAGTTGCTCGCCCAGCTCCAGCACGCCGCGCCCGTGGTCATCGCGATCGACGGGGCGGACTGGGCCGACCTGCCCTCGCTGCAGGCGCTGACGTTCGCGCTGCGGCGGCTGCGTACCGATCGGGTGCTGGCCATCGTGATCGTCAGGGAGAGCGACCACCCCAGGCTGCCCGACGGGCTGCGGCGGCTGCTGCGCAGCAGCGCCGCGCTCCGGCTGCCGCTGAGCGGGCTGAGCACCCGCGAGCTCCAGGCGCTCAGCGCCAGGCTCGGTCCGGTACGGCTGACCCCGCAGGCGGCCGAGCGGCTGCACCAGCACACCAAGGGCGTGCCCCTGCATGCCCGGGCCCTGCTCCAGCAGGTACGCGCCGAGACGCTGGCCGACGTGGACGCCCCGCTGCCCGCGCCGCGCGCCTACACGACCTTCGTCCTCGACCGGCTCGGGCGGTGCGAGACCTCGGCGCAGCGGCTGGCGACGGCGGCCGCCGTGCTCGGCACCTCCGCGCCGCTGCACCTGGTGGCGCGGATGGCGGAGCTGTCCGAGCCGCTGCCCGCGCTGGAGCAGGCCACGGGCGCCGCGCTGCTGGTCGAGTGGCGCACGGGGGCAGGGGTCTCGCTGGGTTTCCCGAACCCGCTGGTCAGGGCCGCCATCTACCACGACCTCGGCCCGGCGACCCGCCGCCGGCTGCACCTGGTGGCCGCCGACCTGGTGGACGACGCGGTGCACCGGCTGCACCACCGGCTCGCGGCGGCCGATCAGGTGGACGAGGAGCTGGTGCGGGAGGTGGCCAGGGTGGGGCGGCGGCAGGCGGCGGCGGGGCGCTGGTCGAGTGCGTGCGGCTGCCTGACGCGGGCGGTGCAGCTCACCGCGGAGGGGCCCGCGCGGGACCGGCTCATCGCGGAGGCCGTGGAGGCGCTGCTGGCGGCGGGCCGACCGGGGGACGCGGGTGCGCTGACCGCCCAGGTGGCCCCCGCGGCCGATCCCGCGGTCCGCGACTACGCGCTGGGGTCGGTGGCGCTGGTGGCCGGGCGGCTGGACGAGGCCGGCCGGCTGCTCGACAACGCCTGGTCACACGCCGAACGCGACCCGGCGCTCGCCGCGGGGATCGCGGGCCGGCAGGCCCTGGCGTCCCTGATCCGCGGCCACGGCACCGACGCGGCCACGTGGGCGGAACGGGCCGCCGGCGGCCTCGTGTCGGATGGTCGGGAGGGGCTGGCATCTGGTGGTGAGCTGGTGCGGTTCGCGCAGCTCGTCGGGCTCGGGTTGGCGGGGTGCGTCGAGGAGGGGCTGGCGCTGAGCAGCGAGTTGCCGGTGCCCGCGCAGGGGGCGGCGGGGGAGCTGGACGCGCTGCTCGGCCGGGGCATGTTGCGGCTGTGGGCCGACGATCTGGCCGGAGCGCACGACGATCTGCTCGGCCTGCTCACCGTGAGCGCCGACGCGTCCGCGCCCTTCCAGCTGCTCGTGGCGACCGCGCTGGCCCAGGCCGAATACCGGCTCGGCCGCTGGGACGAGGCCGTCGCGCACGCCGAGATCGGCGCCTCCACCGCCGACGACTTCGGCCAGGAGTGGCTGGCGAGCTACGCCCACGCGGTGGCCGCTCTGGTGCCCGCCGCCCGGGGCGAGTGGGAGCGGGCCCTCACACACGTGCGCGCCGCCCGCGCCGCCTGCTGCCCGGACAACACCACGGCCCAGGTCGGTACGGCCTGCGCCGACGCCCTCGTGGCCACCGCCCGAGCCGACCACGAGGCGGCCATCACCGCGCTCATGCCGCTGACCAGGACGAACCTGCCCGACGAGCCGGCCGCCGCACTCTGGCGTACGCTGCTGGCCGACGCCCTGGTCAACGCCGGCCGGCTGGAGGAGGCCGAGTCGGTGCTGGTGCCGTGCGAGGTGCTCGCCCTGGACCGGGACCGTCGCAGCGTCCTGGCCGCCGCCGCCCGCGCCAGGGCCGGGCTGCACGCGGCCAGGCACGAGCCGGTCGAGGCGGAGACCGCATACCAGGTCGCGCTGGAACACACGGCCAAGATCGACATGCCGTTCGAGGAGGCCACGATCCGGCTCGCGTTCGGCACCTTCCTGCGTCGCCGGGGTCGCCGGGCCGCCGCCGCCGAGCAGCTCGAAGCCGCCCAGCTCACCTTGTCCAGGCTGGGGGCGCTGCCGTACCTGGAGCAGTGCGACCTGGAGCTGGCCGCGAGCGGGCGGGCGGTGCTGCGCCCGCAGGACACCGCCAGGCTGGGGCTGACGCCACAGGAGCACACGGTGGCGGTGCTGATCAGCAGAGGGCTGACCAACCGGCAGGCGGCGCGCAAGCTGGTGCTGAGCGTCAAGACGGTCGAATACCACCTGAGCCACATCTACACCAAGCTCGGCATCACCTCGCGGACGGCGCTCATCGGCCGGCTGAGCGACCTGGGGGAATGACCGAGCGGGGTCCGGCTGACGTGGACGCCCTCAGGTGAGCGGGCCGTGCGGGGTTATCGTGAGGCTGAGGCCGTCCGGCCAGGTGATCGTCACGTGGTCGCCGACCTCAACCGTGGGCGCCGTCGCGTCCGCGCCCAGGACCGCCAGGGCCACCGCCCAGCCATCGTCCGTTACGCCGTCGAGCACCGGGACCAGGGCCGGGGTGCCGAACGCCGTGCCCTCGGCGGACTCGCGGACGGATGCGATCGTGTAGCCGTACAGGCCGGTCAGGACGGAATCGGGCGCGTCCGGCGAGGTGAGCTGCACGAACCCGTCGCGGACGTCGGCGGTGGCCGCGGGCAGGGCCCAGCCGGTCTGGCGGACCCGCGAGCCGGGCGCGACGCGGTGCACGCGCACCTCGGCGGCCCCCCGGACGACGCTCACGCTCTCGACACCCTCGCCCGCCGAGGCCGCCCACCACAACTCGCCCGCCCGGCCCGCCCCGCGCGGCTCGATGATGCCGCGGGCCGTGACCGTGCCGTCGTCCAGCACCAGGCCGAAGTGGTTGTCGGGGAACTCGTCCGAGGTCGGGCCCGTGTGCGTCGAGTAGGCGTAGCGGTCGTAGAGCGGGTCTCCGACGTAGCGTTGCGAACCGTGGTTGAGCACGCGGGCGATCCCGCCCGCGTTCTGCACCACCAGCCCAGGACCCGGAAGGGCGAGCAGGCCGTCCGGGGCGGGCTCCTCCGTGGCCGTCCAGAGCGGGTGGTCGGCGGGGGCCAGCAGGCCGGCGAACGCCTTGGCGGCCCAGTACGGCGACGCCGACCCCGAGTACGGCTGCAACGACGCCTCATGCGGCCCATGCCAGCCCAGCGTGAGCAGGCCCTCGGGGGAGAGCGCACCGCGTTCGAGGAAGTGACGCACCGCCCCCGAGGCGAGCCGCCGGGTGGCTCCGGGCGACAATGGGGTGTCGCCGGTCACCGCGCCCAGCATCAGCGCCGCCACCGCCGCGAACCTGTAGGTGACCGACCGCCCCTGATAGAGCGGCTCCCCCTCCGCCCCGAACATCAGCGCGTACGACCCGAGGAACTCCCGCAATCGAGCACGGTGCACAGGGAGCGAGACGCCGGACAGCAGGTCGTACAGGACCGGGTAGAAGTGCAGGGCCCAGCCGTTGTAGTGGTCGAAGGAGCGGTTGTCACCGTCGGAGTACCAGCCCTGGCCCACGTGCCAGGGCTCGATGCGGGCCAGCCCGCGGTCGATCGCGGCGTGCGCGGCCTCCTCCTCGACCCCGACGCTCGCCAGGAACCCGCCGACGGTCAGCGGGAAGAGCCACCAGTTGTTGTCGGCGGGCTCGTGGGAGAACACCGTGGCCAGATACGCGGCGAGCCGCTCACGTTCACCGTCCGCCAGCGTGTCCCACAGCCGCTCGCGGGTCAGCCAGAGCCCCAGGGCCAGCGAGGCGGCCTCCACCATCGGCTGGAACCGGTCCTTCACCGCGGGCCAGGCCCCGGGACCGCTGACGAACCCGGCCCGGTACGGCTCCAGCAGCGCGGCCGGCCCGCCCCCGGCCACCCGGAAGGCGGCGATCAGGAACGTACGGGCGAAACCCTCCATCCCATCGCAGTCCGACCAGCTCGCCCGCCCCGGCAGCCGGATCGTCGCGCCGTCCTCCGACCGGTACGGCTCCACCGTCGCGAGCAGATCGTCGGCCAGGGCCTCCCAGTGCCGTCGCGTCCACCCCGTGTACGGGCTGAGCGTACGATCCTCTGCGGGCAACATGGAGCTCCAGACTTTGGAAACCGCTTTCCCACAAGCTAGGGTGGCGTCCCCGCGATACGCAAGAGCGAGGTGCCGGGGGTTTGGTTCCGGGGGGAGCGATATGACCGAAAATCGGCCGAAGACCCTGCTCGCCATGGGCCGCCAGGTGGCGCGACGGCTCATCACCAGCCAGGTGCGCGACCGCCTGCTGCGGCTCGCCGACGTGGACCCCGATCTGGTGGCCGACGACTTCGCCGACCCGGCCGTGGCCGGGGCGCTGGCCGCCGCCGAGGTGCTCTACACGAGCTGGGAGTGCCCGCCCATCACCGGCGACGTGCTGGCCAGGGCGCCCAGGCTGCGCGCGATCGTGCACGCGGCGGGCAGCGTCAAGCACCACGTCACCGAGGCGTGCTGGCGGCGCGGCCTGCTCGTCTCGTCCGCGGCGGCGGCCAACGCAGAGCCCGTCGCCGAATACACGCTGGCCTCGATCCTGTTCGCCAACAAGCGGGTGCTGGACATCGCCGGGCTCTACCGCGAGCACCGGACGGGGCTCGACCTGGAGGGCCGGTTCCCGGGATTCGGAAACTACCGGCGTACGGTCGGCGTCGTCGGCGCCTCCAGGATCGGCCGCCGGGTGATCGAGCTGCTGCGGCCGTTCGAGCTCGACGTGCTCGTCGCGGACCCGTACCTGACCGAGGACCTGGGCGTGCCGCACGTCGAGCTGGAGGAGCTGTTCGAGCGGTGTGACGTGGTCAGCCTGCACGCGCCCGCGCTGCCGGAGACCAGGCACCTCGTCGACGCCGCCCGCCTCGCGCGCATGCGCGACGGCGCGACGCTGATCAACACGGCCCGCGGCGCCCTCGTCGACCACGACGCGCTCACCGCCGAGCTGGTGAGCGGACGGCTCCACGCGGTGATCGACGTGACCGAGCCCGAGGTGCTGCCCGCCGGCTCGCCGCTCTACGACCTCCCGAACGTCCTGCTCACGCCGCACATCGCCGGCTCGCTCGGCGGGGAGCTGGCACGCCTCGCCGACCTGGCACTCGACGAGCTCTCCAGGTACGCCGAGGGCCGGCCTCTCCGGTACGGCGTCACCGAGGAGACGCTCGCCATCAGCGCGTGATGACGGGGGTGGCAGGTCGGCCCTACGCTGCCCTTCATGCAAAGACGCGTGATCGACGGCCGCTTCGAGTTGGTCGAGCGGCTCGGCGGCGGGGGCATGGGCCTGGTGTGGCGGGCCTGGGACGTGGCCCTGCACCGCGAGGTCGCGCTCAAGGAGGTACGCCCGCCGGACCCCTCGATGGACGAGGCCGATCCGGCCGGCGCCCGCGAGCTGCGGGCCAGGGTGCTGCGCGAGGCCCGCGCCCTGGCCCGGCTGAACCATCCGCACGTCGCCACCATCCACCACATCGTGGACCCTGGTGAGCAGGGTTACCCGTGGATCGTCATGGAGCTGGTCTCCGGCGGCTCGCTCCAGGACCGGCTCCAGCGCGGGCCCATGCCGCCGTGGGAGGTGGCGCGGCTCGGGCGCGAGGTCTTATCCGCCTTACGGGCCGCGCACGCCGTCGGCATCCAGCACCGCGACGTCAAGCCCGCCAACGTGCTGTTGCGCGAGGACGGCCGGTCGGTGCTCACCGACTTCGGCATCGCGGCGGTGCGCGAGTCCACGAGCCTGACGGCCACGGGGTCGTTCATCGGATCGCCCGAGTACATGGCGCCCGAGCGCATCAACGGCGTCGAGGGCGACCCGGCCTCCGATCTGTGGTCGCTCGGGATGCTGATGTACGTGGCGGTGGAGGGACGGCATCCGCTGCGCAGGAGCACCACGCTGGCGACGCTGGCCGCCGTGCTCAACCAGGATGTGCCGCCGCCCGAGCGCGCCGGACCCCTGGGTCCCGTCCTGCACGCCCTGCTCAGACGCGACCCGCCGGCCAGGCCCGACGCCGAGACCCTGGACCGCATGCTGGCCCCGACCGCCGAACCGGGCCACTGCGTTTCGGTGGCTCCCATACACGGCGGGCCGGTGCCGTCCGCCCAGAGCGTGCCTTCCATGCACGGCGGGCCGGTGCCGTCCGCGCAGAGCGGGCCTTCCATGCACGGCGGGCCGGTGCCGTACGCCCAGACCCGGCCGCCGATGTCGGCGGGGGCTCCCGGGGCCGGGCACACGGTGCCGCCCGGATACGGTCACGCGGCGCCGCATCCGCCCCCGTGGGGTGCGGCGCCCGTCCCGCAGGCGAGCACCGTGCACTCGCGCCGCGGCCGTCACGGCGCCCGCAACGCCGCGATCGCGGCGTCCACGGCGGCGGTCGTGGTGGCGGGCGTGCTGGTGTGGCGATTGCTCCCGATCCAGATCCCGGCCACCGCGACAGACGAGCCGCGGTCGTTGTCGTTCACGCCTCCGACGGTGACCGGGGACTTCAGGTCGTCCCCGCAGCCGAGCACCGGCAGCACCGCGCCCGCCAACCTGCTCACCCCGGCGGGCATGCGCTACATGATCACGAAGCTCAAGCCGGTCATCGGCGGCAGCAAGGTCGTCAGGCTGGTGGTGTACCCGACGTACGCCTCCGCCGAGGCGCCGCTCAAGAAGGACCCGGAGATCTACGACCGGTACGACTACCGCGACGGCGCGGCCTCCCGCTCGGGAATGGGCGGCAAGGTGATCACGCCCGTGGTGGACCTGAACAGGTACAACTGGGACGCGCTCCCCGCCCTGATCAAGAAGGCGAACAAGGATCTGGGCGTTCCCAAGCCCACCACGCGTTACGTGATCGTGGACCCCGACTACGCGTTCGCGACGCCGCGCCAGGTGCTGCTCGTCTACGTGTCCGACGGCTACCGCTCGGGCTACCTGGTCGCCAACCTCCAGGGCAAGGTGGTCAGGACGTACCCGGCCTGACCACGGCGCCGTGAACGTCAGCTGCCCGAACGTCGCCCGCCTGGTCAGCAGGCCCGCTGGTAGCCGCTCTCCGGGATCAGGCGGGTCCACTCGGCCTTGCTCAGCGGACCGCCCGCCCTGGCGCACACCTCCCGCGCGGTCAGCGCCGGATCGACCGGGCTCTCGCGTACGGTGCCGTCGAGCGCCACGCCGCGCAGCCGCTTGCCGTCCTGGCTGAAGGCCAGCCCCGCGGCCCACGCCCCCACCTGGCCGACCTCGCGCAGGGCACTCGCGTCCCACAACGAGGTACGGGCGGCGTCGACCGCCAGCAGGTCGCCGTCCGGGGAGAAGCGCAGCTCGTCCACCGGGGCCGTGCCGGTCTCGATCGTGCCGCGGCGCTCGCGCCCGCGCACGTCCCAGAGCAGCACCCGGCCGCCGTCCAGGCCGAACGCCAGCGTGCGGCCGTCGGGCGAGAAGGCGACCGCGGTCGGCGCGGGCGGGACGGTTCCACGGGTCTGATCGGCTGTGACGAGCGGGGTGACCTCGCCCGTGCCGAGGTCGAGAACGTTGGCGCCGGCGGCCAGCGTCGAGCCGTCCGGGCTGAAGGCCAGCGCCAGGTTGCCCGCGCCCTCGTACACCTTGATGCGCCGCCCCTCGCGCACGTTCCACGTCTCCAGGGTCCTGCCGCGGGCGGTGGCCAGCGTGTCGCCCTTGGGGGAGAGCGCCACGGCGGGTACGTCGCCGCCCGCGTCGATGGCGGTCACCTGCTTGCCGCCCGCCACCTGCCACACGGTCACCGGGTCGCCCGCGACGGCGAGCAGCCGGCCCCCCGCGTCGAAGGCCAGGTCTCCGGCGGCGGCGATCCGGCCGAGCTGCCGGTGTTCGACGGTGTCGGTGAGCTCGATCGTGTTCCCCTCCTCCTTGGCCGCGACCCGCCCGTTGTCCGAGAGCGCGGCTGCCCGGCCCTGCTCGTAGGGGACCGGCAGCCCGGAGACGTCGAGCGAGACGACCGAGCCGGTGCCGCTGAGGTAACGCAGCGTCTGCCCGTCGGCGGAGAACGCCAGGCCGTGGTCGTGGTCCCTGAGCGGGTAGGCGCCGGCCAGCCGCCGCTCGGCCACGTTCCAGACCCGCACCTCGCCGGCGCCGGGGAGGGCGAGCAGGCGGCCGTCGGGGCTGAAGACGGGCGGGCCGTCGGCGACGTCATGGACCGTCCCAGAGCCGTCCGCCGCCTCCTCGCCACGAGCGCTCTCCAGGGGGACCTTGAGCGGCTCCACGCGAGGGCTCCTCAGCGCGTCCGTGCTGGTCGGCGTCGGGCCCTCGGCGCCCAGGGTGTCCGAGCTGCCCGTACGCACCGCCCCCGCGTCTCTCGACTCCACCAGCGTGATCCCGTCGCGCCCCGCCACGGCCAGCGTGGTCCCGTCCGGGCTGAACGCCAGGGCGGGCGCCGCCGCGTCAGCCCCGGTGAGCGGCTGTACCTCGACGCTCCCGGTCCGCACCCGGCCGACCGGCTCCCACAACTCCACCCGCCCGTCCAGCCCGGAGAACGCCGCCCTCGCCCCGTCACCGGAGATCGCCACCTTGCGGTCGGCGACGTCGAACAGCACCTCGCCGCCCCGGTAGACCCGCGTCCTGTTCCCCTTGCCGATCGCATACGTGACCCCCACCGGCACCCGCCCCGTGGCCACCTCGAACGGCCGCCCGTCGGCCCCCTCCGCGAACCTCCCGTCGTCGCTCAACGCCGCGATCCCCGTGGGCAACGCATAGGAGGCGAGCCGCCGGCCGCCGGCCACATCCCAGACGGTGACCGTACCGGTGCCCCATTTGACCAGCTCGTCCCCACGCAGCAGGTAGTGGGCACCCTGATCGGCCGCCGGATCGTTGAACACCCCCAGCTCCGGCTGCACCAGCGAGGCCTGCAACGCCGCCCGCGCCTCGAACACCGGCGACAACCGCCAGGCGGCCACGCTCAGCCGCATCGCCGTACGCGGATCGGACGAGCGCAGCGCCTCGGCCCTGGCGGCCACGGCCCGCGCGTCGGCCTCGACGAGGCGGCCGCGCAGGTCGTTCTGCCCGTGCACGGACACGACGGACATCGTCACCGCCACGGCCAGCACCGCCCCGAGCGTCGCCAGCGAAGGGGCGAGGAGCTTCCTGCGCTGCTTGGACAGGGCCACGCTGTCGTTGATGAAGTCGCGTTCGAGCTGGTTGAGCCGCAGGTGGCGGCGTTTGGTCGCGGCCCAGCCGAGCGCCGTGTCGAGCGCCTGGCCGCGGTAGAGGTGGCTGCGGCCGCGCCGGTGCTCCGACCAGTGCCGGGCGGCCTCGCGGATCTGCCGGTGCACGTGCAGCCCGTCACGCTCGGCCGCGACCCAGCCGCGCAGCCGGGGCCAGGCCCGGTAAAGAGCGGCGCTGGCCGGCGACACCCGGTCGTCGCTGACGGCCACGAGCTTGCCGACGGCGGTCTCGGCCGGCGGTACGCGTACGCTGCGGCGTACCAGGAGACCGGCGTCCATGAGCGGGGCCAGCACGTCGCCCTCGTCGTGCGGGTCGTCACCGTCGAGCAGGCGCAGCAGCAGCCCCGGCACCTCCTCCTGCTGCCGGGGCGTGAGGGTCAGGTACACCTCCTCGGCCACCTCGCCGAGCGATCGCGCCCCCGCGTACCCCTCGGGAGGCCGCAGCTCGGCCGCGGTCCCGACGGGCAGTTCCCCGGCCTCGGGCCGGTCCGCGGGGTCCTTGGCCAGTGCCCGCCCCACCACCTCGCGCAGCGCGTCCGGCAGCCCGCCCAGGTCGGGGTCCACGGTCAGCAGCCGGTGCATGACCCCGCCCAGGCTCTCCCCGCGGAACGGATCGCGCCCGGTGGCCGCGAACAACACCACCGCACCCCACGCGAACACGTCCGCCGCCGCCCCGGCCTCCCGCCCGGTCAGCACCTCGGGAGCCGTGTACGTGTACGTCCCGCCGACGGGCACGCCCAGCTCGATCACCTTGGGACCGTCGTCGGCCAGCAACACGCTCTCCGGGTTGAGCCCGCGATGCGTCAGCCCGGCCTCGTGCAACGCGCCCAGCGCGGCGGCCAGGGCGTCCGCCAGCGCGACCAGCTCGTCACCCGCGTAGGGTCCGTGCAGCTCGACCGCCTGCCGCAGGTCCGGCCCGGACACGAACTCGCTCACCACGTAGGGGACGCCCTCGTCGATCCCGACGCTCACCACCTCCGCCAGCCGGCGGCAGGACACGCGCTCGAACCGCCGCCCGACCTCGCCCCGCGGCACCGTGACGGCGTATCTGCGGCCCTCGTCGTCGTAGGCGTCGTAGACCACGCCGCGCCCGCCCGCGCCGAGCCGGGCGGCCAGCCAGTAGCCGCCAAGCCTCTCCGGGTCACCGGGCACCAAGCGCATCGTCACTGATGCTTAGATGCACGGCACCGCCTATTGGTTGTCCGAAAATGACACCACGGGTCCCCCGCGCGCCTCGGGGGACCCATGTGTCATGATCATTATGCCAGGCTTCTGGATCTTGCCGGCCATTCGGGGCGGAGCACCGACATGATCAGCTCGTCGTGCCACTCGCCGTCCCACAACAGGGCGTCGCGCTGCACGCCCTCCTCCACGAAGCCGACCTTCTTGTACACGTGCCGGGCCCGCTCGTTGAAGGCGAACACGCCGAGGCTGATGCGGTGCAGCGGCGTCGTGGCGAAGGCGTGGTCGAGCACCAGGGTGATCGCCTCGGTGCCGTAACCCTTGCCGAACGCCCGCGCGCCGATCAGCGCTATGCGGAGGTTGCAGGAGAGGTTGTTGACGTCGAGCTCGTTGAGCACGACCTCGCCCACATAGTCGTCGCCCGCCATGATCGCCAGGTCGAGCCGGTCGGCCTGCTCGCCTCTGGTGGCGTACCACCGGCGGGCGCCTTCGGGGCCGGCTTCGCCGTGCGAGCCTGTCAGCCGCTTCACCTCCGGGTCGGAGACCAGCTCGATGAGGCCTTCGACGTGCTCGGGACCGGCCGGGCGCAGCGTCACGCGCTCACCCGTAAGCGTGGGTTTCTCGGCGAACATCCCCTCTGGCTATCAGTCCCGATCACCCGCGGGCAAACCCATTTTCCGCAGTACGGCGTCGCGCACCTGCTCGGGGCTCAGCACGCCGACGTCGCACACCAGGTCCGCCACCTGGCGGAAGTAGGGCGCGCGGCGGGCCCGCATCGCGGCCGGGCCGAAGTCGGGGCGGTGGTCGCTCGAACGCATCCGCTGGGCCAGCACTTCGTCGGCCGCGTCCACCCAGACCACGAACGCGCCGCGCAGCGCCGCGCGTACCCGGGGGGCCTCGACCGTGCTGGCCGCCGCCGCGATCACCTTGGGCTCGCCGGCCAGCTCGTGCAGCACGTGCTCGGCTTCGTACCGGTGCAGCGTGTCGGCCCCTTCCCGGGCGGCGATCTGCGCGGCGGTGCCGCCGTACTTCGCCAGCAGGAACGGGTCGCTGTCACTGAACGACAACCCCAGCGCCGCGGCGATCAACCGGCCCGCGCTGGTCTTGCCCGAGCCCATCAGCCCGATCACCACGACTGGTTTGTTTTTCGACATGTGGATAGAGGTTCCTTCGTATCAAGGAGGTAACCCTGATGACCATCGCCGGAAGCATCATCCTCATCATGCTCGGTGCGATCCTCACGTGGGCCGTCGAGTTCGATCTCGCCGGCCTCGACATCAACGTAGTGGGTGTCATCCTCATGCTCGGCGGACTCGCCGGACTCGCGTTCGGCATATACAGGATCAACGTCACCCGTAGGGCGGTCGGCCCCATCGACGAGCCGGTGCACCGCCACGACATCTACGAGGAGCCGGAGACCCGCAGGACCTCCGTGTACGAGGAACGCCGACACTACGACGAACCAACGCTGTAGGAGGTGAATCGACATGCCAGCCGTTGAAGAGCTGCCGTCGACCATCAAGCGTTCGCCGAAGAAGGCGCAGAACACCTGGATCAAGGCCCACGACCACGCCGTGGAGGAGTACGGCGAGGGGCGGCGCGCCCACATGACCGCGTTCGCCGCGCTGAAGCACTCCTTCGAGAAGATCGGCGACCACTGGGAGCCGAAGGCGAAGAAGGGGCCCTCGGACAAGGGCGCCATGGACCGGTCCGGCCGGACGGCCGAGGGCGTCGACGCCAACGCCAGCAGGGAACACCTGCAGAACGTGGCGGCCAAGCTCGGCGTCCGCGGGCGGTCGCGGATGACGAAGCAGGAGCTGGTGGGCGCCATCAAGAAAGCCAACAGGCGGGCTACGGCGAAGGCCCGCTAACACACCCGCGGGGGGCGAGCCCCCCGCGTCCCCCCCAACACACACGCGGGGGGCGAGCCCCCCGTCCCCCCCAACACATGCGCGGGGGGCGAGCCCCCAGTCCCCCTAACACACACGTGGGGGGCGGGCCCCACACCAAAACCCCAAAACCAAAACCCCAAAACCAAAACCCCAAAACCAAACCCAAAACCCACTCCCTATAACACCATCTTCGATGGCGTTATAGGGAGTGCTTGACCGCGTCGGCGATCGCGTGGCGGTCGATGCGGGCGTCGGCGAGTTGCTCCTCCGGCGTTGCCGACCCGGGCAGCCCCGTCACGGCCAGCTTCACCACCCGGGGCCCGAGCTCGCTGACGGCGTCCATCACCGCGTCGCCGAGCCCGCCCTCCAGCCGGTGATCCTCGACCGTGATCAGGTTGCCGGTGGTGGTGGCCGCCTCGATCAGCACCGCCGAGTCGACGGGCTTGACCGAGTACAGATCGATCACCCCCACCGGAGTCCCGGCCGCCGCCAGCTCGTCGGCCGCGGCCAGCGCCTCGTGCACGGTCACACCGGCCGCCACGATCGTGGCCCGGTCGCCCGGCGAATGCCGCAACACCCGCGACCCGCCCACGGGGAACCGCTCGCCCGGCGGGTAGATCACCGGCGTGGCCCCGCGCGTGGTCCGCAGATAGGACACGCCTTCGACGTCCGCCATCTCGGCGGTCAGGGCGGCCGTCTGGTTCGCGTCACACGGGTAGAGCACGGTGCTGCCGTACACGGCCCGCAGCATCGCCAGATCCTCCAGCCCCATCTGCGACGGCCCGTCCTCCCCGATCGCCACCCCCGCGTGCGACCCGACCAGCCGGATGGACGCGCGGCTCACCCCGGCCATCCTGATGAAGTCGTACGCCCTGGTCAGGAACGCCGCGAACGTGGCCGCGTACGGTGTCCAGCCGCGCACCTGCAGCCCGACGGCGGCGGCGACGAGCTGCTGCTCGGCGATGTACATCTCGAAGAACCGCTCGGGGAACTCCTCCCCGAACGTCGCGGTCTTGGTCGAGTCCGCCACCTCGCCGTCCAGCGCCACGACATCCCCCCGAGCCGCGCCGAGCGCCGCCAGCGCCTCACCGTACGCCTCCCGGGTGGCGATCTTCTCACCCACCTTGTACGCGGGCAGGCTCAAGGGCCTGGTCCCGAACAGATACGGCGGGGGAGCGTCAGAGGGCGGCCTGCGCACCTCGATCCGCACGTTCCGAGGCCCACCCAGCTCGTCGATCGCCTTGTCAGGATCCTTGAGCGCCTTGCCATGAGCACCTTCGCGATTCTCGACCTCCAGGACCCCTTCCCCCTTACGGGTCTTGGCCAGGATCACGGTGGGCCGCCGGCGCGTGTTGCAGGCATCACTCAGGGCGTAGTCGATCTGCCCCGGATCATGCCCGTCGATCTCGATCGTGTGCCACCCGAACGCCCCGAACCTGCGTGCATAGGCCCCCGTGTCCCACCCGTGCCGGGTCGGCCCCCGCTGCCCGAGCCTGTTCACGTCCACGATGGCCGTCAGATTGGCCAGCCCTTCACACCCGGCATGCTCGGCCGCCTCCCAGATGGACCCTTCGGCCAGCTCACTGTCCCCGCAAAGCACCCACACCCGGTACGGCAACCGCTCCAGCCGTCCCGCCATGGCCACCCCGACCCCGACCGGCAAACCCTGCCCCAGCGACCCGGTGGCCACATCCACCCAGGGCAGCCGCGGAGTGGGATGCCCTTCGAGCCGGCTCCCGCGCCGCCGGAACGACAACAACTCCTCGTCGCTGATCACGCCGGCCGCTTTGTAGAGCGAATAGAGCAGCGGGGAGGCATGGCCCTTGGAGAAGATGAGCTGATCGTTGGCCGGATTGCCGGGCTCGTCGAAGTCGTAGCGGAGATGACAGGCGAACAACACGGCCATCAGATCGGCGGCGGACATGGACGAGGTCGGATGACCGGAACCGGCTTCGGCGGCGGCCCGCACGGAGTCGACCCGCAACTGCGCGGCCAGGTCGGCCAGGTACTGAAGATCGCGCTCAGGCATCATGACCTCCTCGAAACGATTCCCCGCCGCCTACCCCTCCCAGCCCGCTTAACGCAACGAACCCAGCCCCCGCTACGCCGATCGAAACGCTGATCACCACCACTACCCGCCCGCTGAGTGGCGACATGTCGAGGTCAGCCCGCTTCACCGTTCCGTCGCAGCTTCTGGCGGCGTACGGCCAGCACGATGTCGATCACCGTGACGATCGCCAGCACGATCGCGACACCCGTCATGACCGGGGCCCCCGCGATGAGCCCCAGCACCGCGAACGCGAACAGGAACATCAGCATGAACGACCCCACCCTGATGTGCACCACGTCGCGCGGCGTGGCGGGCACCATGGGATGGCCCCTGCTGTTCCCCTCCTCGTGCCACTCTCCGTGATCAGGCGTATCTCGGTTATCCGACATGTCGCCCACCTGCCCGTGCTGTTTGCCGCCTAACGTCCGGGGTAGCCGTGCCCCAGGCGGGCGGCAGGCGACTTCGGGCAGCGAGCGGGTGGTTATCGACCTGATTCGCGCCGTTTGAGCTGTTCAAACCCGGGCATGCGGCGACAGAAGAAGGAGGCGAGCGATGGAAGCTCCGCAGTACGTCGCGGCCCGCGTCCAGCAGGCGCTGGCCGAGGACGGGCGCACGCATGAGCTCGGCATCCGCGTCGACATCCGAGGTGACCAGCTCTTCCTGCGCGGGCAGGTGTACGGGTCCGAGCAGCGCCAGCGGCTCGGCCAGGTGGCGCACGAGGCCGCACCAGAGCTGCACGTGCACAACGAGATCAAGGTCGTGGAGGCCGGCGAGCCCGGGGAGGATGAGCACCTTGACTGACCTGCGCATAGCGGCCGTGGGAGACATCCACCTGGGCGAGGACGTGAGAGGCCAGTACAAGCAGCGGCTGGAGGGCATCGAGGACCGTGCCGACGTCTTCATGCTGGCGGGAGACCTGACCCGGCACGGCACGCTGGAGGAGGGCCGGCTGGTGGCCGACGAGCTGCGCGGCCTGCCGATCCCGGTCCTCGCCGTGCTCGGCAACCACGACTACCACTCCGACCTGCAGTACGAGATCGCCGGGGAGTTGCGCGACGCGGGCGTCGTCGTGCTCGACGACGACGGGGTCGTGATCCAGTGCGGCGACAGGAAGCTGGGCGTGGTCGGCGGGAAGGGCTTCGGCGGCGGGTTCGCGGGGAAGTGCGCGAGCGAGTTCGGCGAGCGCGAGATCAAGAACTTCGTGTCCCACACCCGCTACATCGCCGAGGCGTGGAAGGTCGCGCTGAAGGAGATCGTGGCCGACCACCGCATCGTGCTGTCGCACTACTCCCCGATCAAGGAGACGCTGGAGGGCGAGCCGCCGGAGATCTACCCGTTCCTCGGCAGCTACCTGCTGGCCGAGGCGGTCGACACGGCCGGCGCCGACCTGATCCTGCACGGGCACGCGCACAGGGGCAGTGAGAAGGGCATGACGCCCGGCGGCATCAGGGTGCGGAATGTGGCAATGCCGGTGCTGGGCAAGGCATACGGCGTCTACCGCCTGGAGTGCTTCAACGGGTACTGACAGAACCGCTGGACCGCTCTCGGGGATCGGCCCAGCGACCTGGGATGGATGGGGAACCCGCGGCTCCCCCTAGACATTGAAGATGCTCACCCCGCCGGGCCCGACCAGGAATCCGAGGACGATGAGCACGATTCCCCAGAGCAGGTCACGCCGGGCCAGGATCACGTAGATCCCGGAGACGACGAGGATTACCGCGATGATCCAGAGCAGTGTAGCCATGCGCCTGCCACTGCCCTCAGGGATGGCCGCATAACATGGACTCGCCGCCGGGTGCCCCGCGGGCAACGTCTAGCTGACCACCGTCTGGGTAGCCCGATCACATGAGCAGCCACGGCCACGCGGTCACCGATGCCATCCTCGACACGCTCAAGCGTGCCAGCTCCGGGCTGAAGGATGCCGGAGTGAAGTTCGCGCTGGCCGGTGGGTGCGCGGCGTACGCCAGGGGGGCGGCGCCCTCGCTGCACGACGTGGACTTCGTGCTCACGGAACACGACGTGCCGGCGGCGCTGGAGGCGTTGCGCGGGCTGGGGTTCCAGACGGCCAAGCCGCCGGAGGACTGGCTGGTCAAGGCGTACGACGAGGGGCGGCTGGTGGACCTGATCTTCCGGGTGTCCGACCTGCCGATCACCGACGAGCTGCTCGACCGGGCCGAGCCGCTGAAGGCGTCGGCGGTGATCGTTCCCGTGCTGGAGGCCACCGACCTGGTCATCTCGTGGTTGTTGCCGCTGTCGGAGCACGCCTGCGACTACGGGGCGCTGCTGGCCCAGGTGCGCGCGATGCGGGAGCAGGTGGACTGGCCGCGGGTGGCCGCCGTGCTCGCGACCTCGCCGTACGCGATGACGTTCCTCACCCTGCTGGAGCGACTGGACGTGCTGGAGGGGCCCATTGAGCCGGTCGGGGACCCCAAATGGCCGTAAGACCCTTGCGAAGTGCTTGCATGCAGGCATTAGGCAAGTAGCCGGGCGCACCCTCTCCATGACCAGGAGGGGGCAGAACCATGCGAACCAGCTCAGATCGGCTCTACGACATCGACGGGCTCCGGCTGCTGGCGGCGCTCTGCGTCGTGTTCTTCCACTACACGTTCTCCGGCTGGGCCGGCGGCACGAGCCCGGTGGCCTTCGCCGCGGAGAGCTCCTGGTCGAAGTACGGCTACCTGGGCGTGGACCTGTTCTTCCTGATCAGCGGGTTCGTGGTGCTGATGAGCGCGTGGGGCAGGAGCCCGCGCTCGTTCCTGGTGTCGCGCGCCGTGCGGCTCTATCCGGCGTACTGGGTGGGCATCGCGGTCACCGCCCTGGTCGCCGTGACGCTGGGGCAGGGGCTGTTCCAGGTGTCGTTGCCGCAGGTGCTGGCGAACCTGACGATGTTCCAGGCGGTGCCCGACATCGCGAACGTGGACGTCGTCTACTGGACCCTCTGGGTCGAGCTGCGGTTCTACCTGCTGATCCTGCTGTTCACCTGGATCGGGATGACCCAGGGACGGATCATGGCCGGGTTATGGGGCTGGCTGGGACTGACGCTCGCGGTCGAGGCGGGGGTGCTGCCGGGGTTCACCGACCTGATCGTGCAGTCCGAGTTCTCGCACTACTTCATCGCCGGGATGGCGCTGTTCATGCTGTACAAGTTCGGACTGAACCTGCAGATCGCCCTGCTGGTGCCGATCTGCCTGGGCAACGCGGTCTTCCGCGCCATCGGGTACGCCGACGCCGTCGGGGAGCGGTACGCGGTGACGTACTCGCACGTGATCATCACCGCCGTGGTCGTGGTCGTCTTCCTGGTCATGACCCTCGTCGCGCTGCGGGTCACCCACCGGCTGGCCAGGCCGTGGCTGGTGACGGCCGGGGCGCTCACGTACCCGCTGTACCTGCTGCACGCCCACGTCGGGTTCGTAGTGTTCGGCCGGGTGGGGGAGTCGGTGAACAAGCACGTGCTGCTGTACGGGCTGATCCTGGTCATGCTCGGGGCCGCGTACCTGATGCACAGGTTCGTGGAGCGGCCGCTCGCGCCGCGGCTCAAGCTCCTGTTGTCAGGGCGTCCCGCCGCCGCTCCTGCTCTGGGCGTGCTCGTGGCGGGGCGTTCCTGACTATCGCGTACGCGCTCCAGGTGCGGATACGATCCCGGTTGTGAAGGGGGGCCAGGTGAGCCTCAACAGCGAGCAAGAGTGGGCTCCTCCCGGGGTCGATCCGGCGCAACCGAGCGTGGCCCGCGTTCACGACGCGTTGCTCGGCGGCATGGAGAACTTCGCGTCAGACCGCTCGGTGGCTCGCAGGCTGAGGGACGCGGTGCCCGAGGTGGTGGATCTCGTCTGGTGCAATCGCGCCTTCATCGGCCGGGTCGTCGACTTCCTGATCCGCGAGGCCGGCATCAGGCAGATCATCGACCTCGGCGCCGGGCTGCCGACGATCGAGAACACCCACGAGGTCGCCCAGTTCGCCGACCCCATGTCCAGGGTGGTCTACGTCGACATCGACCCCATGGTGGAGCCGCACGCCCGCGCCATCCTGAACGGCAACGCGTACGCCGCCGCCATCACCGCCGACGCCCGCGACATGGCCGCCGTGCTCGGCCACCCGTCGCTGACCCGCCTGATCGACCTGTCGCAGCCCACGGCACTGCTGGCCGTCGGGCTGCTGCACCTGTTCCCCGACCGCGACGACCCGCACGGGCTGGTCAGGGAGTACATGGCGGCACTGCCGCGAGGCAGCTACCTGGCCGCCTCCAACATGCTCGCCTCGGTCAACCCCAAGGCCCAGGCGCTGGAGGCGATGCTGCAGGC
Source organism: Nonomuraea marmarensis (assembly GCF_043197025.1). Taxonomy (NCBI): domain Bacteria; kingdom Bacillati; phylum Actinomycetota; class Actinomycetes; order Streptosporangiales; family Streptosporangiaceae; genus Nonomuraea; species Nonomuraea marmarensis. Next base: position 332,569 of record NZ_JBICRM010000008.1, read on the forward strand.
CACCATGGGCACCGGCTACTTTCGCGACCGCGCGTCCATCGCGGCCTACTTCGACGGCCTGGTGCTGGTGGAGCCGGGGCTGGTGCACTTTCCCGAATGGCATCCGGACGATCGCCTCCCCGGCCCGCTCGCACCCTACGAGGAGCTCCTGCTGGGCGCCGTCGCCCGCAAGCCTTAAAGCGGCTGATCACCTGGCTGTGCGGCGGCGCGATATCGGGATGAGTCCTACGGGGACGCCGCGCTAGGGTGTGGCCCATGCCGCGACTCCTGATCTGCTCCCCGCCGCCCGCCGAGTAGCGGGCGGCATTTCACGAAATTTCCGGGTCTGACCGATCCGGGGGTGGTTGCTGCCCGCACACCGGGCCCATTCCAACCACTCCATCCGGAGAACTCCTGTCATGACCCATGTCTCCGCCCGGCGGGGCGCTGTTTACGTGTCCGTGGCCGCGACCGCCTGGGGCACCGGCGGCGCCGCCGGTTCGCTGCTGTTCGAGACGGGCGGCCTCGGTCCCGTCGGCGTGTCCCTGTGGCGTTACCTCCTTGGCGCCGCCTTCCTCCTTGCCCTCACCCGCTCGTTCCACATCGGTCTCAACCGGCGGGTCCTGCTGGTCGGCGCCGGCATGGCCCTGTACCAGACCGCGTACTTCGCCGCGATCGCCCACTCGGGCGTGGCGGTCGCGACCGTGGTGACGATGGGCGCCACGCCGGTGTTCACCGCCCTGGGCAGCCGCTTCCTCCTGCGCGAGCGCCTCGGCGGGATCGCGCTCACAGCCCTGGCCGCCGCCCTCGCCGGGCTCGTCCTGCTCACGGCCGAGACCGTGCTCGAAGCCCGGACGTCCTCCCTCACCGGCATCGGCTTCGCCCTGGCCTCGGCCGCCGGGTACGCCGGGGTCACGCTCTTCTCCAGGCGGCACAGGGACGACTCGCAGGGCATGGCGATCGGCGGGTTCCTCGTCGGCGCGGTGTGCCTGGCGCCGTTCGCGCTGGTGGACGGGGTGGTGCCCGAGGTGAGCGTGGCGTCCGTCGGGCTGCTGCTCTATCTGGGCGCCGTGCCGACCGCGCTCGCGTACGGGCTGTTCTTCCGCGCGCTGACCGTGCTGCGGGCCACCACCGTCTCGATCATCTCGCTCGGCGAGGCCGTGGGCGCGGCGGTGCTCGGCGTCGTGTTGTTCGGCGAGCGGCTCACACCTCTCGCCTGGTCGGGGTGCGCGCTGCTGCTGGCCGCCGTCGCGGTCCTGGCCGTACGGGCCGAAGCGGGCTGACTCGGGCGGGAGCGGTGTGACGGTCCAGGCCGCCGGATGGGTTAAGGTCCGGTACGGCGACGGCTGACGTTATCGTCGCTCCGCTGAAAGAGGGAACGGTGTCGGCGAAGCGCGCGTTGGAGGAACTGTGGCCTCAATAAAGGGAATCTTCAGGAACCTCCTGGATCGTCCGGGCGGGGTGCCCCTGACCCCTTACCTGAAGATCGTCAAGGCGGCGAACGGGCGGGCCGACCGGATCGGTGAGCTCGACGAGCTGCCGGTGCCGGGGATGGACGATCTGGCCGAGTTCTGCGCCGTCGCGCGTGAGGCCGCCGACCGGACGCTGGGGCTGCGGCCGTACGATGTGCAGCTCCTGGGCACCCTCGCCCTCCTCGACGGGAAGGTCGCGGAGATGGCCACCGGCGAGGGCAAGACGTTGTCCGGCGCCATGGCGGCGGCGGGGCACGCGCTGCAGGGCAGGCGCGTTCACGTGATCTCGGTGAACGACTATCTGGCCCGGCGCGACGCGGAGTGGATGGGACCGTTCTACGAGGCGCTCGGCGTGAGCGTGGGCTGGATCGGGCAGAATTCCACGCCGGACGAGCGGCGGGCCGCCTATGCGAAGGACGTCACGTACGGGCCGGTCAGCGAGATCGGGTTCGACGTGCTGCGGGACCGGCTGCGTACCGACGCGAGCGAGATCATCGTGCCCGCGCCCGAGGTGGCCCTGATCGACGAGGCCGACTCCGTGCTCGTGGACGAGGCCCGGGTGCCGCTGGTCATGGCCGGGGCCGCCGACCCCGGCAGCGCGGTGCCGGAGATGGCGGCGCTGGTCAGGCAGCTCGTACGCGGCTACCACTACGAGATCGACGAGCAGGCCCGCAACGTCTACCTGACCCCCAAGGGCGCCGACAGCGTCGAGAACCTGCTCAGCGTCGAGCTCTACGACGAGCACGAGCCCGGCACGCTCATCGAGCTCAACCTGGCCCTGCACGCCCACGCGCTGCTCGCCCGCGACGTCGACTACATCGTGCGCGACGGCAAAGTGCAGCTGATCAACCCCTCGCGCGGCCGGGTGGCGCTGCTCCAACGCTGGCCGGACGGCCTGCAGGCGGCCGTGGAGGCAAAGGAGGCGCTGCCGCCCAGCGAGAAGGGCGAGATCCTCGACTCGATCACCGTCCAGGGCCTGATCCGCCGCTACCCGCGCATTTGCGGCATGACCGGCACGGCCGTGGCTGTCAGCGAGCAGCTCGGCGAGTTCTACGGCCTCAAGGTCGCCGTGATCCCGCCCAACCGGCCGTGCGTCAGGAACGACGAGCCGGACCGCATCTACCCGACCGTCCCCGACAAGGACGCCGCCCTGGTCGAGGAGATCCAGGAGGCCCACGCCACCGGCCGGCCCATCCTCATCGGCACGCTCGACGTGGCCGAGTCGGAAAACCTCGCCATGCTCCTCCAGCGCCGCGGCCTGGAGCCGGTCGTGCTCAACGCCAAGAACGACGCCGAAGAGGCCGCGATCATCGCCAGGGCCGGGGAGCGCGACGCCATCACGGTCTCCACCCAGATGGCCGGCCGCGGCACCGACATCCGCCTCGGGGAGGGGGTTGCCGAGCTCGGGGGCCTGTACGTGATCGGCTCCGGTCGCCACGCCAGCAGCCGCCTCGACGACCAGCTCCGCGGGCGGGCCGGCCGCCAGGGCGACCCCGGGGGCTCGGTCTTCTTCGTCAGCATGCAGGACGACCTGATCACCCAGTTCGTGCCCGACGAGCGGCCGCCCGCCGCCGACGCGGACGGTCTCGTACGGCACCGGCGCGGGGCGTACCTCGTGGGCCACGCGCAGCGCGTCGCCGAGGGCGTCAACCTGGAGATCCACCGCAACACGTGGCGCTACACCCGCCTCCTGGAGCACCAGCGCGAGCTCATCCTGGAGTGGCGCGACAAGGTCCTGCACGGAGACGCCGCCGCCAAGGCCCTGTCCTCGGCCGATCCCGAACGCTGGGAGGCACTCGCCGACGACGCCAGGGACGAGACGGCCCGCCAGATCGTCCTGCACGCCATCGACCGCTGCTGGACCGAGCACCTGGCGTTCCTGACGGACCTGCGCGAGGGCATCCACCTGCGGGCGCTGGGCCGGATGAGCCCGGTCGACGAGTTCCACCGGGAGGCGGTGGCCGAGTACAAGTCGCTGCTGGCCGAGGTCGAACGGCGCTCCCTGGAGTCCTTCGAGGCCCCGGAGCCGGATCTGCAGCGGCCTACGGCGACGTGGACGTACCTGGTGCAGGACAACCCGTTCGGCACGGAGTGGGACCGCATCCTCAAGCGCGTCACGGCGGCCACCCGGCGGGGCTGATTTCGTACCTGACACTAGATGGCAGGTATGCCTGGAACGCTGAGCTCATGACAACAAAGGCGAGGCTCCTGGCCGTCACCATCGACTGCCCGGAGCCGAAGAAACTGGCCGCGTTCTACCACGAGATCACCGGGTGGGAGATCCAGTACTCGGAGGACGAGTACGCGGCCATCGGGGACGGGACCAACAGCATCTACTTCGGCCGCGTCCTGGACCGGAAGCCGGTGGTGTGGCCGAGCCCGGACAAGCAGTTCCACCTGGACTTCAGGGTGCCGGATGTGGAGCGGGCGGTAGCGGAGTACGTGGCGCTCGGGGCGACCAAGCCCGAGTTCCAGCCTGGGGTGACGGCGGACGGGGTGGGCTGGATCGTGCTGCAGGACCCGGCCGGGCACCTGTTCTGCGTCTGCCCTGAGAAGTCGTAGCTCGCGGCTGGGGTGGCGTGCGTGCATGGGGCACGCACGCCTTCGTCCACCTGGGGGCGGTGTTCGTGCTGGTCGACGGCCGTTCTTGGTGAATGATCAGCCTTAAGTATGATTCGAGCGCTCCACATCCCTCATAGGCTGGAGCAATGCTCTTGGAAGGATCCATGCCCCTGCGCGGGCGACCATGACCTGGGTCGGCCTGATCATCGCCCTGGCGGGAGCGCTTGGATACGCGCTCGGCGCGGCCCTGCAACAGTACGAGGCCGTGGCCGAGGGCGCCTCGTTCAGACTGGTGCGGCGCCCTCGCTGGTGGATCGGCGGCATCATCGGCTTCACCGGCGCCTGCCTGCACGCCGTCGCGCTGAGCTTCGCCCCGCTGGTGGCCGTCCAGCCGATCAGCGTCGCCACGCTGGTGTTCGCCGTACCGCTGGCAGCGTTCATGTACGGCCGCAAACCGTACAGAGCGGAGATCCTCGGCTCGCTCGCGGTAGCCGTCGGGCTGCTCTGGCTCATGCTCCTGGTGCCGCAGCACAACGTGATCCCCAGGTTGAGCAACGGCGCCGCGCTGGGCTTCGTGGCCGTGATCGGCCTGATCGTCCTGATCACCCAGCTGATCGCGAACCGGGTCCACGGCCCGAACAAGGCACTCCTGATGTCCGTGGGCGCCGGAGCGGTCACGGCGAGCGTGTCCACGTTCGTCCGCGTGGTCGGCGGCGGCATGCAGGGCGACTGGGGCAGGCTGTTGCACTGGTTCACCATCGCCGTGCCCGTGTTGCTGGTCTGCGCGGTGGTGCTGTTGCAACGCTCGTACGCCGTGGGCTACTTCGGCATCGCCTACGCCGGCGTACAGGTCGTGGACCCCATCACCTCGGTCCTCGCCGGCGCGATCCTCCTGGGCGAACCCCTGCCGACCAGCCCCTCCACCGCCATCCCTGCCCTACTGGCCAGCGCATTGACCATCGGCGGCACGATCACCCTCGGCCGCCTGACCCCCGACCACTCCCACCCCGCACCGGTCAAGGTCGTCCCGGCCGCCCGCCCGGTAACGGCCACGTCAGAGGTGACCTGACCCGCTCCATCCCACCTCCGGTCACCTGGTTCGACGAGGGTCCGCGGTCACCTCGTACAGATCCGCTTCTTCGGAGACCTCCACTATCCGGCCCAGAGACGCGGCCTCGCCCGCAGCCATCGTCGGCTCCACCGACCGAAGAACCTCAATCACCTCATTGGGCAGGGTGGTCCGCTCTCCCGCCGCTCCGGCCAACTCTGCGCGCCCGCGAGGCGAGTGCCGCACCGCATCCGCCAGTGGATCCAGCGGCGCCCCCGGCAGAACTTGTCGCCAGCCAGGAGTCTGGCCAGCCGATGGCTCATTCGTACGTCGAGCGTCAGTCATCGATCTTCTCCAGTCTGTTGTTGCCGCTCATGGAGTTGCCGCCGGCACTCCTCCGCCAACACGGAGTACGCCTCGGCGATGGCCGCGTAGATCCGCCGTTGAAGCAGCCGTGATCCCTCTGCCCGGCCGACTTTCCCGAACAACTGCCCCAACTCGGCGTCGTAGGCGGTCAAATTATGTCGGAGGTAGTTGACCATCCATCGGCGTAGTGTGGGGCCGTCCACTTCCTTGAGGCGGGCAGGCTTCGGAATGTGGTCAACCCGGTCCCACGCTCGTTCGGCATCTCGGCGGTTTCGGTGATCTACCGCCCTGCGTGCCAAAACATCCCATTCCAGAACCGGTATCGCGATTCTCACCTCCTCGACGCCGGCAAGGGTTTCCCCACGCCTCCGCTCGGCGGCGGCCTTCGCCGCCTCCGACTGCCGCGTGGCTCCAGCACGCAGCACGGCGAACGACTCCGACCGCTCGGCCAGCATCACCCTCTCCGTCTCGTACAGCCTCATCGGCGATGCCGATCGGAAGACAGGATTGGGACGCAGCAGGTCCGGTGGATCCAACATTTTCCGGATCATCGTCGGACTCCAGCCACGCTCGCGCAGCTCAGCCAGCGTGAAGTACTCAGACACCGTGCCCCTCCCGATCGGCGACCAAGTCAGCATGGAAGAGCACGTCGAGCCACCGTCGGCCCGAACCGGGTTCTGTGGAGGACGTTGGGTTGTCCACAATCAGGGGTTTGACCTGGTGTTTTACGGCTACGCTGCCCCGTCGTTTTCGTTTTCGCAGGTCAGGGCAAGTTTTCCCTACTAGATCTCCTATCCGATCAAATGGGGTCCCGATCGTCTGCGGCACCGGCCCAGAGGGACGCGACGAACCAGGACCCCACCCCCAGCCGAGTGCCGCAGGCGGCTGGGTGCGGCATCAGCCAGGGTCATCCCCGGAAGCAACGCCCAGGGCGCCTCCACCCTGGGTAGCGGGTAGCCGTGCTTCCGGAGGCTTTTCGTGGGCCGCCCGTCCAGTCGTGGCCTACGTTGGCCAAGCAAAGTCGGCGGACTGCATCGGCGGACCGATCCCACACAATTGTTGGCACCTCGAGCGCCTTGGGCCAATGCCGGGAAGATAAGCGTTCTGGCTGGTCAGCCTGGGTTAAGGACGGTCAGGGCACATGCAGCGCCGGCACCGGGTGTTGCCGGGCCTGCGTGATGTCCTGCACGCCGCCAGCGCGATGTTCTAGACCTCGCTGGTCAGCTGACCTTCGCGAAGAACGCGCGCATGTCGGCTGCGAGGGCGTCGGGCCGGTCCATCGCGATGAAGTGGTGCCCCGAGGGGTTGTCCGCCGGCCAGTGCACGATCGTGTTGTGCCGCTCGGCCAGCCGCCTGATGCCGGGCGGGCCGCTGTACACGCCGGTCGGCACCGCCTTCTGGCCCGCCGGCCAGGCCGACGCCGAACTGTCGTAGTACGTCCAGGACGACGAGCCGAACGTGCCGGTCAGCCAGTACAGGGTCACGTTGGTGAGCAGCAGGTCACGGTCGATCGCCTTCTCCAGCGGCCCAGCCGCCGAGAAGTCGTGGAACTTCTGCGTCATCCAGGCCAGCGCGGCCAGCGGGGAGTCGTGCCAGCCGTACGTGAAAGTCTGCGGCGCGGACCGCAGCAGCGCGTGGTGGTCCACGCCGTGCATCCAGTCGGCGGACATCAGCGCGGCGAAGGCCGCCCGCTCAGCCTCGTCCATCTCCGGCACGTCGGCCTCCGTCGGGAAGCCGAGCCCGCTGATCACGTAGACGCCGACCACATGCTCGGGAGCGAGCCTGGCGATCTCCGGCGCGATGTAGGCGCCGAGGTCGCCGCCCTGCGTGCCGTACCTGTCGTAGCCGAGGCGGCGCATCAGCTCGGCCCACATGCGGGCCACGCGCGCGGTGTCCCAGCCGGGGCCGCTCGGCGCGGCGGAGAACCCGAAGCCGGGCACCGACGGCACGACCACGTGGAACGCCTGCCGCGGGTCACCGCCGTGCGCCGCCGGATCGGTGAGCGGGCCGATGAGGCCGGCGAACTCCACGAACGAGTTCGGCCAGCCGTGCGTCAGGACCAGCGGCAGCGCGTCCGGCTCGGCCGAGCGCACGTGCAGGAAGTGCACGTCGTGGCCGTCGATCTCGGTGACGAACTGCGGGAACTCGTTCAGCCTGGCCTCGTGCAGCCGCCAGTCGTAGCCGGTGCGCCAGTGGTCGTCCAGTTCCCTGAGCAGGTCGACGGGCACGCCGCGGCTCCAGCCCTCGCCGGGGAGCTGACGGGGCCAGCGGGCGCGGTCCAGCCGGTCGCGCAGGTCGTCCAGGTCGGCCTGGGGGATCTCGATACGGAACGGCTTCATGACTCTCCTCGTGTCGGTGGTGCGCCCACACGTTAGGCATCATGTAGGCCGGTTCTTGTCCTAGATGTCCGGCATCCTGGACGGCATGACCGACACCGCGGCACGACTGCTCACCCTGCTGTCCCTCCTGCAGACCCCACGTGAGTGGCCGGGCAGCGAACTCGCCGAGCGCCTGGCGGTCAGCCCCCGCACGATCCGCCGCGACATCGACCGGCTGCGCGAGATGGGCTACCCCGTGGAGGCGAGCATGGGCGCGGCGGGCGGCTACCGGCTCGCCGCAGGCAAGGCCATGCCGCCGCTGCTGCTCGACGACGAGGAGGCGGTGGCCATCGCGGTCGGTCTGCGCATCGCGGCGGGCAACCCGGTCGAGGGCATCGAGGAGGCGTCCGTGCGGGCGCTGGCCAAGGTGGTCCAGGTGCTCCCGGCGCGGCTGCGGCACCGGGTGAGCGCGCTCGGCTCGGCCACGATCACCATGCTCGGCGTGGTCGGCCCGAGCGTGGACCCGCAGACGCTCGCGACGCTCGCCGGGGCGGTCACCGCCGGAGAACGGCTGCGGTTCCGCTACCGTGCGGCGGACGGCGCCGAGACCAGGCGGCTGGCCGAGCCGTACCGGCTGGTGGCCTCCGGCCGGCGGTGGTACCTCATGGCCTGGGACCTCGACCGAGACGACTGGCGGGTCTTCCGCGTCGACCGGATCGGCGACCCCCTGCCGACCGGCGCGCGGGTGACGCGCCGCGAACCGCCCGGCGAGGATCCCGCCGCCTTCGTCACCCGGGTGCTGCACTCCGGCGTCCCCACCTACGAGGTGCGCGCCACCCTCCACCTGCCCGCCGACCAGGCGGTCGCCCGCCTCGGCGCCGACCCCGCCGACGTCAGCCCCCTCGACGACCACACCTGCTTGCTGCGCGGCCACGCCGACACTCTGGAATGGCTGGCGGCGAGGCTGCTCATGCTGGGATGCGAGTTCGAGGTCCACGACCCGCCCGAACTCCGCGCCCACCTGCGCGACCTGGCCGCCCGCGCCTCCCATGCCGCCTCGTGAGGGTCAGGCGTCGAGGATCTTCAGGTCGAGCCGGTCGAGTTGGGCTGGGTCGGCCAGCATCTCGATCGACACGATGCGGCCGTCCGCGATCTCGAACCTGAACACGACGCGCGGCCGGCCGCCCTGCGCCCACACGGCCCCGGCCGTGCCGTCCCACGAGGGCGGGCCGGGCCGCACGGGCACGCCCCGAAAAGGTCTCGGCGACGGCCGCCGCGCCGCGCACCAACTCCTGCTTGGAGCGGGTGACGGGAATCGAACCGGACCATATTAGGGTTCTCACCTGCGGGTTTGCTGTTCGGGCTGGTCGCGCCTATCGGGTTGGGCCGTGTTCTGCCCACTCCTGCCGGTCCGGTCCTGGGTAGCCGGTAGCCGTGCTTCCGGAGGCTCTTTCCGTGGGCCGCCCGTCCAGTCGTGGCCTACGTGCGTCAAGCGAAGTCGGCGGACTGCATCGACGAACCGATCCCACACAATTGTTGGCACTTCGAGCGTCTTGGGCTGCCAGGCGACCGGCCTCTTATGCTCGGCCAGACCCTCGTCGATCTCGAAACGCACCCATCCCCGTCTGTCGTTCACCTTTTCCGCCGCATGAACGCCGCGCTTGATCTCATCCAGGAAGTTGATCCATGCGTCCTCTCGCACCACCATCCGCATTTGCCGCCAACGGGAAGGGACCGAATTTATCCCGACGTGCTTCCAGATGGCCCGGCTCTTCGTCGATCATGGCCTACTCCGTGGGATACGCCAGAACGGCCCACACGACACGACGACTCGCCTCCGTCGTGTAGGTGCCCCAGTCCTTCGAGTACGCCGCTACGAGGCTCAGGCCACGACCGGACTCCGCCGTGATATCCGGCATCCGTAGCCGGAACTGGCTCACCGGCCCTACTACGCCGGGATCGGTCACCTCCAGCAGAATGAAGCCCTCACCGCGACTGGCGCTCAACACCAGCCACTCCCGGCCGAGACCCTTGGACGGGTGGATGACGCCGTTCGTCACCAGCTCGCTCACGATCTGAAGGGCGTCAGGCAGGAGTTCATCCCCCTTGCCCAGCCATTCGGTAAGAAGTTGTCGTGCCCGCTGCGGAGCCCTTGGATCCCGATAGAGACGAGCAGTCGAGATCCGGGTTGCACCGTTCGGTGGTTTGGTCGCGTTCTGGACATTCGTAATCGCTGCCACCGCCACTCCCTAACTCGCGTCAGTTCGCCCGGCCTTACAAAGATCGCTCTCATTCGTAGGCTCTGGCGTCGCCTTGCCTGAAGTCACTCGCCAGAGTGCCAGCTAGGCGTTACGTTGAGTAGCGAAAGGACAAGACAATCAGCCACACGAAAACGTCCGAGATTGCGTGTGTCGTGCTGTGTGGTTCCCCCTACTGCCCCCTGCAGGAGACCCAAATGCCCTCAAAAGAGTTTGGACCCGGACGCCAGCCCAGCGGCAAGATTTGGGTATGAACTTCGCAGACATCGAGAAGCGAAGGGGATGACGCAGGCGGAGGTTGGAGAGAGAACCGGCTTCGCTCCTACGACCATCGGCGCATACGAGCTGGGCACACGTCGCCCGCACCTGGACCTCGCACAGGCGTGCGAAGAGGTATTCGGCCTGGAGCCCGGAGCAATGGTCAAGTGGCTGCCGCAGGAGCCCGCTCAGGCTGCCCCGAAGTGGTTCGGTCCCTGGAAGTTGAGAGAACGCTCCGCCCGGGCGATCTACACCTGGGAGCCCGTCATCGTGACGGGTCTGCTTCAGACGCGGGAGTATGCAGCGACCATCCTTGGAAACAGGCCCGGCAAGATCCCCGCTCAGATTCAGGAGGAAGTCGAAGCGCGGCTGGAGCGTCAGGCCATCCTCGCTCGCGACGAACCCGTACTACTGTGGGCCTTTATGGACGAATCTATCCTGTATCGTCCGATTGCAAGTGAAGCCATCACACGCCAGCAGCTCGAACACCTAGTCGAGATGTCTGAAAGACCTAACATCACGATCCAGATCCTCCCGCACCGAGCTATGAGCGCTATAGGTGTGGACGGCGCTTTCGCGCTCGCCCAGATCCCGGGCGAGCCGGATGCGGCTTACATCGAGGGCTGTCTTTATGGGCAGATTCGGGACACGGGCGAAGACGTGGACATTCTCAAGCGGAGGATGGATCAAATCAGGTCAGAGGTGCATTCGCACCGCATTTCGATCGAACTAATCAAGAAGAGGCTGGAGGAAGAATGGACCTGGAGCTGAAACGAGAGATCGCCAGTGTCGTTTGGATCACGGCGTCCAGTGGCAACGGTGGGAACTGTCTTGAAGTGGCATTCCTCAGTGGGAACCGTGTCGGGATCCGCGACACCGAGCGGCCGGACCTGGAGCCGTGGGTGGTCCGCCGTGCCGTCTGGGACACGTTCAGCGATGGCGTGAAGCGAGGGGTTTTCGACCGCTCGACCTGAGCTGACATCGCAAAAGGGGGCCTGGCCAGCCGTCAGGCCCTCCTTCTTTGCGACCACACATCTCTGTCTGTCGCCCGACACACATGCATGCCGAAGAGCCGGCCATGGGCATCACGTATAGGACACTTCCGGCAGGTGGATCGCACATACGGCCGCAGGATAGATCTTGCTGGAAATACCCGCCATGTTATGATCACGACATTATAAGTTCCTCTTCCGGGGGATGATGTGGCTTGGTTCGGACAAGAGCTGCCATCTTGGTGACGTTCATGTGCTGTCTATGCGGCTGCCAACCACGAACCGCTAACGAGTTCTTCATTTCCAATGAGACCCGGGAAACCCTCGTCGTCTCCTGGCGGTCGAACGGCGCGCCCGTCGCTACGATTTCACCGGGTTCGAGGGCCGACCTCGGCGCGATTCCGGAGCCTCTCTGCGAAACCTCCGAGAAGGTCGAGGCTTTGGACGCCAGGGCGCCCAGCGGCAGGACGTTCTCACGTACTCTGCCGATCTGCGTCGGCACCACGTGGCGGATCCGCCCCTGACCTCCGGCTTGGCCGTACAGCCGGTTTCGGGGTTACACGGGCCGGACCTCAATCGGCGGGAAAAGGACGTCGCAGATTTCAGAGCGCGGAATCGCCGGCCCGGGTTCGCCGATGACGCCCTCCCCCCTGCCGATGAGCTGGCCTGCCCAGTCTTCGACCGTGACGGTCAGCCGCGACCCCGACGCAGTTCTCGAGGCTCCCGTGGAGTCTGGCGGTCAGGTAGGACCCTTCGTTGTCCCCCGTACGGAGCGGGATGGGGACGAACCTGGAATAGCCTCCGGCTGGTAAGGCCATGACGCTGGTCTACGACAAGGTGACCGATGAGCTCACCGGCTGGAGCCTGACCCCCGGCCCGGCCGATCTGTCCCAGCTCGGCGTGGTGAGCAAGCTACAGCCATGACGAATCGACCGGGTACGACCACCCCTGATGTTGATCAGCGAAGACCTGCGGACGCCACGTGCGAAAGACATCCCCGGAGTTAGATGTCAAGCAACGAGCGGTTCGGCATGGTGCGCTACCCGGCCGGTCATACCGTCACCCAACACGCGCAGGTTTGTGGCGCCTCGGTCAACCCGGCGGCATACGGCCGCGCACTCCCGCCGTGGGGCACGCGGCCGCTTGAGACGTAGAGGGACGGATTACAGCGGCATCCTGCCTCGGACCGCGTTGGATTGCGTCTTCTCCGGCTGCTGCCAGATATTGCTCGGAACCAGGTACCACTCCAAGAGGTCACCCCGGTCCGCGGGATAGTCATCGAGCGGGGCAATGATGCGCGGTGGGCCAAAGGTCCAGCCCCACGGCCAATGCCGCCGCGCGTTCTCGGTCACGTTGTATTCGTGGATGTTGTATCCGACGTCTGTCCCGACGTGACTCCAGCTCAGGTCCACCCATCCCCATGCGCCGTCGCGAACCGTCGCGGCCAAGTCGGTCGGCGCCGCGATGTAAGGGCAGCCGACGTGGTTGTTCGCCTTGTCGGTATCGCTCTGGTAGCTCCAGGAATTGTAATAACTCTTGTCCACCTGGAGAGTGTTCAGCCGCAGGATGCTCGCCGCCGTCTGCTCCGGTGGTATTCCGTCCGCTGCAAACTTCTCCGGGAACGGCGTGTACTTGGCTCCGCGCATCTCGCGGTGGTCGCTTCTGTACGCGGCGGTGTCGGGAACGACGCTCGCGGACTGCGCGGCCACGGTGGTCGTCGCTGCGCTGGGATCGAAGCTTGCCTTTTGGACATTGACGAACCGGGCCCGGTAGATGGACGGCTCGTAGTCGTTCTCGGCGCGGCAACCCAGGGTGACTCCAGTAGAGTTGACATTGTAGGAGATCACCAAGGCGCTGCTGTCCGATGACAGCCCCTCATGCAGGTGAAGATCGTAAACCATCTTGAAGTCGGGCGCCTTCTGGATCTGGTCGGGCAGGGCGTACAGCCTGACTCTGGCCGTGGTGAAGCCGTATCGAGTGGTGGAGGGATAGGCCACCACCTCGTCGTCCACGCTCCCGAGCCTGGTCGTGCGGATGCTCGAAGCCGCCGAGATCGGCGAAGGTGACAAGGTCTTGGAGATCGGCACCGGAACCGGCTACTCCACTGCGTTGATGTGCCACCGATTGGGCGATCACGCGGTGACGTCCATCGAGTTCGACCCCGTGGTCGCCGACCGCGCAAACGTCGCCCTAACCGTCGCCGGGTACATGCCCGCGCTCGTGCAAGGGGATGGGTTGCTCGGGTACGAACCCAACGCACCATATGACCGGCTCATCGCCACCTGCTCAGTGCGTACCATCCCACCCGCGTGGCTGCGGCAGATCAGCGAGGGCGGGACGATCACGGCCCCCATGCTGGGATGGACGGGAGGGGTCGCGTTCGCACATCTCCGGGTCGCCGCCGACGAGACGGCAAGCGGCCGATTCCTCAACGACGACGTGTACTTCATGCCCGCCCGGCCGCACGCGGCCCCGCCCCTCGAAACCATGGAGATGGGCATCGGAGAGGTGAGCACGACCGCGATTGACCCGTCGCTCTTGAAAGGCGACACCGCCCTCTTCGTGGCCCAGCTCGCTGTTCCTCAGGCGCAGCACGGATGGGCCGGAGAAATCCTGACACTGCACGACGTGGAGATGGGCTCGCACGCCGACGTCAGACCGTCTGAGGGTGGCGAGTGGCTGGTCCACCAGTACGGGCCGCAACGCCTGTGGGACCGGGTTGAGAGGGCCATCGAGACGTGGCAAGAAGCCGGACAGCCGCATCAGTCCGGTTTCGGGCTCACCGTCACACCCGAGAGGCAATCGGTGTGGCTGGGCAACCCTGACGGGCCGTCCTGGAAACTGCCCACCTAACGCCGACTTCTTTGGTTGAAGTTCTTTTGGGAACCCCCTCGGGCCGGCCGCCGCACTGCGTGCCTTCGGCCCGCTGGACTCACCGTAGACCCGGCACCGGGCGGCTCCTTCCAGGTCAGCGGGCATCGGCTCCTTCTGGGCCGGCGTTCTTGTCGTTCCCGCCCATCACCGGTGGGCGCCAGCGCAGCAAGTCGTCCATCGAGCGCAACATCAGATCCGGGCTCAACCTGGCAGCCGCCGACATCCCGAAGTCGCGCAACCCGACCGCCACCGGATTACGGAGCTTGGTCAGCTTGCAGATGGTCATGGCCTGCCGCACGATCTTCGACGTCCGCTCCAGCCGCGCGGCGGTGTAGGCGGCGAGGGCTCCACCGGCCGGTTCCGCGTCATCGGCCGGGTTGGCGGGGCCGATCAGGTGGGCGAGTACGATCGCGTCCTCGATCGCCTGGCAGGCCCCCTGGCCCAGGTTCGGTGTCATCGGGTGGGCGGCGTCCCCTACCAGCGCCACCTTGCCCTGGTGGAAGGCGGGCAGCGGCGTGTCGAAGTAGTAGATGTCGTTACGGATGATGTTCGCTGGATCGGCGGTTCGCAGCAGTGTGGGGATCGGCTCGTGCCAGTTGCCGAAGCGCCGGAGCAGTTCCTCCCGTTCGTCCCCATGGGTGGCTCCCGCGGGCGACACATCGGTCGCGTACACGTACACGATGTCGCCCGCCAGCAGATGGACCCCGAACACCAGCCCCCGCCCCCAGCTCTCCGTGCTCCGGATCGTCAGGTCACCCCTCGGTATGAGCCCGCGCCAGGCCGTGACCCCTGAGTACGTCGGACCCGGGTGCTCGGGGAATAGCGCCCGCCGGGTCGCCGAGTGGATGCCGTCCGCGGCCACGATCAGGTCGGCCGCCAGATCACCGTCCTCGGTACGCACGGTGCCGGCGTCGGCGTCCACCCCGGACACCGTGGTGTTCAGCCGCAGGCGATCGGTCCCAAGCGCGTCCATGAGCACGTCCATCAACGTCGCCCGCAGCGTGACCACCATCGAATCCCCGTAGCGCGCCTCCGCGTCGTCCCCCGAGGTGTGCACGAGCCACCGCCCGTTGGCCTTGCGGATCCCCACCTGTCCCTGCAACCTGGCGAGCTCGCGAACCTCGTCGCCGAGGTCGAGCGTGTCGAGTGCCTTCAGGGCGTTGGACGCGATCGCCAGCCCCGAACCGACGGGGTCGATCTTGGGTGCCCGTTCCAGCACGGTCACGTCCCAACCTTTGCGGCGGAGCGCCACCCCGGCGGTGAGCCCGCCGACACCCCCGCCGATCACCACAGCCTTGGACATCTCCGGACGCCTCCTTCACACTACGTCTGTAGTTTCAGGATACTACGCCTGTAGTTCGGTCCCACTACCGCTGTAGTATGAGTGCCCGTGAAACGCTCAGAGACCGTCGCGGACACGGCCATCACGCTGCTGGCCGAGCGGGGCATGCGCGGCCTCACCCACCGGGCCGTCGACGAGGCGGCGGGCCTGCCGCCCGGGTCCACGTCCAACCTGGCCCGCACCCGCGCCGCCCTGCTGGAGCTGACGTTGTCGCGGCTCACGGAGCTGGAGATGCGGGCGCTGGCCCCGGCGTACCAGAGCGATTTCGAGCTCTCCGACCTGCCCGGCCGCATGGCGGAGGCGATCCACATCCAGCTCATGGACCGCAGGCGTACGCTGGCCCGCTACGAACTGGCCCTGGAGGCCACCCGGCGGCCGGAGCTGCGCAAGATCTACGACGAGGCCGGCCGCCGTTTCCGCGACCCCGCCGTCGGCCTGCTGGCGGCGCTGGGCTCGCGGGATCCGGTACGGCATGCGCGGCAGTTGGTGGCATTCGGGGAGGGGCTCATGTTCGACGCCATCGCCGGCGCCGGTGCCATGCCCACGTTGGACGAGCTCAACGACGCCATGCGCGACCTGCTGGCGGGCATGCTCCGCTGAGCCGAGCCGCCTCCCCGGTCAGCCGGATCAGCTGCCTAACGCTGCAAACGTGGCCGGTGTTGTGGCCACTCCTCTTCGAGGATGCCGAAATAGACCGTGTCGCGCCAGGTGCCGTCGGGCCGCTTGCGATGGCGGCGCAGCGTGCCCTCGTGCAGGCCGCCGATGCGCTTGATGGCGTTCTGCGACCTGAGGTTGAGGTGGTCGGTCTTGAGCAGGACCCGGTTGTAGCCGAGGCCGAAGGCGTGGTCGATGAGCAGGAGCTTGCAGCCGGTGTTCACGGCCGTACGCCAGACCGCGCGGCCGTACCAGGTCCAGCCGATCTCGATGCTCTCGTCGAAGCCCGGCACGTCGCAGTACGTCGTCCAGCCCACGGCCTGCCCACTCACCACCACGGCGAACGGGATGTGCCGGTCGTCGTCCATCAGACCACGTGCGACCTTCGCCAGCTCCTGCTCGGAAAGCGGCGCGCGTACCGGCAGCCAGCGCCAGACCTCCTCGTCCCCGCCCCCGGCGGCGAACAGGTCGGGTACGTGATCCAGGGTGAGCGGCTCGAGCCGGACGACGTCGTTCTCGAGCACCACGGGGGCGGGCAGCTTGGCGGTCATGGCGGCAACCCTACGAGGCGTACGGAATCACGATGATGGCCACCTGTCCCTGTTTACGGGGAACCACCTGTCGACACTCATACCGGCCGGTCGGTAGGCTCACAGGCATGGACTTCGCCTTCGACACCGTCACCGAGGACCTGCGCGAACGACTGCTGCGCTTCATGGACGAATGCGTCTACCCCGCCGAGTCCGCCTTCGAGGAGCAGGCGGCGACCAGCGGCTGGAGTCCGCCGCCGCTGATGGCCGACCTGAAGGACGAGGCCAGGAAGCGCGGCCTGTGGAACCTGTTCCTCCCAGGAGAGCAGGGCGCGGGGCTGACGAACCTCCAGTACGCACCGCTGGCGGAGATCATGGGCCGGAGCCCCACGCTCGCCCCGACCGCCACCAACTGCGCCGCCCCCGACACCGGCAACATGGAAGTGTTGTCCATGTTCGGTAGCGAGTGGCAACGCAAGGAATGGCTGCAGCCGCTGCTCGACGGGGAGATCCGCTCCGCGTTCGCGATGACGGAGCCCGACGTGGCCTCCTCCGACGCCACGAACATCGCCACCTCCATCACCCGCGACGGCGACGAGTACGTCATCAACGGCCGCAAGTGGTTCATCTCCGGCGCGATGAACCCCAACTGCAAGATCTTCATCGTCATGGGCAAGACGAACCCCGACGCGCCCAAGCACCGCCAGCAGAGCATGATCCTGGTGCCCCGCGACACGCCGGGCCTGCACATCAAGCGCGGCATGCACGTGTTCGGCTACACCGACGCCGACCACGGCGGCCACGCCGAGATCGTGTTCGAGGACGTACGCGTGCCGGTGGAGAACCTGATCGGCGAGGACGGCGGCGGCTTCGCCATCGCCCAGGCCAGGCTCGGCCCCGGCCGCATCCACCACTGCATGCGCCTGATCGGCATGGCCGAGCGCGCCGTCGAGCTCATGTGCAGGCGGGCGCTGGCCAGGACCACGTTCGGCAAGCCAGTCGCCCAGCAGGGCGTGGTCCAGGACTGGATCGCCGAGTCCCGCATCAGGATCGAGCAGTTGCGCCTGCTCGTGCTCAAGACGGCCTGGCTCATGGACACGGTGGGCAACCAGGGCGCCCACACCGAGATCCAGGCCATCAAGATCTCCACCCCGATCACCGTGGAATGGATCCTGGACAAGGCCGTCCAGGTGCACGGCGCGGGCGGCGTCTCGCAGGACTTCCCGCTGGCCGGGCTCTGGGCGGGAGCCCGCGCGCTGCGCCTGGCGGACGGCCCCGACGAGGTGCACAAGCGGTCGCTGGCCTATCGCGAGCTGAAGAGGTGGATGTGAACGAGGCGGAGATCAAGGAGCGGGTCGCGGCGTTCCTCGGAGAACACGACCCACGCGGGGGGCACCGGCTGGAGTTCCTGCGGGCCAGGTTCGACGCCGGGCTCGCCTGGGTGTGGTTTCCCGAAGGTCTCGGCGGGCTGGGGGCGTCGCGGGAGCTGCAGCAGGTCGTGGAGCGGGAGCTGGCGCACACGCCGCAGATCAACGCCGGAGTCCAGGGCATCGGGCTGGGGATGGCGGCGCCGACGATCCTGGCGTTCGGGAGCGGGGAGCAGAAACGGCGCTTCCTGCGGCCGCTGTGGACTGGGGAGGAGATCTGGTGCCAGCTCTTCAGCGAGCCCGGCGCCGGGTCCGACCTGGCCACGCTGGCCACCCGTGCGGTCAGGGACGGGGACGAGTGGGTCGTCGACGGGCAGAAGGTGTGGACGTCCGGTGCTCATCACTCCCGGTGGGCCATCCTGGTCGCCCGTACCGATCCGGACGTGCCCAAACACCGCGGGATGACCTACTTCGTCTGTGACATGCACGCGCCCGGCGTCGAGGTGCGGCCGCTGCGGCAGATCACCGGCGAGGCCGAGTTCAACGAGGTGTTCCTGACGGGCGTGCGGCTGGCCGATGACTTGCGGCTCGGCGAGGTCGGCGACGGCTGGCGGGTCGCGCAGACCACGCTCATGAACGAGCGGGTCGCCATCGGCGGGGCTCCCGTGCGGCGGGGCGGCGGGATGGTGGCCGCCGTGCTGGACGCCTGGCGCGAGCGGCCCGAGCTGCGCACCCACGACCTGCACCAGCGGCTGTTGTCGTTGTGGGTGGAGGCCGAGGTGACCCGGCTGTCCGGGGCGCGGTTGCGCGAGCAGCTCGTCGCGGGGCAGCCCGGTCCTGAGGGCTCCGGGATGAAGTTGTCGTTCGCGCGGCTCAACCAGGCGCTGTCGGGGTTCGACGTCGAGTTCAGGCGCGACCTGGGGTACGACGACTGGACGTTCCGCCGTTCCGAGAACGTCGACTTCTACGGCCGCGGCCCCGGCTACCGCTACCTGCGGGCCAAGGGCAACTCGATCGAGGGCGGCACCTCCGAGATCCTGCGCAACATCATCTCCGAGCGGGTGCTCGGCCTGCCCTCAGAACCCCGCGTCGACAAGGACGTGCCCTGGAAGGACCTGCCGCGATGACACGGAGCGAACCCGACGCAGTGAGCGGAGTGGACCGTGAGGAACGAGCGGGCCGCGTAGCGAATGAGGAGTGGTGAGCGACCAATGACACTGCTGTATTCGGAGGTCGAGGAGGAGCTCAGGGCTGCTGTGCGGAGCCTCCTCGCCGATCGCTGCCCGCCCGCCGCCGTGCTCAAGCGGATCGAGTCCGAGCCCTACGACCTGGACCTGTGGAAGACGCTGGCGGGTGAGATCGGGGTGGCCGGGCTGCTCATCTCCGAGGAGTACGGCGGCGCGGGCGCGTCGGCCAGCGAGGCGGCCGTCGTGCTGGAGGAGCTGGGCCGGGGAGTGGCGCCGGTGCCGTTCTTCACCAGCTCGGTGCTGGCCACGCGGGCACTGCTCCCGACCGGTGACGCCTTACTGGGCGAGCTGGCGGAAGGGCGGAAGACCGCGGCGCTGGTCGTGCCGTTCGCCGCGTCCCCGTACAAACCGGGTGAGTCTGTGCGGCTCGACGGCGGGCGGCTGTCCGGGAGCGTCGGCGGCGTGGCCGGGGCGGACGTGGCCGACGTGCTGCTGGTGCCCGTGGACGGGGAGCTCTACGAGGCCGGAGAAGGTGACGTCGAGGTGGTGCCGTCGCTCGACCTGACCCGGCCGGTCGCTACCGTCACGTTCGAGCGGGCGAGCGCTCGGCGCATCGGGGCGTGCGACCTGTCCGAGGTGCTGCGGCACGGGGCGGGGTTGCTGGCGTCCGAGCAGCTCGGCGTGGCCGAATGGTGCCTCGACACGACGCTCGCCTACGTCAGGGAACGCCACCAGTTCGCCCGGCCGATCGGCTCCTTCCAGGCGATCAAGCACCGGCTGGCCGACCTGTGGCTGGACGTGGTCAGGGCCAGGGCCGCCGCCCGGTCCGCCGCTGCCGATCCCTCCCCGGTCTCCGTCGCCGTGGCGCAGTCGTGGAACGCCGGTGTGGCCGTGCACGCCGCCGAGGAGGCCCTGCAGTTGCACGGCGGGATCGGGATGACGTGGGAGCACCCCGTACATCTCTATCTCAAGCGCGCCAAGGCCACCGAGATCGCGCTCGGCACGCCGGGCGACCACCGCGCGGCGCTGGCCTCACTCGTCGACGTCCCCGGCCCCGAGTGAGGCCAGCAGCAGGTCGGCGAAATGCCTGCCCACCTGGGCGCCGGTCAGCGGCCCCTCCGCGTGGAACCACGTGCCCAGGTGGTGCACCGAGCCGAAGAAGTAGTCCACGACCAGCTCCGCGGGCACCCGGTCGCTGAGGATGCCCTGGCGCTGCCCCTCGGCCACGAGGTCACGGAAACGTTCGTGGTAGCGGCGGCGCTCGGCGCGTACGGACTTCTGCGTCTCCGGGGCCAGCAGGTGCATCGACCTGAAGAAGATCTTGGAGTCGTCGAGGTTCGCGGTCGTGGTCTCCACGACGTCGGCCGCGGCCCGGTGCAGCCGCTGCTTCAGCGTGCCGGGGCCGTCGGCGATCCGCGCCAGCCGGTCCATCTGCATGCGGAGCACCCGGGCGTAGATTTCGTGCAGCAGGTCGTCCTTGGAGTCGAAATAGTGGTACATGGCGCCCTTGGTGACGCCTGCCGACAGTACGATCTCCTGCACCGAGGTGCCCTCGAAGCCGCGCTCGGCGAACAGCCTGGTCGCCTCGGCGAGCAGCCGCTGCCTGACCGGTTCTTCTTTCACTTGGTCCCCCTTGTCACCCGCCTTAGCATACCGACTGGTCGGTTGAGGTCATTTGATGGTCTTGCGGGTACTAATTACGTCACCTTAGGCTCGCCTTGGTTGGGGAATGGGTATCTCTTGACCGGCGAGGGATCTTCGGCGTGGCAGATCCTGGAAGACAACTACTCATTCGGGGAGTTTGCCGTGCCTGGTGGCTCTATCTACGTAAAGCAGGACGAAAAGTACACAGGCTCTTCCCCGCAGTGGTGGTACGAGAAATTCTGGCGCGAAGACGCCCAGAACCGGCGCAGGTCACGGTACGTCAAGGCCGGCGTGGCGTTCGTGATCGGGGCCGCGCTCGCGCTCAGGTTCGATCTGACGGGTGCCGCCCCTCTGTTCGGCCTGCTGTTCGCCGGGATCGTGGCCGGGGGAGACTGGTACCTCGACTGGCGCTCGTTCTATGCGACGGCGGTCTGGCGCGGGGCGCGGCAGGGCGAGGCGATCACTGGGAGGATGTTGCGCAGGTCGCTCGGCCGGCTCGGCTACACCGTCCTGGACGGCCGGGCCATCCGCGGGCAGGCCTCCATCGACCATCTGATCATCGGTCCCGGCGGCGTGTGGATCGTGGACAACGAGTCCTGGAGCCCCGACACCGAGATCGCCTGCTACGGCGGGCGGCTGTTCTTCGGCGAGAAATATGGCACCAAGGTGGCCAAGCCGCTGGTGGAGACCGCTGAGGCGTTCGCCGAGCTGCTGTCGCGCGAGACCAGGGTCCCGGTGACGATCAAGCCCATGCTCGCCGTGCACTGCGGGCTACTGCCCAAGGGCGGCATCCTGGTCGCGGAGGGGCTCATGCTGCTCAAGCCGCGGCTGGTGGCCAAGCAGATCAAGGCGGCTGAGGGCGGCGTGCTGAACGACGAGCAGATCGAGCTGCTCGCCCGCACCGCGGCCAGAGAGCTCCAGCGCGCCTAGGCGAGCGTCTCGATGAACGCGGTGAGCTGGGCGACGTTGCGGCACTCGTGCATCGGGACGACCGCGCCGTAGTCGCTCGCGATCGAGTCGCCCGTGTCCCACTGCGCCGTCCGCTCGGGATTGAGCCAGTACGCGTGGCGGGAACGAGACACGAGGGATTTGAGCACGTCCAGGGCGGGCGGCTGGTAGTTGGAGCGGGCGTCGCCGAGGATCAGCAGCGAGGTCCTGGGGCCGATGGCGTCGGCGTACCGCTCGGCGAAGCGCTCCAGGGAATGACCGTAGTTGGTACGCCCGAAGCGCACCATGTCGGCCTCGTTCGCCAGCCTGGTGATGGCCTCGACCACGTCGGCCCCCGGGACGAAGAACCTGGTGATCTCGTCAACGGTGTCCACGAATCCGAACGCCCGTACCTTCGTGAACTGCTCCCGCAGCGCGTACGTGAGCAGCAGCGTGAAATGGGCGAACGACGAGACCGAGTCGCTGGTGTCGCAGAGGATGACCAGCTCGGGCTTGTGCGGGCGGGGCGGCTTGAAGTGCGTGGTCAGCGGCACGCCGCCGCTCTGCAGCGAGGCCCGCATCGTCCTGCGGAAGTCGAGCCGGCCGCGCCTGCCCTTCCTGTGCTTGATCGTCAGCCGCGCGGCCAGGCGTCTGGCCAGCGGATACACCTCCCTGCGCAGCCTGGCCAGATCGGCCTTCGTGACGCGCAGGAAGTCGATCTGGTCGAGCGGGGGGCGTACGGCGGAGCGGGCGATGCGTTCGATGCCGGAGTCCTCGGCGATGCGGCGGCGCACGTCGGTGGCGACCGCCTCCTCGAAGCGCCTGGTGCCGGCGTTGACCCGCTGGCGTACAGTCTTCTCGGCCAGGCCGCCGCGTTCCCGGCCGGCGAGGACGTTCTGGAGGATGCGGGCCATCAGGGTCTCGGGGGAGAGAGCGCGCATGACGCTGTAGGAGAACCAGTTCTGGCGTCCGGGTCCGGCCTGCTGGCGGCCGAAGCGCTCGACCATCGCCTGGGCGAACTCGCGTAGCTCCTGGTCGGTGCCGCCGGTCAGGAGCTCGGCCAGGTGGTCGCGGAGTTCGGGCAGTTCCGCTTGTTCCGGATTTATCCGCTTATGCGGGCGTTCGGCGTACATTCCGCTGGTTGCTGCCGGGAACCACAGGTCGAACAGCACGTCGAACCCCGGCCGGTACGCGGGCTTCTTCACCAGCGTCGCCGCGTAGGCGGCGCGCAACGACTCCCGCTCGCTCAGCTCGATCACCCGCAGCGCCCGCGCCGCGTCCAGCCCCTCGGCGAGGGAGACGGGCACCCCGGCCGCGCGCAGCGCGTGGATGAATCCGACATGCCGGTCGACCAGCGACCTCCGCTCAGGCATCCGGCAACCCCAGCTCCTTGATCGCCCGGGTCTGGTCGGAGGCGTGCTTGAGCACCACACCCAGCGTCCCGGCCACCGTGGCCTCGTCCAGCTCCTCCCGGCCGAGGGCCAGCAGCGTGTTCGCCCAGTCCACGGTCTCGGCCACCGACGGCGCCTTCTTCAGCTCCAGCGCCCGGAGCGTGGCCACCGTCCTGGCGAGTTGCTCGGCCAGGTCGGCCCGGATGGTCGGCACCTGGGCGAGCACGATGTCCCGCTCGCGCTCGGGGGTCGGGTATTCGATGTGCAGGTAGAGGCAGCGCCGCTTGAGCGCCTCCGACAACTCGCGGGTCGCGTTGGAGGTCAGCACCACGTACGGCTTGCGCGTCGCGGCGATGGTCCCCAGCTCCGGGATCGTCACCTGGAAGTCGGACAGCAGCTCCAGCAGCAGCCCTTCGACCTCGACGTCCGCCTTGTCGGTCTCGTCGATGAGCAGCACGGTCGGGAGCTCGGACCTGATCGCCTTGAGCAAGGGCCGCTCCAGCAGGAACTCCTCGCTGAAGATGTCGTCGTCCGCGCTGGTGGCCTGGATCCTGAGCAGCTGCTTCTTGTAGTTCCACTCGTACAGCGCCCTGGCCTCGTCGAGGCCCTCGTAGCACTGCAGCCTGACCAGCTGGGCGCCCGTGGCCATCGCCACCGCCTTGGCCAGCTGCGTCTTCCCCACCCCTGCCGGGCCTTCGACCAGCAGCGGCTTGCCCAGCGCGGCGGCCAGGAACACCGAGGTGGAGATGGCGTCGTCGGAGAGATAGTCCACGGCGGCGAGCCGCTCCGTCACGTCGGCGGGCGAGTCGAACATCGATGCTCCTGTCTGGTAGCCGAACTTTATTCTAGCGTTATGGGTCCGGCTGATACTGATTCGACCAGGATGGGGATCACCGGTATATTCCTTTCAGCGCGCGCCGCTAGCTCAGTTGGTTAGAGCAGCTGACTCTTAATCAGCGGGTCCGGGGTTCGAGTCCCTGGCGGCGCACCGCACAGAAACCCCAGCTCGGTGCGCCGAGCTGGGGTTTCTCGGGTTTGGAACGGCCCTGGCGGCGCCGAGGTTTCTCTGAACTATGGGGCCGTTCCGTCCCAAAGCCTCTGATCTGGAGCTCTCTGAAGCCGAATTGGTGATGCCAGAGGAATGACAGCGAGATCTTCCGGAGAGCGAGAGCCGCTCCGCCTGCCGCCTCAGTACTGTGACTTCGCATGACCGACACCGAGATCGAGATCACCGCAGACCTGGTCCGCGACCTGCTGCAGGAGCAACATCCAGACCTTGCAGGGCTGGCCATCCGCGAAGTGGCGGGCGGTTGGGGCAACCAAATGTGGCGCCTCGGGGACGAGTTGGCCGTGCGCATGCAGCGCATGGACCCCACCCCGGAGCTCCAGCTCAAGGAGCGGCGGTGGCTACCCGTGCTGGCCCCGCGCCTGCCGCTCCCGGTGCCGACCCCGGTGCGGTTCGGCGAACCGTCCGAGCGCTTCCCCAAGCACTGGACCGTGATGACGTGGGTTCCCGGCGAGCCGCTGGACCACGGCTCGATCAGCCGCGGCGCCCACGCGGCCGACACGCTGGCGGGCTTCCTCCAGGCGCTCCATGTGGAGGCGCCCGCCGAGGCGCCGATCACTACGGACCGCGGTGCCCATCCCAGGAACTGCACGGACGGCTTCGAGAACTTCTTCCAGGCCGTTGCCCCCGACGACATCGCTGCCGACGTCCGGGACGTCTGGGACGACGCCGTTGCGGCCCACGCGTGGGAGGGCCCGCCGGTGTGGGTGCACGGCGACCTCCATCCCGCGAACGTCGTCGTCTCGGACGGAACGCTCTCGGGCATCATCGACTTCGGTGACATGTTCGCCGGCGATCCGGCGTGGGACCTCGCCGCCGCATGGGTGCTGCTACCCGCGGGCACGGCCTCACGGTTCTTCGACATGTACGGGC
Organism: Nonomuraea marmarensis; assembly: GCF_043197025.1. Taxonomy (NCBI): domain Bacteria; kingdom Bacillati; phylum Actinomycetota; class Actinomycetes; order Streptosporangiales; family Streptosporangiaceae; genus Nonomuraea; species Nonomuraea marmarensis. The sequence continues at coordinate 357,677 of NZ_JBICRM010000008.1, forward strand.
ATGCAGACGAGGCGGCGATCCGGCGCGCCCGCGGGCTGGCCGCTATGAAGAGCCTCTTCCTGATGCTCATGGGGCAGAACGGAGATCGGGGCCTTCCCGGCGGCAAGCCGAACTGGGGACCTGCAGGCCGGGCGGCACTTGATCGTGTTCTGAAGGGCGTTTGATGCACACTTCTTGAACTTGTTCTCGATCTTGGTTGAGGGCCATGCGGCAGCCCACCTTCGTGGGGTTCATCGATCACCGCGCGTGGTGGGGATGCCAAGGTCCACGGCCGTATGCTGCCCGTGGCCCCGATCGAGCTGGCGGAGCTTCTCCTCGGCGCCAGCCAGGCTGACCTGGAGTCCTTCGACTTCGCCGAGCCAGCCTTCCGTCTCGGCTTCGGCGATTCGGGCGATCAAGTTGTCACGGATCTCGGCAAGCCGTGCCCGTTGGGCCGGGTCAGGTCGGAGGAGCGAGCATCTGACGCAAGCGTGCTCGTGCTGGCATGGGGTGCCGTAGGGCCGGCCGCAGGAGCCCGGCTCGACCTTGCGCTTGTCGAAGTTTCTCTGCACCATGTCAACCGAACTTCGCGGCGAGGTTAGCAGGGTGCCGCCAAGTCATTCTCCGTAGATATCGACCGCGGTGACGAGCGATGGGTCGATGCGCAAGTAGTGGGACGGCTCGACCGGTCAGGCGGTGATCACCGGCGGCACCGTCCACGACACCGTCAGGAACGGGGCCAGCGGCGTCGCCCTCGCGCACTATCGAGTGACCACCTATCAGGAAAGCTGCGAGGAAGTGGACGGCTTTCCTATGTGTCACATCGAGACCGACGTACAGGAGAGCGAACCCGAACCTGCGGTCGGGCGTGTTTCCACCGGAGTCGGGACCAGCAAGCCGATTACGCCGTGGCCGGTGCCCGCGCCCGGGCCGCCGGCCTGGGTCCAGGTGGGGCTGTGGGTCAGGGTCTGCACGATCGACTTCAGCGAGGGCGGCGTCCGGAGGGCCTGCTCCGGCTTGGGCTGAGACGCGGCCACGGTTATGCCGGACCAGGAACGGCTCGGCGAGGTCATGGGGCGCATGTCGGCAGTGCCGGATTGTCGCGGGTGCGTATACCGGACAGCCATGCGTGGCCGCGGGGTACGTCGTTCAGTTGAACGCGGTACCAGCGGGTGCTTTTGGTGCCGATTTCGTCGGTGACCTCGTCGCCATCGTAGAGAACGCAGTCGGCTTTCAGCGTCTCGTCATGCCACACGCGGTGGCTCACCACATTCTGGGCGTCATAGTTCAGCCGTGGGTTGATCGCCAGGCCGATGCTGCAGCCTGGGACTCTGTCGCCGCGGTTCCTGCAGCGTTCGTCAATGTTGAAGACCCGCATGCGGGCGGTGGCGCCGGAGTCCGGGACCACGGGCGTGTCCGGTCCGTCGTCAACGAAATTCAGCGAGGCGATCACGATTGCGGCTGTCGCTGCCAGGACAGTGACCGTCGCGAGCGCCGGCCGGCGACGGCGGTGCGAGTTTTGCGGGTGTACGGGTGCGTCCGCGGATGCTGCCGGTGAAGTTGCGATGTGCTCATTGTCGGTGACGTTCGCTGGTATTTCGCCGGGCGCGGTCAATGATGATCGTGACGCATCGGCGAGGGCCCACAATCGATGGAGTTCCCGCAGTTCCTCGTTATTGGCGCCACATGCCTTCGCGAATCTGTGAACCACGCCGTAGCCGGGTGGAATCTTGGTTCCTGAGCAGTAGCGGTGAAGGCTTGAACTACTGACTCCGGTGCGCCTCGCCAGCTCTTCGAAGCTGATCTCGGCGCGATCTTTGAGTGCTCTTATCCGGGCGGCGAACCGCTCGGTTTCCTTTGATCGCATCACGTGACCCCTGTACGACCATGCGACCTGCGTATCAGCTCGGCTTCCGGCGTCCCACCCGCATCCCAGCCGGTCGCGAAGACCGCAGCCAGCGGCCGCAAACCCATCCCACCATCCCATCTCGACGCGCTTTCTTGCAAGGCGGCTTCCACGGTCGCGAAGGTGGCTGTTGCAGGGATCGGCTGACGCCGAGGAAGGGTTCGTACGTTCAAGGAAAAGGAAATTCGCCAGCGACGACGCTGGACGTCCGTAAGCCAGAAAGAAAGAGGTACGCTCAATGCGCAGTACAGCGATCAAGGCGAGACGACAGCTTTTGAGGGGAGCGCTGGCGTCGGCGACGGCAGTTGCCGCCGTCTCGGTTCTTTCGGCCGGAGCGTATCCGGCAGTGGCGCAGCCGGCCGAGCGAAATCAGGCGGTCCGCACCCCGCACGTCCAACCCATTAGAGGAGGAGACGTGAGGCACGCGGACTTCCCGCACACCCGTCCGGGCCTCATACGCGCGGGAAAATGGGTTCACCGGCGTAACAACTGCGGTGACTCGTTCTGCACCATCCAATACTATCCGCCCAGGAATACGTACCGGGCATACAAGATGTTCGGGTGCGGCACGTTCAGGCTCCACGATTTCGTGGGGCGCTACCACACGCACAATCACGGATCGTTGTGGGTGCGCCTCCTCGACAGGAATCAGAACGTAGATCGCCGCATCGGGCCCGGCAGGAGGCCCATTGTGAACTGGGGCCCGGTCTTCTTCGTGAAGACCTGTAACAGGTCCTGATCGGTGAACGTGGTGTGTGGCCGATGCGGCGCGGTGGCATCGGCCACACACCACGTAGTCGTACGCGGCGGCGGCCTCTCCGCGGCGCAGGCCGCGCAGGGTGATGAGGTGATAGACGGCATACAGCCGATGGCCGCTGATCGCGGTGAGGAACGTAGCGGTCTGGGCAGCGGTCCAGATCTCCACCCGGGGACGGGTGCCGCTGCGTTGCCATTCGGCGATCTGGTCGCTGGTCCACACGACTGCATGGGGGGTAGCCGGGGGAGCTCGATGGAGCGGGACGGATTGTCGAGCAGAAGGTTCTCTCGAACGGCGGCGTTGAGCGCGGCTGCGCGACCGCTGCTATGGTTCGATCTGTCCGAATACCAGAGTGGGGTCGTAGTCGTCGACCATGCCAATCGGCTCGTCGAGAGTGATCGTGAAGTTCCAGCCCTCGTTCTGGATCGCCTGGCCAAGTTCGTCCCAGGTCAGCTGTCGGCCGTCGACGACCACGGCCATCTCATCTGGGCTGCGCCAGATGATCCTTCCCCGTACCTCGCGGTCGGCGATGGTCAGCTTGCCGCTGAATGGGCTGCGCTTGAGATAGTGCCTGCCGATCTCGCGGCAGCGGATTACGTCCGGTCCGGTCACACATCCACGAGTTCCAGCAAGCGTCGCACAGCGTGCCCACCGGGTTCAGATGAATCCGGGCGGGTTGCCCGCACCTGCTGCATTTCGCGCTTTCGGTAGCCACCTGCTGACTCTACGCCTTCGGGTGTCTCGGGCCGCGTACGTGAGATCGGCGAGGCGATACGCTCGCCGTCATGCCCTCCATAGCCGAGAGTCCGGTGTTCGCAGCCGCCCACGCCCTGGCCGCCTGGGTAGGCGAAGGACGTGCGGTGACGCCGGGCGGCGCACTCAAGCCCACTCTCGTCCCGGATGCCGCGAAGGCCATCAACGTTTCTTGTCCGATCAAGGTACGGCGGCTGAGCGATGTTCCCGAGGTGTTTCGGGCATGGCTGACCGCGGTAGCCACCGAGATGGTCACGGTCAGCGGGGCGCGTGCCGTACGCTCCGAACCCGAACCGTACCTGGACACCGCCCGCGGGTATGCGGCGCTGGAGCAGGTGATCGCGGCGCAGGTCACCGATCCGTGTGGGGCGGACCCGCGGATCTGCTGCCAGGTGACGCTCGATCTGCTCGCCGAGGAGGAGCCGCCGCTCGGGCAGGCGCTGCGGCGCGAAGCCGAGGCCGTCATGCGGCAGCGTCGCGACTGGGACTGGCGCGCATCCGGGCTGATCGACGGGCATCCCGTGGACCGGGTCGTGACCATTCTGCGCGAGTTCGGCGCGCTGGACACCCGACTGAACGTGACTGAATTGGGCGAACATGCCCGCCGTGAACTGGCGGACCGGATCCCGCTGCCGGTCACGCCAGACCTGGACGCGGCCGAGGTGCTGCGCCGGGTAGCCATGTCCGCCGAGGAAGACGTACCGGAACTGCTGTGGCGATGGCGGATCCCTGACCACGGCTCGCACGCAGACCTGGGGAAACGGCTGCTGGAGTTGTTGGAGGCCGCTGCGGCGGCTTCTCCGGCCGGGCGGATCAGCGCGATCGACGCGGTGGCCGAACGCGGAGAGAGCTCCGAGCCGTTGTGGCGGCACGTGCGCGACCAGCCCATGCTGGGCCCGCATGCCCGCTGGTGGCTGGGCGAGGATCTCCCCAGACGAGATCGGCAGTGGATCGGGGCCGAATACGGCTTGGCCGCCTTGGAACGGCATGACCCCGTCGACGCCTGGTACGTCCTGCTCGACATGACCGGTGACGATCCCCGAGCCGCGGTGGGCGACAGCGGGCACCCGGAGGCAGCGCGACTGCTGGCCGCGCTGCCCGAGACTCCGCCGGGCATCCCTGTCTACCAGCTCAAGATCTCTCTGGCCGCCGGGATATGGCGGCGGGTCCTGGTGCCGGAGAACTACTCACTGGGCCGACTCCATCAGATCATCCGGGTGCTGTTCGGCTGGTCTGACAGTCACCTGCACGTGTTCAAGGCCGGTAAGCGCCGCTACAGCGACCCCTTCATGAGGCTGGAGGAATGCGGGGACGAGAACCTGCACCGTCTGAACCGGGCACTACCCGCTCCCAAATCGACCCTGTCGTACACCTTTGACCTTGGCGATTGCTGGCGGCACGAGATAGTCCTGGAGAAGGTCCTCATCGAGGAGATCACCGTCCCGGTCTGCGTGGATGGCCGTGGCGACAACCCGATCGAGGACTACAGTCCCGACTATCCCGAGGAATCGGAGCCGTTCGATCGGGATGCCGTCAATCAGGCCTTGGCGCGCCCGGCCCCGTCGTGGGACGACGAAGAGGAGCTTTCCGGCTCAAGCATCTCGTAGGTCAGGAACGTCTTCCGGGACTTGGACCCGGTCACGTTCATCGCCCGTGGCCTCCAGGGACATGGCCGGCGGCCATCGCAACGCAGGCATGCCATGTGCCCGCTGTGTCGGCATGCCAGGACATCCGAGCGGCACGGTACTCGGACTTCGCCTCACGCAGCACCCGCTCGACCAGGTCGATGTCCCGGGCGACCTGCGCTCCCCGGAACAGCTCGACCATGAGCTCGGCGTTGGGCGTGCCGTAGTTGGACATCAGGCAGGTGATCTCGATGAAGTCGCGCCAGAACACCCCGGCGTCAAGGCCCGCCTGTCGCCACGGTGTCCTCGCGTACACGTCGAGCGCCCCTTCGACGATCATGCCGACGCGGCCGTAGGAGTCGTCGCAGTTGGCCTGCGCCTGGTGGAGGAGAGTGAGCGCGGCTCGCCGCGCCGCGACCTGCACCGCCGGTGCATCGCTCTCCTGCTTGCCCGCAAGTGTGACGATGTCGTCAGCCAGATCGCCGGCGAGCCATCCGTCCTCGGCATACCGCCAGGCGGTCACGTCGACGCCGGCATCGAGAAGTCGGTAGGCCGGGCCCGGCGAGACGGGGAATTTCTCCCACCAACCCGACATGGCCCTGCGGGTCAGCCGTCCGGACGGCAGATCCCGCATCGGTTCGGTGATCGTGTACCGCTGCAGACTCGTCGACTTGATCAGCTTGTTCCTGGCTTTGGTGGCTGTCCGCTTGTCGGGTGTGCCGATCAACGTAGCGGCGGTCAGCTCGGCCAGCTCCAGCCGTTCCCGCAGATTGACCAGATGGCTCCACTTGGCCTCGCGGATCTCGCGTCCGATGTAGCGGTGGGACTCCCAAATCGCCTGGTCCAAGGCGTCCCAGTTCCCGTCGTGATCGATCAGACAGAGTGTGCAGAACCACAGGTCCCAGTACGACCACTCGCCAATGTCGTCGGCCTTCCAGATCTCCGGCCCGTACATCGTCGCGCTCATCGCCGGGTCACCCGATCGACGGTGATGTCGGTGACGGTCCAGGTGATCGCCGGTATTCCCGCCAGAGGGGCTGCTGGGTCGGCCGCGTGGTTCCACGCGGCGGCCACGCTCCGGTTGATGTCGTTGGCTGCTTCGGGGGCGTTCTGTACGGCTAGGGCCCGAAGTGCGGCCAGATCGCCGAGCTGGAGCTGGACCGACCACAACACCTGGAACTCCCGATCGGCTACCTGGTCGACCGCGTGCTCGACGACTTCAAGGCGGATCGCGCCGCTTTCCAGCAGCGGCCACAGGCCGACTGTCGGATCGAGCAACCAGTCGAGTGCTCCCTCTGCAGTTGACGCGATCACCTCCCGGGTGTCGGGGAGGTCCTCATCGTTGTCGGCGTCGCCGATCTCGATGAAGGTGCCACTGTCGAAATCGGCCAGCGCTCGATCGCGGAGCACAGCGAGATCGCGCACGACGACCTGCGCGGTCACCGCCCGCTGCCAACGCTGCCCGGAACGACCTGGGTCGGGGGATCCGGTCACGGGTGGCATCGCCGGGGCGGGTAGATCAAAGAGCGCGGGGGTCTGCTCGGACATAATCGAGACCGTATCGCGGGGCCGCGGATTCACGGTCCTGATCGAAGCGGTCGGCCGTCAGACACGGGGCTTCTTCGTGGGCGAGCCGAATGGTCAAAGCCGCGCGATTGCCCGGCCGGTTGCTCGGTGGTTTCGAACAGGGATCATGGATCGCGTTCGGCCTGCACAACAACGCCCCGCCGCCAAGCAACCTCCAGTTCCCTTCACTTGCCGCGCACCGAGTGCGGCGCCGATGATTCGAATCGCTTCCGTGGTCTGTGCTCGCCGCTTGCTGGGCATGGTCCACTACTCTGTGGTACCGTGTAGTGGTACTCGGTGCCACAGAGTACCAGGAGGACGGAAGAGGACCCACGATGGACGACCTGACGGAGATGCTGAAGGGCACGCTTGAGGGCTGCGTGCTTGAAATCATCGGCAGCGAGGAGACCTACGGGTACGCCATCACGCGTCGGCTGAACGAACTCGGCTTCGCCGACGTCGTCGAGGGGACGGTTTACACCATCCTGTTGCGACTGGAGAAGAACGGGCTCGTCCAGGTGACGAAACGACCGTCCGGGCTGGGTCCGCCGCGCAAGTTCTATGCGCTCAACGAGGCGGGGCGCGAAGAACTTGCGACGTTCTGGGCGAAATGGGAGTACATCACATCACGGATCGACAAGCTCAAGGAGGGCGGGAGATGAACTTCTGGGAAACCATGACAGGCAGCGATCTCACCAGGGAATGGAAGGCGTTCGAAGTTCGGGCCGAGGCATTGCCGGCCGACTACCGGGCGGCGTGGGGAGAGATCATAGGTCATCTTTTTCCCTACGGGGACTTCACAGGTCGAAACCTGATGCCGATTCTCGACGGTGCTCTGGGGCTGCTCGAGGAGACAGCGGCCGATGGGCGGAGCATTCACGAGGTGCTGGGTGACGACATCGGGGGCTTCTGCGCGGCGCTGGCCGGCGGAGAAGGGGCTCGGAGCTTTCGCGACCGGTGGCGCGAGCAGTTGAACAGGAATGTCGCAAGGAAATTGGGCCGGCTAGGAGGCTGATGTGGGCATCCAAGACATCATCGAGGGCAAGAAGCAGTGGCGGGCGCACATGGCGCGGGTCAAGGCGCTCCCGCCGGACTACCAGATCGTCTACAAGGAGATTCAGAGGTACTTCTTCAAGGTTGGACCGATCGACTTGCTTGGCGGGTCCCTGCTCTCAGGGATCGTCGATTTCTTCGAGGAGGGCGTCGCGGCCGGCAAGGGAGTCCTGGAACTCATCGGCAACGACGTCGCTGCCTTCTGCGACGACCTGGTCAAGGACTCGCGCACCTACGCGGACCTCTATCAGGAGTCCATCAGCGGGGAACCCGGCACGGCCGAGAAGTAACACCCGTCGACCCGGCCTTATACCGCTTGATCAGCGCCAGCGCCTGCATCATCGGCGCATGCACGGTGTTGGTCGACCCGAACTCCAGCGCCTCGATGATCTCAATCAAGCCCGTGCGGTAGTGGTTGGTGCAGGAGGCCTTGAACACGCGCTGCTTGTGCTGCCGGTACGAAGATCCCTTGACCTTTACTCGTGCAGCAGCGTCACCAGAGTCTTGTAGCCGCCGGGCACCGCGGGATAGATGACGTCCTCGACCGTCTCGGTCGGTGCCTCCAGCGCGGCCTCGGTCATCTTGAATCTGAACTCTAGCCCCTCACCGGCCCGCTCATCGGCGCGGCCCGGTCGACATCTCCACCGGCAGCGGCGAGCTCCGCGTCCGCGCGATCGGCGCTTGCGGGGCCATCAATGAACTCCGGCGGATACCCCGAATCGGCGAGGCCACCGGCGACCTGCCGGGTGAACTCGCCCAGCGGCGACATCGTCGTCGAGCGTGCGCACGGCGCGCTCACCGCGAAGACCGCCTCGGGCGCCGTCCGGGTCGGAGAGGTGTTCCTCCACACCTACGCCGGAAACCGCGAGGTCGGCATCCGGGAGAGCACCGTCGGCTGGCTCGACGTGAACGCCATGGCCGGCAACGTGCGCAACGAGCTGAGCACCGCCAACGGCCCCAGAGAAGGCCGAGCAGATCGTCAAGGCGCGCGCACACCAACACCGGTGACATGGTGCTCCCGGTCTCTGCCCGGCGACTCCGACGAACCCACAAGACAACGAAGACAGAAACGAAGACAGAGACGAGGAACCATGACCAATGCGAAGTGGACCGGCATGATGCCGGTTGACGGCGCCATCCTGCGCAAGGACGCCCCGGCCATCGCCGAGGCGGTCCGAGAGGTCGCCGCCCTCGACCGCGGGGAACCCTCGCTGAGCAACCGAGCTTGAGGTCGACGGGCTGGGCAGGTCGTAGGAACGCCAGCCAGCGCCCCAACATCACGAGCTTCGATCTCGATGCCGCCGACGCCCCGATCATGGCGCGAACAGGACCCGGGATTCGAGGTCGAGACGTTTAGTGGGTTCGGCGGCTGGCGGCACCCGTCACTGACAGGCGAAGACCTCAGCGCTGTCCAAACTCATCGACAAACACTGTCGCTGCTCACCTACGTAATCAGCCGAGCGAGCGAGCCGAAGCGGCGCTACCAGTAGCCCTGGAGACACTCACCGGGCCGATTGAGGACAGCGGCGCTATCGGCCAAGGCGGACAGCCTGCCGGCGATGCCGGAAGATCTCGCCGACTTGGTCGAGCAGAGCGCGGCGGACGGAACTCCCATCCGCGAAGTCGCCGGGCAGGACTGGGTGGAGTTCGCCGAGGCATTCCTAGCGAACCATCCGCCGGGTCAGTGGATCAGCCGCGAGCGAGAACGGCTGACCAACACCATCGATCGCGCCACGGGCGACAAGCCGTGACCAAACAGAGAACGGATATCTGAATGACAGCCAATAAGGTCCGAGGGCCTGTGATCCACGTGCAGGGCCTGCAGAAGTCGTACAAGGAGCTGCAGGTACTGCGCGGCGTGGACTTCGACGTGGCGCGGGGCAGCATCTTCGCCCTGCTCGGCTCCAACGGGGCAGGCAAGACCACGGTCGTGAAAATCCTGTCCACGCTGCTCAAGGCCGACGCGGGCACGGCCAGTGTCAACGGCTTCGACGTCGCCACGCAACCGGCGAACGTGCGGGAGTCGATCAGCCTGACGGGGCAGTTCGCGGCCGTCGATGAGATCCTCAACGGGCGGGAGAACCTGGTGCTGGTTGCCCGGTTGCGGCACCTGAAGGAGGCGGGCAAGATCGCCGATGGTCTGCTCGAGCGTTTCTCGCTGGCCGACGCGGGCGCGCGGAAGGTGTCGACGTATTCGGGTGGCATGCGCCGCCGCCTCGACATCGCGATGAGCCTCATCGGCAATCCGCCGGTCGTCTTCCTCGACGAACCGACCGCCGGGCTGGACCCCCAGGCGCGCATCGAGGTGTGGCAGGCCGTCAAGGAACTCGCCCACCACGGTACGACGGTGCTGCTCACCACGCAGTACCTGGACGAGGCCGAGCAACTCGCCGACCGGATCGCGATCCTGCACCAGGGCCGGATCATCGTCAACGGCACCCTGACCGAACTCAAGCAACTGCTCCCACCGGCCAAGGTCGAATACGTCGAAAAGCAGCCGACCCTCGAAGACGTCTTCCTCACCCTCGTCGGCGACGACCGCAGCGCCGGCACGAACGCCTAAGGAACCACGATGAGCAAGCATTTCTTCGGAGACACCGCCGTCCTGCTGGGACGATCCCTGCGCCACATCGCGCGCAGCCCGGACACCATCATCACGACCGCGATCATGCCGATCGCCATGATGCTGATGTTCGTCTACGTGTTCGGCGGCGCGATCAAAACAGGGTCGGATTCGTATGTGAACTACATGCTGCCCGGCATTCTGCTGATCACGGTGGCCTCGGGCATCGCCTACACCGCGTTCCGGCTGTTCATGGATATGAAGGGCGGCATCTTCGAGCGCTTCCAGTCGATGCCGATCGCACGCTCGTCCGTGTTGTGGGCGCACGTGCTGACCTCGCTGGTCGCCAATGTGATCTCGCTCGTGGTCGTCGTGCTCGTCGCCCTGCTCATGGGCTTTCGCTCGGCGGCGGGAGCGCCCGCATGGCTCGCGGTCGCCGGCATCCTGATCCTGTTCACCCTGGCACTGACGTGGATCGCCGTCATCCCCGGCCTGTCCGCCAAGACCATGGAAGGCGCGAGCGCGTTCTCCTACCCGCTCATCTTCCTGCCGTTCCTCAGCTCGGCGTTCGTGCCCACCGACACCATGCCCGGCCCGGTGCGCGTCTTCGCCGAGTACCAGCCGGTGACCTCCATCGTCAACGCCATCCGCAACCTGTTCACCCAGCAGCCGGTCGGCACCGACATCTGGATCGCCCTCGCCTGGTGTGTCGGCATCCTCATCGTCGCGTTCGCCTTCGCCATGAACACCTACCGCCGCAGGACCGCCTAGGTAGCTATCCCCTTAACCGACCAGTCAGCGATTTCGGTGGCACGGTGCCACCACCTCACCACCGAGGAGGCCGAATGCCGGCAGATCCGCCCGGTTCACCTGGGCTGCGCGCGTCCGACACGGACCGCGACGGGGTCATCGAACTGCTGCGCGCCGCCGTCGCCGACGGCCGGCTCGACCCGGTCGAGTTCGACGAGCGACTGGACGCGGCGCTGGCCGCCCACACCATCGACGCGCTGACCCCGCTCATCACCGACCTGATCGCGGTGCCAGGCGGCGACGGCGCACTCACGCTGCCGTTCGCCGGGACGCCGGCCGAGCCGCCAGCCGAACTGCTCACCATCAAGGAACGGCACGGCTCGGTGCGCCGCGACGGCCGGTGGACGCTGCCGCACCGGCTCGCGCTGCGCACCGCGTGGTGCGACGTGATGCTGGACCTGACCAACGCGGTGCGCAGCGCACCCGAACTGGTCATCGAGCTGCGGGTGAGCGGCGGCAACGTGGAGTTGATCCTCGCGCCGGGCATGGTGGTCAACGCCAACGAGCTGTCGGTACGGCACAGCATGGTGGCGATCAGCAGGGACGCGGGCGACAACACGCCGGAGACGCTGCACGTCCGCTTGGTAGGCCGGATGCGGCACGGCCGGCTCGACACCCGGTGGCAGGGGACGCACCGGTGACGCGGAGGCAGGGCCCGGATACCGAGGTATCCGGGCTCTGACATCTCGCGCGTGGTGCGGGCTGACCAGCATTCATCGCTGGCATCCTCCGTGGACGTCGGCCCTGATCTTTGGTCACGTGATGATCCCGTAGCCGAGCCGGCTCCGCCTCCGTGAGCGAGGTCGCGCAGTCCGGTCAGGTCTCCGGTTGGGGTTGCGGTCGGGCGGGGAGCTCGCGTTTGGGGGCGATCCGGACGGATGGTGGGGATGTGTCGATGACGGCGCGCTCGAAGTCGATGCCGGCCTCCTCCGACGGCTGGATGCTGAACAGCTGGCCCATCGCCTGCGAGCTGGTCCCCAGTGTGGCGCCCGCCACGGCGAGGAAGCCGTACAGAAGCTTGGTCTTCTGGGCGATCATGGCGTTGGTGAGCACGGAGAGCCGGGTGAGCAGGATCTCGCCCGCGACGCGCAGGTGCGGCGTCAGCTTCATGGCCTGGCAGAGGACGACGTAGCCGAGGACGGACGCGGCCAGGGCGCCGATCTCCATCCAGTAGAGCGCGTAGCGGTCGCGTACCTGGTCGACCTGCGACTCCATGTTGTAACACAGGCCGCTGAGCTTCTGCAGGTCGCCGCCGAACAGGGAGGTGGCGTGCAGGAACGCCTCGCGGTCGTCGGCGATCCAGCCCGACCTGGACAGGAAGACGGCGTTGCCGATGATGTTCGGGTATTCCACTTCCAGGGCCTTGGCCAGCGAGTTCCAGTTGGATTTGGCCTCCCCCATGCCCTGGAGGTTCGCCACCGCGGTGGTGACGATCGTGACGCCCACCATGATCCCCGGGGCCGATCTCGCGGCCACTTTCAGGTCGTCGAGCGCGGCCTTCGCGTGGAGCGCGGCGTAGGGCATGGGTCAGGTCCTCCTGTCGGCGGTCACTGGTAGACGACGGTGCTGGCGTCCTCGGCCGCTCGCCAGTTCTTCTTGACCGTCTCCAGATCGTCGATCCACTTGGAGACGGCGTCGATGGCGTCCTGGGTGTAGCCCTTGACGTCGTCGCGGACGCCGTCGTACTTGCCGATCAGGACGAATCCGAGGCTGCCGAAGCCGGGGAAGGGGACGTCGGTGCTGTCAACGGACGTCTTGAGCCGTTCAAGGCTGGGGATGACCTTTTCGTGGAGGTTCCGCTGGATGTCGGCGATGGTCTGGGAAGTGACGTGAATGTCCTGCGCCATAACCTCTCCTTCGCTCGTTGCTTGCAAGCTGCGAAACACCGGCTTAACGCAGGATGAGGATATCTAGTATTTTGTCGGGAGTCAGGAGTGATCGACGTTACAATTGGTACATAAGGGGCGCATGGTGGTCGATCCCAGTGGCGAGGTGGACCTGGAGCGCACCGCCCGGGAGGCCGAGCAGACGCTGCGCCGCCTCGCCGGCCTCCAGGACGAGCTCAACACGATCCGCGGCACGGGGACGGCGGCGGACGGGCAGATCATTGTGTACGCCGACAACTCCGGCCGGATCGAATCGATCGACCTCAACCCACGCGTGATGCGCATGTCCAGCCAGGACCTGACCGACGAACTGGTCCGGGCGGTCAACGCCGCGCAGGACGACTCCGCCCGGCAGGCCCGCGAACTGATCGCCGGGGCCGGGGTGGACATCTCGGCGGACGAGGTCGCGTTCGAGGCGATGGAACGCCGAATACTGGACGCCCACGCCGTCTTCGCCAGGGAGATGGAGGGCTACAGCCGTCCATAACTCGGCGAGCATGATCCTTCGTTCGGCTCGCGGATGAGCTCGTGCCCCTCTGCGGTAAACGATCAGATCGGGTCCTGCAGAGCCGCTAGACGCCTGCGACGGCGCAGGATGAGGCCGGTCACGGAGGCGAGGATGAGCACGGAGCCCATGGCCACCAGCATCCGGCCGTCGGGCCCGGCCTCACCACCGCCTCCGGTCGCGACGCCTCCCGCAGGGGTTCGGGTGGTGGTCGTCGTGACGGTGTGAGTCGGTTCGGGGCTCGCGGTTTCGGGGTCGGTGGTCTCTGTCGTGCTGGTCTCGGGACTGGGGCTGCCTGTCTGGCCGGTTCCGGGGATGGCGAGGGGGTACTCCGTCCGGGCGGGCGTGTCCAGGACCTCGCACTCGATCACGATTTCCTGGGGGCGGGGGCCGAAGTTGATCGCGGCCGCGTGCACCGTGCCTTCGCCCGGCCTCCGTGGGGTCGTCTTCAGGTTGACCGTCTCCTCGGGGAGCGGGATGGGCGCCCCCGGGGTGATCGTGCCGAGTTGGCCCACTCCGGTGGCCGAAGTCAACTGGTCGATCGAGCTTATGCCCGCGTAGGCGTACAGGTTGATGTCGCCATCCAGGCCCGTGGCGGGCGCAAGCAACTCCTCGCCTTCGACGTACGAACCGCGCCACCCGATCGTCATCTCCACAGCCACCTCGGCGTCCGTGGGCACCGTCAGCTCGACGTCGACCTGGATGGTCTGCTTCTCGCCGGTGGCCTTCGTTTCGCACATGTACCCCACGGCGCTCGCGACCTCGTGCGCGGCGGGGGCGGCCGCGTGCGAGAAGACGAGGACGGCTGAGACGACCAGTTCGACGCGCACGGCGACTCCCTTGCGGCAGATGATGCACCAGAGGAGACGGGGCATGCGGACGCTGGGTTGACAACTGTGTCCACATCCGGACAAGGCGTACGCTCGGTCAAGTGGATGAGCAGGCAGATGCGCCGGTGGACGCCGATGTTCGTCTCAGCCGGGTCATGATCTCGGGTCGCTCTGGTTCGAAGCCCACGCCGCGTAGCCGGACGGGAAACGCGGTTTCGCCTGACGCCGTACGGCTTGTGCTTCGAAGGGGTGACGGGTCGCCTATTCGTGGGCGTGGCGGTAGGCCGTCAGGACCTCTGAGCTTAGCCGTCCCCGATCGGGCACTTCGAAGCCATGGCCGCGGGCCCATTTCCTGACTTCGGCGGTGGTCGCCTCGGGCGCCGAGGTGGCCTCTGCCGTCGGCTGGTCGTGGTCGGCGTGGTCGGCGACGGTGTAGGCGGCGGCGAGGAAGCGGTAGGTCCACTCCTCGGCCAGCTTGCGGGTCTCGCAGAACATGATGGGCACCGTGGGGAAGGCCACCTGGAGTTCGGCGATCGCGTCGGCCACGACGGCGGGGCGTACATGTTCGAGCTTGAAGACCTGGGAGTAGCGGTCCTCGACCACCACCGCGGCGTGCGGGAGGGTGGCCAGCTCGGTGAGCTGGTACTTCAGGCGGGTGTTGAGCAGGCTGGCGACCAGGTCCTGCAGGCTTTTGCGTTCCACCGCTGCCTGGATCCGGCCGCCGGCCTCCACAGCGTAGTCGCCGCAGGTCAGACGTCGTTTGACGGTTTCGACCTGCTGGCGGGGGAAGCGGTAGGCGTACCGTTCGCCGCTGTCGATCACGATGGGCAGCGCGGTCACGCCGGAGGCGCGGGCGGTCGGGGTGGTCACGTTCGGGCGAGCCTGCTTGCGGACGCGGGCCGTCTGCCAGAAGATCGCGTCCCGGCCACGGGCCTTGGTGAACACGATCTGCGAGCGATTCTCGCGTGCCCGGTCGAGCACCAGATCGATGGCAGCGCCGCGCCGTACGCAGGAGCGGACGGGGACCCGTTCGACCTCCTCGGGGTCGTGCGGCCACTCGTCCGGGCCGGAGGGATGGCAGTAGATCGCCTTTTCCCTCGGCCACGTCCCACCAGCGCGCAAGATCAGCCCGTCGGGGCCGAGAGGCAGCCTGACCAGGTACGGCAGCCGTGAATCCGGATCCGGATTGCGGACGATGACGAGCTCGGTCATCCGTCCAGTCTGGTCGATGACCCGGTACACCTGGAATGGAACCACGCCGAGCCCTCCCTGATGGTTCCCGAGGGCGGGCGGCTACGCGCCTGCGGCTTGGCCATGGAGTGCATGGCCCGGCCATCGATGTCCGCACGCGGAGCCGCGGCGGGGGCGCTGTGCCTCGTACGGGTCGAACGGCTGATCTGCGTCAATCGAACAGTCGCCTCGGGGTCAATGTTCACGCGCGTCGACGGTCCCGATCAAGGACGCTCCGAGGGCAGTTGTCATGTACAGGACGTTGCGCCCGGATCGCTCGCGCGCGACCAGCCCGGTCTCGCGCAGCACGCCGAGGTGCTGCGACACTGCACTGGGCGTGACGCCCAGCGCACGCGCCAGGTCCGTCGTCGTTGCGGGGGACCGCAGAGCCTCCAGCAGTTCGGCCCGCGCCCGGCCGAGCAACCGCACCGCGCCGCCCGCGGGTGCCTGCGTTCCCGCGGTCCACAAGGCACCGATGCCCCGCGCCGGATAGCGCACGGTGGTCTGCGTGGAGGTGCTCTTCTTGATCAGTACGTACGGCGAGCCGAGAGCGACGGGCATGAGGACCAGCCCGCCCGGACCGCGATTGACGAGGAGGTCGGCCCGCCAGCGCTCTCCCCCCAGCAGCAGCCGGCCATCGCGCCAGTGCAGATCCGGGTGCAGGTCGGCGAACAACTTCTCGGCACCGCCCGCGGCCAACTGCTTGGCGCGGTAGATGACGTCCGCGTCGAGTACGGCCCGGATCCGTGACCAGTGCGGCGCGATGAGCCGGTCGTGTGCCGCACGTAGTTCGGCGGCGATCGCACGCAGGCCCGGCGCCGGTTGCTCGGCGAGCGCGGCGACGGCGTCGGGGGGTTGTTCGCCGAACACGCGCCGGAGGCTGGTCCGTACTTGACGAGCGGTTGTCCTCTGCAACGCCGCCAGATCGTCCTCGATGGATGCCGCTGCGCCGAGTGGGGCCGGGACGAGGAACTCCGGCCAGTTGGGCCGGTCGCTCACGAGCAGTGGCCAGGTACGCGAGAGGTCGAGTGGCTGCCTGTCGAGCTCGTCCGCCGCCCACCGTTGCCACCGCAGGTTGATCGGGTGCCGATCACGACCGGCCAGCTGCTGCAGGCTGGACACCGTCTCGGACAGTGGCGAGATCGCGAATCGCGTCGCCGCCAGCTCGGCCACGCCGAGATCGATCCTCAGGGCCATGGTCCCGAGTATGTAGCACTGACCTAAAAGCTGTCGTGACGGCGCCCGGCACCGGACGATCCCGACATGATGCTGGACGCTGGGTCACGCTTGTCCGCGGCCTACTGGCGGTTTTGGTGGGCGACGGGACCCTGGTGGCCAATTCGAGGGACACACGTCGAGGTCCGTGATCTTCTGCTGATGTGTCGCGATGATGCCTTCTGCAGCCGGTTTCCCCTCACCCGGCCGTAGAACTGGAGCGCGTGGTGTCGGTG